>NZ_JAPZSK010000001.1 GCF_027531815.1 Gemmatimonas sp. | reverse complement strand
CCCCCCAACCCCTGCCCCCCGACCGCCCCCCGCCGCGCGCGCCCCCGACCGCCCCCCCAACGCCCAGCGCAGCGTCGGCCAGACCCCAGCCCCGACCCAGACAGGAGGCGGCGGGGTCAGGGTCGGGGCTTGGGGCTACCTGTCGGGGCACACCACGCCGACCTACGCCCCCCCCCCGCCCCCCCAGACCGCCGCCCCCAGACGCCCAGCGCAGCGTCGGCCAGGCCGGAGCCCCGACCCAGACAGCGGGCGGCGGGGTCAGGGTCGAGGCCAGGGGCTACCTGTCGGGGCACACCACGCCGACCTACGCCCCCCCCCGACTGCCCCCCCCAACGCCCAGCGCAGCGTCGGCCAGACCCGGGCCCCGACCCAGACAGCGGGCGGCGGGGTCAGGGTCGAGGCCGGGGGCTACCTGTCGGGGCACACCACGCCAACCCACGCCCCCCGACCCCGCAACCGCCGCCCCCAGACGCCCAGCGCAGCGTCGGCCAGACCGGAGCCCCGACCCCGACTGCCCTAAAGACCCCGACCCGGGCCCAAACCCCGACTGGAGGAAGACCCCGACCGCAGTGGCGGTACCCCGACCGCTGTGGCAGTACCCCGACCGTGGTGGCAGTGCCGCGACCCGCGCCACGACCAGAACCCCGACCCGGTCAGTGCGAAGAATGCGAGATGGTAGCCTGCGGTCCCGGCTCCGTACTTTCCGGCGTATCGGAGAGATGCTCCTGCACAATGCGCCAGCGACCATTCTGTCGTCGCCACAGCATCGTCCAGGCTCCGCCCACCACATGGGGGGTGTGGCGCGGCGTCAGGTGCGGAATGCGGTAAGTCAGCGTGACCACCGCCGCATCGCGCGTGATGAGGTCGACATAGGTCGAGCCCAGCTCGAAGCGTGGCTCGCGCATGTTCTGCCCCACCCGCTCCCAGAAGCCCCGAATCTCCCCGGCGAGGGTGTCACGCGTGGTCGTCACCCGCCCCGCCACCGCCGAGATCACCCGCCCGCTGTCCGGGTAGAGCGCCAGCAGTCGCTCCGGGGCATCGGCCTGTCGCAGGTCGTACGCCTGCGTCACGAGGGTGGTGAGGGTGTCGGCGATGGCGGTGCGTTCAGCCGTCGTCAGCCGGTCGGAACGCTGGCACGCGCCGGTGAGGGAGAGCATGCCGACCCAGGCAGCGGCCACGGCCAGACGTACCGGCCGCGGGCTCCGGGGCAGGCGCGAACGGCACCGGTGCGCGGTGCTGCGGAAGGCGGGCAGCGGAGGCTGGGACGAGCCGTGGGAAGTCATTCTCGGGGAAAGGACAGGGTGCGCGGCGAACTGTCCACAGGCGCGGACGTGCCATCACGCTGCGGCGCTCCGCGTCCCTCTGAAACACGGTGAACGCCGGGATGGTCCGGCAATTGCCTTGCCCAACCATGGACGGCGGGTATCCGGGGGGTCCGGGTGCCGGAACTGGGGCAGGTTGGCGACGCGGGAGGATCGGTGCAGATGGCAACGCATGGCGCACGCAGGGCCCTGGCGGCGGGGCTGACGGTCGCGGGGCTGCTGGGGTGCGGCGGTACGGAGTCGGCCACCATGACGGCCGATCTCGAACGCGACCTGGATCTGGCGGAGCAGGCGCGCCGACCGCAGACGGTCGTGGTGTCGGCGCTGGAGGGTGGCCTGCGCGGGGCGCCCAGCGGTACCGAGGCTGGCCGTCGTGATGCCGTGGTGGCGCCGCGCCGTGCGCCGCGGCCGGCGCCGCAGCGGCCGCCGGAGGAGGTGGCCGCCGTGGCGCCGCCCGAGCAAGCCGAAGCACCGGTGGTGGCCGATGCGGCCGCCGCAGAGGAGGCGCCGGCGCCGGTACCCGTGGAAGCGCCGGAGGCGTCGGCCCCTGATCCCGCCCCCATGCCCGTGTCGCGTGGACCGTCGGCGGGGAGCGACGGGGAGGCCGCGGCCGACCATGGTGAGGGGCGTGGCCGCCGCGGCGGCGGCTGGGGCACACTGATCGGTGTGATCATCCGCGGTGGCGCCGCCGGGATCGATAACTGCGAAGAGCACGATCGGCGCCGGGCCGGCCGGCGGCGTGGTGGCGCCAATGGCGGCATGGGCGGCATGGGCGGCGACGTCATCCTGGCGGGCGGCGGGGTGATGGGGGGTGCCATTGGCGGGGTGATCGCCAACGGCGGTGGAATTCGCCGCCCCACGTTTCCGCGCTGACCATACGCTGCCACAGCGTGCGATCCGATCGCGCGGTGGCCGTGATCTGACCGGGTGGCCGCGGCGGTGAGATGCCGCAACGGCCACCCGTGGTGCTTGCCCGTCACTCAGCCGCTCCGCTAGCGTTCCGCGGGTGACCACCCACTTCGATCAGCTGGGAGGCGACGCCGGCATTCGCGTGCTCGTGGACCGCTTCTACGACCTCATGGACACCGCGCCCGAGGCGGCCACCATTCGCACGCTGCACGCGCGCAACCTCAAGGTGTCGCGCGAAAAGCTCTACAAGTTCATGAGCGGCTGGACCGGCGGGCCGCAGTTGTATGTGGAGGAGTACGGCCACCCGCGGCTGCGCATGCGCCATTTCCCCTTCGCCATTGGCGCGCGCGAACGCGACGAGTGGCTCTGGTGCATGGATCGCGCGCTGGCCGAGCACGATGCGCCCGAGGAGCTGAAAGCGTTCCTGCGCGAGCGCCTGCAGCAGCTCGCCGATCACATGCGCAACGAACCGGGCTGATCATGCGCATTGTCGGCGGAAAATTCGGCGGACGTACCCTCACGTCACCCAACGACTTCCGGGTGCGCCCCACCGCCGAGGAGGTGCGCGTGCACATGATGAAGCTGCTGCGCAACGACCTCGAGGGGGCGCGAGTGCTCGACCTGTTCGCCGGCACGGGAGCGCTGGGACTCGAGGCCCTCTCGCGCGGCGCCAAGTACGTGGACTTCGTGGAGTTCCGGCCGGCCAGTCTGCACGCCCTGCAGGCCAACATCAAGGCGCTGCGCGTGATGGAGAAGACGCGCGTGTACAAGAAGGACGCACTCCCCTTCGCCGATATTCTGCCCCCCGATCGGTACGACGTGGCTTTTGCCGACCCGCCGTACGAATCGCGCATGCTCGACCGGCTCATTGAGCGGTGGCAGCGTGCGCCGTGGTCCCGTATCCTCGTGGCGGAGCACGCCACCACGCACCAGCTGCCTCGTGCCGCCTCGCACGCGCGCTTCGAGGAAACCGCCATCTCCGTGTATCGGGCCGTGGCCGACCAGGCCCCGGCCGCCCGCCCGCCGCTCCCTCCCCCGGCTTCCCCCACCAGGCCATGACTCCTTCGCTTCGTTGCTCTGCTGCCACCGCGCTCCTGTTGGTGGCCTCGCTGTCGCCGGCCGGCTCCCTCGCCGCGCAGCCGGCCACCACGCCGTCCGCGCGCTGGGCCGAGCAGGCGAAGCGCGTGACCATCATGCGCGATCAGTACGGCGTGGCGCATGTGTACGGCAAGACCGACGCCGATGCCGTATTCGGCATGGTCTACGCGCAGGCCGAGGACGACTTTCCGCGTGTCGAGACCAACTACATCAACGCCCTCGGGCGGCTCGCCGAAGTGGAGGGAGAACGCGAAATCTGGCGCGACCTGCGCATGAAGCTCTTCATCGACACGCTCGAGCTCAAGAAGCAGTTCGCGGTGAGTCCGGCCCCCATGAAGGCGCTCATGACGGCGTGGGCCGATGCGCTCAACTACTTCCTCGCCACGCACCCGCAGGTGAAGCCGCGGCTGCTCACGCGCTATGAGCCGTGGATGGCGCTGTCGTTCAGCGAGGGCTCGATTGGCGGCGACATCGAAAGCGTGAACTTGCGCGCCCTCGAGCAGTTCTACGGCCCCCGCGCCGGGGGCACCGCGTCGCCGTCGCGCGATGAGGTCGACGCCGAGCCGTCGCCCTTCGGCACGGAGCCCGGCGGCTCCAACGGCTTTGCCGTCGCGCCGCAGAACACCGTGAACGGCCACGCGCTGCTCATGATCAACCCGCACACGAGCTTCTACTTCCGCCCCGAGATTCACATGGTGAGCGAGGACGGGCTCAATGCCTACGGCGCCGTGACGTGGGGGCAGTTCTTCATCTACCAGGGCTTCAACGAACGCCTCGGCTGGATGCACACCTCCGGTGGCGGCGACGTGATCGACGAGTATCTCGAAACGGTCACCCCCAAGGGCAAGGGATTCACGTATCGCTACGGCACCGGCAGCCGCCCCGTGGTGGCCCGGACCATCCGCCTGCCGTACAAGACGGCGAACGGCATGGCCGAGAAGGTGGTCACGGCCTACTTCACGCATCACGGGCCGGTCATTCGCGAGCAGGGCGGCAAATGGGTGGCGGTGAAGATGATGAACAACCCGCTCGAGGCCATCCAGCAGAGCTACGGCCGCACCAAGGCCAGGACGTTCGACGAGTTCAAGCAGGTCATGACGCGGCGCACCAACTCGTCGAACAACACCGTGTACGCCGATGCCGACGGCGTGATCGCGTACTTCCACGGCAACTTCATCCCCAAGCGCGACACCAGCATCGACTTCCGTCGTCCGGTGGACGGCAGCGATCCGCGCACCGAGTGGCAGGGGCTGCACACGCTCGACGAGATGATCCTGCTCAAGAATCCGTCGAACGGCTGGCTCATGAACACCAACAACTGGCCGTTCACCGCCGCGGGCGCGAACAGCCCGAAGATCGGCGACTGGCCGGTATACATGTCGGAGCAGCGCGAGGACAACCCGCGCGGCGTGCACGCCGTGCGCGTGCTGCAGAACCGCAAGGACTTCACCCTCGACCATCTCATTGGGGCCGCGTACGACAGCTACCTGCCCGCCATGGAGCAGATCGTGCCGCCGGTGGTGAAGGCGTGGGACGCGCTCCCCGACACTGACCCGCTCAAGGCGAAGCTCGTGGTGCCGGTGCGCACGCTGCGCGGCTGGGATTATCGTTTCGGCGTGGCGAGCGTGGCCATGACGCTGGCCAACGCCTACGGCGAGGACATCACGGCGGCGTCCGGCGCGGCCGCGCGGCAGGCGGGGCTGCCGGTGCTCGACTTCATCGCCACGCGTGCACAGTCGGCTGCACTGCTGGCGGCGCTCGCCAAGGCCAGCGACCGGCTCACCGCCGACTTCGGCTCGTGGCAGATGCCCTGGGGCGACGTGAACCGCTTCCAGCGTCTCAGCGGCGAGATCGGTGCCGGCTTCGACGACAGCAAGCCGAGCCTCCCCGTGCCCTTCGCCTCGGCCAACTGGGGATCACTGGCCGCGTACGGCCAGACCGGCGTGCGCACCACCAAGAAGTACTACGGGAATCGCGGCAACAGCTTTGTCGCAGCGGTGGAGTTCGGGCCCAAGGTGCGCGCAAAGAGTGTGCTCGCCGGCGGCGTGAATGCCGACCCGAGTTCGCCGTACTTCTTCAACCAGGGTGAGCGCTACGCCACCGGGCAGTTCAAGGACGTGAGCTTCTACCGCGCCGACGTGGAGAAGCACGCCGTGCGCACGTACCAGCCGGGGCAGTGACGCCCCCGTGAGCGAGGATTCCGCGCCCCTGCCTGCCGCCGCCGTCGACTTCGGCGCCAGCAACACCGACGTGGTGATCCACGACGGTGCCACGATCCAGCACTGGCGTCTCCCCAGCGAAGGGCACCCCAGTGATGACCGTGTGCGCACCGTGCTCGCGCACGGCGGCGTGACGCCATCGGACGTGCGGTGGATTGCCGTGACTGGCGGCAACCGCACGACGCTGTCGGCCACGCTCGACGGGCGCGCCGTGCATCAGGTGGCGGAAGTGCATGCCATTGGCCGCGGCGGTCTGGCGCTCGCCGGCCTCGAGCGGGCGGCGGTGGCCAGCGCCGGCTCCGGTACGGCGGTGGTGGCCGCCGGCCCCGAGGGGTATCGGCATGTGAGCGGCACGGGCGTGGGTGGCGGTACGCTCGTGGGGTTGGCGCGCCTGCTCGTGGGGACGGTGGACCCGCGGGACATCGACGCGCTGGCGCAGGCGGGCACCGACACCGCGCTCAACCTCACCATCGGGGAAATTCTCGGGCAGGCCATCGGCTCGCTCCCGCCCGAAACCACCGCGGTGAACTTCGGCCGGGTGGCGCGCCACGCCGTCGACGCGTCGCGTGAGGACACGGCGGCCGCGCTCGTCAACATGGTGGGGCAGGTCATTGCCGTCATCGCCATCAATGCGGCGCGCGCCGAGCAGCTCACCGACACGGTCATCGTGGGGCACCTCACCGACCTGCCCAGCGTCCGTCGCACCTTCAATCTGGTGGGGCAGTATTACCACGCCGCCATTCACATCCCCGAACACGGCGGCCGGGCCACGGCGCTGGGGGCGCTGCTCACGGTGATGGAGCCTCACACGCAGCGCTGAGCCCTCCTCGCTCGCTGCAGCTGTTCCCCCGCTCGCGTCTCTCGGTCGACTACTTGGCCGGACACAGCGCTTTCAGCGCCAGCGCCGGTACGGAGCCGGGCACGGGTGCGGCGTAACCCGGGATCTTCACGATCTTTTCGCTGGCGACCTTGGTGAACGTCGCATCGCCATAGTAGCGGTTCTCCTTCACCGCCACGGTCCCCTCGGCACAGCGCACCGCGACCACGGTACGCGAGCCGAACCACTCGCCGCCGGGCGCCTTGGCGGGCTTGGCGAAGGTGGTGCGCAGGGTGGCCGTGATCTCGCTGGTGCCGCGCTTGACCGTCTTGGTTTCGAGGGCCACGGCATTGTTGCCGGCGAGTGCCCCCACGGGCTGCAGGCGTTGGGCCTGCAGGCAGGGCGCCGCGAGGCATGCGGCCGCGGCGAGAGAGAAACGAAGGAGGGACATGTCCGTATGGGTGGTTGGCCAACGCGACACCAACGCCGTAGGATGTGCGTCGGAACGCGGAAGGGCAATCAGCGGGCAACCCGCAGGCCGCACCGGGCTGTCCAAGGATCAGTGTGCCAATCTTTTCGAGGTGAACCGCATGTTGCGTCGTTTTCGTCCGTCCGTTGCCCTGCCGCTCGTCATGTTCCTTGCCGCGAGTGCCGTGTCACCCGTTCGCGCCCTGCAGGCGCAGGCGCCGGCCAGCAGCACCCTCGCTGCCGACACCAAGGCCGTCATGGCGGTCATCACTCGCTTGTTCGATGGCATGCGGAAGGGGGATTCGAGCATGGTACGGTCGGTCTTCGACAGCCGTGTGCGCATGATCACGGTGACCAGCCGTGGCGGGGTGCGACGCACGACGGTGGAGAACGGCGCCGACAACTTCGCGAAGGCGGTGGGAACGCCGCACGCCGATGTGTGGGATGAGCGCATCGCCAACGAAAAGGTGTTCATCGACGGCGATCTGGCGTCGGTGTGGGTGGACTACGCCTTCTTTGCCGGCGCAAAGTTCTCACACTGCGGCGTGGACCACTTTCTGCTCGTGCGCGGCGAAGGCGGGGCCTGGTCCATCCTCGAACTCGCCGACACGCGCCGCACGACGGGATGCGAGCAGTGGACGAAGCCGTCGTGACGGTCAGGGACGCAGCTGGTCGTCCAGCCAGTTGGTGCGGGCGGTGAGCCATTCCTGCATGGCGGCCATTTCGCCGTTGTAGCTGCCGGTGACCACGCGGTTGGGCCACACCCAGCTGTCGAGGATGGGCCAGCGCTCGAAGTTGCGGCGCTGCTCCACGCTCATGTAGTCCCACCGCGCCACAATGGCCTGTCGCCAGCTGCCGAGGGTGCCATCGTTGCGGATCTGCTGCCAGCGTAGCTTCACCCGCTGGACGAAAGCCGGATCCTGCCAGAGTCGCGCAAACCAGGGCGCCGTGCGAATCTGCCAGCCGGTTACCGCATCGGCGCCGCCGTAGTTCACGTTCCCCAGCGTGATGTCGAAGTCCCAGAGCGGTCCGAAGTACAGCTTGCCGCCGCGTGGCTTGGTGAGGAACGTGCTGCGGCGCAGGTTGCCGTCCACGTTCTTCACCAGTTCGTTCACCAGGAAGTAATCCACCGCCGACGGCACGTCGATGTACGCTGCGTAGCCCGTGACGGGGTCGGCGAAGGACGGCCCGAACAGCGCGTTCTCGAGGTCGGTGAAGTAGCCGGTGATGTACCGCTGCTGCCGCTCCCACCCCGGCTGCCGCAGCGTCTCCGGACTTTTGGCGCACACCGGCATGCGCACGCGCGACGTGTTCCAGCAGAAGTCTTCGCCGTACAGCTCGTCGACCTCGAGCAGGTAGCCGCCGGTGATGGCGGTCGCCGAGGTATCGGCAACGCGCAACTCGGGGATGTTCACGCGACTGGCATCGACGCGGATGTGCTCCGTCAACTGGTAGACGCCCTCGTAGCGCCCATTGAGCTGCAGGTGCACGAATCGCGACCGCGGCACGTAGCTCCATCCCATGCGCCGCGCGAGGTCGAACACCAGATCGTTGCGCAGCAGCGTCTTGTCGGCGTAGTTGGCCAGCAGCGCCCAATGACGGTTGCTGGGCATGCCGAGCAGTTCGGCCCCGGTGGTGAGCCGCAGGCGATACGGCTTCTTGGGCATCGACCAGGTGGAGTTGCCACGTCCGCGCACCTCGAGGCTGCCGTCTCGCAACAGCGCCGAGTCGGGCCCGATGAGCCGCCAGGTACCGCCCACGTAGGTCTCGCGCGAGGTGATGGGCGCGCTGCCGGTGGTGACGATCTGCATGGTGGGAAAGCGTCCCACCTCCACCACCGGCGGCGGGGGCGGGGGGGGGACTGATGGCGCGGTGGGCGTGTCGGCGTTTTGGCAGCCGGCCAGCAGCAGCACCAGCGCTGTCGCCCGCCTTGTCGCCAGCCTTGTCGCCCGCCTTGTCGCCAGGGCGGGCGCGGCTGCACGGCCGGCCCGGTCAGGCGCTGACACACCGTGCATCACGGCCCGCAACGGCAGCGGAGGTCGCGATGTGTGCTGCACTACCGATTGCACGTCGGCATGGTGGGATCCGGGCCGGCGATGGCCGGTTTGTTGGGACGGTTGGCCACCGCGCCCATCACGCTGTGCACGAAGCGCCCCAGTCGCGCGGCATGATCGTAGTCGATGTAGCGCGGCTCATCCGTGTGCTGGTGGTAGTCCACGGCATAGCCCAGCGACATGTACACCACCGGGATGTCCTTGCGCACGTAGTTCACCTGGTCACTGCGGCAGAACCGGTTGAGCGGATTCGCAGGCACATCCCAGCTCTTGTCGATGGCCATGGGCTCCGGACTGTTGGCATTCACGGAGTCGATGATGTCGCCGAACTCCCGTGACAGGCGACGCGCGCCCAGCATTTGCACCGAATTGGGGCCGCCGTACTTCACCTGCCAGTTTCGTCCCTTCCCCACCATGTCCATGTTGTGCGCCGCGACGATCTGCGACAACGGGATGGTGGGGTTGTCGGTGAACCAGCGCGAGCCGAGCAGCCCGCCTTCCTCACCCTGATGCGAAATGAAGACGAGCGACCGCCCGGTCTTCTCGCGCGCGAACTTCTCGGCGAGCTCGAGCAGCACCACCGTGCCCGATCCGTCATCGTCGGCCCCGTTCATGATGCTGTCGCGGCGCACGGGGCGAATGCTGCGGGCGCGGGCGATGAGCGAGTCGATCGTGCGCTGCTGCTCGGCGGTCGGGGTGCACACCGGGTCATTCGAGCCCTGCCGGCGCACCACCATGTTGTACGCCCGTACGGAGTCGTGGTCCACCACCACCGGATTCACGCCCACATGGTCGTTGTGTGCACCAACCAGCACGTACTCGCTGGCCAGCTTGGGGTCGCTGCCGGGGAGCACGGCAATGACATTGCGCGCCGGGTACGGTGAGAGACGCCAGGCGTGACGGAAGTCGGCGGAAATGGGAGCACCGGTATCGCCGACCCGCAGGGCGCTCACCGGCTTGCCGAAGATCTGTTCAGCCACCGCCCGCGAGATGGTGGCCGCGCCCGGAGCGTTCGCATTGAGTGGCTGCGCCGGACGCATGGACATGGGCTGTGCGAAGGCGGCGTCGATCTGCTGTGGTGCCATGTCGTCGAGTCCGATCACGAGCACCCCCAGGGCACCCGCGCCCGTGGCTCGCGGATCACGCAACATGGTGGGCACCCCGCGGCGTGGCGGCGGGGCACTGGGATTCGCCCGCTGGCGCGCCTCCTCGGCGATGGCGGCGTTGGCCCCGAACTTGTCCGGCACGTCGGTGCAGCTCACGAAGCTGGTTGGGGCGCCCACACTGGCGGCGACACGCCCCGCGGCCGGTGCCGCGCTGAAGACGATGACCTTGCCGCGCACGGCGCTCGGGTCGATCAGCGCGGTGGAGTCGCCCCACTGTCCGGCATAGATCGCCGGCACGCCGTCGAGCTTCATGGCTGGGCCGAAACCGTTGAGTACCGACGGGACCGTGGGCACCCACTCCTTCTTCGTGGTCAGGGCGCGGCCACCCACCGCGAGGCGCGCCGTGGCGGCGTCGAACCCGCTAGGGCCGAAGGGCAGCGTCTGGAAGTAGCCGCCACTGTCGCCAGCGGGCTTGAGGCCGAGGCGCTTGAACTCGCGGGCGATGTACTCGGTGCCCTTGTAGTTGCCCACCTCACCGACGCGCCGCCCCAGCATGGAGTCGTCGGCGAACTGGTAGAGACGCGTGCGCAGGTCGTTGGCGGTGATCGCCTGTTCCGTGGGGCGCGGGGCCCAGGTGGCGGGCCCTTCGTCGGACCAGACGCGCCCGGTCGTGCGCACGTTGGTCGCCTTCGTGGCGGCACGATCCTGAGCGGAGAGCGGCAGGCCAGCCGTCAGCGCAAGCAGCACGGCCGCGGTGAGAGAACGTGTGGAGTTCACGAAAAGGCTCGGGGAGCAGGGGGCAGGAAGCCGGAAGCCGGAAGCGGGGAGCCGGAGGCAGGGAGCGGAATCCGCGCCTCCACAGCGCACCGGCAACATACGCAGCATATTCGGCACATGCTGACCCGACTGCTTCCCCGTGCGGTTCCCACGGTGCTCCTGTGGGCAACCTGCGCCGCGCCCCTGATGGCGCAGGCCCCGTTCCGCGCCGCCGACCTCGGCGGCCTCAAGCTCCGTTCCATCGGCCCCGCGTCCATGAGTGGCCGTGTCGTGGACATGGACGTCGTGGAATCGAATCCGTACACCATGTATGTCGCCGGTGCCACCGGTGGACTCTGGCGCACCACCGACAATGGCCTCACGTGGACGTCGGTGTTCGATGCGCCGGTGCATAGCATTGGCGATGTCGCCGTCTTTCAGCCCAACCCGCAGATTCTCTGGGTGGGCTCCGGTGAGCGCGCCAATCGCCAGAGCGTGGGGTGGGGTGATGGGGTGTACAAGAGCACCGACGGTGGCAAGACGTGGGTGAACATGGGGCTGCGCACCAGCATGCACATCGGGCGCATCCAGCTGCACCCCACCAATCCCGACATCGCGTGGGTCGCGGCGCAGGGCAGCGTCTGGGGTGCCGGTGGCGAGCGCGGCCTGTACAAGACTACCGATGGCGGGCGCACGTGGACGCGCACGCTGCACGTGGACGACGAAACCGGTGTCACCGATGTGGCGCTCGACTGGAACGACCCAAGCGTGCTGTATGCGGCCAGCTATCAGCGGCGGCGCAGCGCCTACGGCTTCGACGGCGGTGGTCCCGGGAGCGCGCTGTGGAAGAGTACCGATGGCGGCAGCACGTGGACGAAGCTCACGGGGAACGGACTGCCCGAGGGCGAATACGGGCGCATCGGCATTGCGGTGTACCGCAAGAACCCGCGCATCGTGGTGATCAGCGTGGAGCAGGGCGCGCGCTACAACGCCAGCACCGCGTACATCCAGCGCAAGGCCGGCGTGTACCGCAGTGAAGATGCGGGGGGCACGTGGACGTTCATGAGCGACTGGAACCCGCGTCCCATGTACGCGAGCCAGCCCACGATCGACCCGAGCGACGATCAGCGCATCTACATGCTGAACGCGTACTCGTTCAGCGACGACGGCGGCAAGACCTTCACGGCACCGCGCACCACCACGCACGGTGACGACCGGTTCGTGTGGGTGAACCCGAAGGACAGCCGCCACGTCATCAAGCTCGATGACGGCGGCATCGGCATCAGCTACGACCGCGGGCGCACGTTCCTCTTCGTCTCGTCGCTGCCGCTGTCGCAGTTCTATCGCGTGGCGGTGGACAACGCCGTGCCGTTCAATGTGTACGGCGGCCTGCAGGACAACGGTTGCTGGGTGGGGCCGAGCGCCAGCTGGACGACCAACGGCATTCTCAACGAGCACTGGTCGCGGCTGTGCGGCGGCGATGGCTTCTTCGTGGTGCCCAACCCGAAGAACCCGCGCACGGTCTACTCGGCGTCGCAGTTCCTGGGGCTGCAGAAGAACGACACGCGTACCTGGCAGGTGCAGGATCTGCGTCCGGGCGACAGCACGGGTCGCATCGGCGGACGTCGCAACTGGGAAACGTGGGGCAAGCCGGGCGTCACGCAGCTGCTGGGGAACGCCATGCACCCGGCCAACTGGGATGCCCCCATCGTGATCTCGCCGCACGACACCAACACACTGTACGTGGGCATGCAGCATCTCTTCACGTCGAAGGACGGTGGGCGCACGTGGAAGAGCCTGGGGGACATGACGACCGGCGTGGATCGCAGCACGCTACCGCTCATGGGGCGCAAGCCGAGCGAGGCCACCCTGTCACTCGACGACGGCGTGCCGTATTTCCCGGGGGTGACGGCGCTGGCCGAATCGCCGCTGGTGAAGGGACTGCTGTACGTGGGCACCGACGACGGCCGGCTGCGGGTGTCGCGCAACGGGGGGCTGTCGTGGACCGACGCGCAGTCGAAGCTCCCGGGGCTGCCCAAGGACGCGTGGTTCGCCGGTGTAGAACCCAGCCGACACGCGGCCGGCACGGTATACGTGGTGGTGGACAACCACCGCAGCAACGACATGACCAACTACGTGTACCGCAGCACGGACTACGGGGTCACGTGGTCGCGTCTCGAAGGCGACCTGCCGCCCAATCGGGTGGCGCGCACCATTCGCGAGGATGTGCGCAACCCGCGGCTCCTGTACCTCGCCACCGAGTTCGGTCTGTTCATCTCGCCGAACGGTGGGGGCAACTGGGTACCGCTGCGCGCCAACATGCCGCTCATGCCGTTCAACGACATCGCGCTGCACGCGCGCGATAACGCGCTGGTGCTGGGCTCCCACGCGCGCGGGGTGTGGGTGCTGGATCAGCTCAACGCGTTGCAGGAGCTCACCCCCGACGTGACGGCGATGCCGGCGCAGCTGTTCACCATGCAGCCGGCCCATCAGATTCGCACCACCAACCTGCGGCCGCACACCGGCGACATGATCTTCCGCGGGGAGAACCCCGCCAACGGCGCCCTCGTAGATTACTGGCTGCGTGACGCGGGCGCCAAGGTGACGCTCACGGTGCACGACAGCACGGGGCGGCTGGTGCAGTCGCTCACGCCGGCGGCTGCGCGCGGGGTGAATCGTGTGGTGTGGAACCTGCGCCATGCCGACCTGCCGGTGCGCAGCGGTGGCGGCGAGGACGACGACGAAGGGCCGCGGGCCACGACGCCGGGCCCGCTGGTGCTCCCGGGTTCCTACACGGTGCGGCTCGTGCACGATGGGCGTACAGTCGAGCGCAAGGTGCTGGTGAAGGAGGACCCGCGGCTCACTGTTTCGCGCGCGGAGCGTGCGGCGTGGACCGCCTTCCATCGCGAGGTGGCAGCGGCGCTGGGCGGCTTTGCCGAGGTGGCGACTCGCGTGCGCGGCCTGAGCGGGACCGACGGCGCGACCCGCGACCTCAAGCGTCAGGCGGGCGAGCTGCAGGCGCGCCTGTCCACGCTGTACTCCGCGGTGGGACGGTGGACGGGAATGCCCACGGCCGACCAACGCTCACAGTTGCGCTACTACACGCGCATGGCGGCGGAGATCGGGGGACAGGCGGCGAAGTAAGTCCGCTCGGCCATACCCCATCGCCATCTCCGATTTCCTCAACTGGCGCCATCCCCACCGCTGCTGCATGTTCGCGCACATGACCATCCTGTCCGTGAACATCATGTGGGCCATCGTCCTCTTCGGTGTGCTGCTGTGGACCACGGCGTGCGTGGTGCTGAATGCGGCGCTGCGCAAAGGGATGGGCATCATGGGGCTCACACTCAGCTACGGCGTGTTGGCGTGGATGCTGGTGGAGCTGCCGCTTCGCGAGGCACTCGTCACGTGGGGGGTGTTTGCGGCATTCGGTGGCGTGCTCACGGTGTTTTACGAGCTGTGGGCGCGGCGCAGGTACGCGGGCACCGGGCGTACAGCGCGCCCCCTGGTGCGCCTCGGTGGTGTGTTTCTGTGGCCGGCGATGGTGCCGGACGCGGTGGGGCTGATGTTGAACGATCTCGGGATCATCCCGGCCGATGAGCGCAGTGAGACGCACGAGGAGGATTGGCGCAGCATCACTGGCGAGATGCCGGCGCCGGGTGGTGAGGGGGCGGTCTCGCGGTCGACGTAACGGCAGCCGGCGGCTGCCGTCTGCGGGTCCCTCCCTCCCGCACCTTTCCCCGACGGGGCCCGCTGCCGTTCCCCCCGCAGGTTTCCCCGACGGGGGGCCGCTCGTCCTCCTCGTGCCCCGCCGACCGTTCCGGCGGCGTAATGGTCCGAGACGGTGGACCCGGTGGACCTTTGCCAGCTGCCATACGTGCCCCAACTTGACAAGCTCCTGCCGCGCCTGGAATCAGGCGCGGCCTCGCAGATTCTCCTCGAGAGCGACGCACCCATTCGGTGTGTGACCCCGAGTGGGCTGCAGCAAGTGAGTACCCAGGTGCTCAGCCAGTCGCAGGTGCTGGCCCTGGTAAGCGAACTCGCGACCCCCGAGAGCCGCCCCGCCATCAATGCAGGCACGGGGATCCGTTTCTTCTACCGCTTCAACGACAAGCAGTGGCTCATCCAGCAGGACGAGGATCCTTCACTCACGCGCATCCTCATTCGCCGCTGGGTCGACCGCGACGCCACCGGCACGCCCACCGCGGGCGCGGACGGTACCACGATCCGCAGTCGCGCGACCGACACCCCCTCTGGTCCGTTCACCTCGGAGGACGAGGCGAGGGCGGCGCTCGAGAAGCTGCTCCGCATCCAGGTGTCACGCGGCGCCGCCGATCTGCACCTGCGCGTCGGCGAGCCTCCCATCTTCCGCCTCGGCGGCGATCTGCTGCGCCTCGAGAACCATGTGCCACTGACCAACGAAATGGTCGGCAGCATGATGCGCGCCGTCATGCCCGAGAAGAACCGGGCTGAATTCGACGAACAGTGGGACACCGACTTCGCGCACGAGATCGAGGGGGTCTCGCGTTTCCGCGTGAACGTACTGCGGGACCGGCATGGCACCGCAGCGGTCATCCGGACCATTGCCACCACTACGGTCACCGTGGAGGACATGGGGATCTCCCCCGAGGTGCAGGCGCTCTGTCATCTCACCAAGGGCCTCGTCCTCGTTACCGGCCCCACCGGCTCCGGCAAGTCCACCACGCTCTGCGCGCTGGTCGACTACATCAACCGCACGCGCTCCGATCACATCATCACGATCGAAGACCCCATCGAGTTCGTGCACCAGAGCAAGAAGTGCCTCATCACGCAGCGGCAGGTGGGGGCGCATACCCAGTCGTTCAAGAGTGCGCTGCGCGCCGCACTGCGTGAGGATCCCGACATCATCCTCGTGGGTGAGCTGCGCGACCTCGAAACCATCGCCATCGCACTCGAGACGGCCGAGACAGGACACTTGGTCTTCGGCACGCTGCACACCAGCACCGCCGCCAGCACCATCAACCGCATCGTGGACCAGTTCCCTGCCGACCGGCAGGATCAGATCCGCATCATGCTGGCCGAGTCACTCAAGGGCGTGATTTCGCAGACGCTCTGCAAGAAGGTGGGCGGCGGACGCGTGGCCGCGCGCGAGATCCTGCTGGTGAACAAGGCGGTGAGCACGCTCATTCGCGAGGGGAAGACGGTGCAGATCCCCAACATCATCCAGACCCAGAAGAAGCTGGGCATGGAGACGCTCAACGACGCCCTGCTGGGTCTGGTGAAGAGCAAGACCATTGAGCCCGAGGAAGCGTACGTGAAGGCGGTCGAGAAGAAGGACATGAGCAGCAGGCTGCGTTTGTTGGGCCACAACATCGACGCCGTCGCCGGCGAGGAGTGACGCCGGCGGACGCTGCCGTCAGGCGCCGTCCACGCGTTGTGCGAACCGCTGCCCCTTGAGTTGCGTGGTCTCCACGAAGCGCTTGAGGTCGTCGACCGTGTGGGGAATGGGGAAGATGACCCGGCTGCCGTAGACGCGCCCGATGAGCCGAGTCAGCGCCCACCGGCCGAACGCCACCTGGATGCCCACGTCGAAGCGCTCCATCCAGCTGGTGATGGTGCGCGGCAGATGTTCGATGGCGGCACGCTCCCAAGGCCAGAGCCGCACCTTGGGAACACCAATGCGTGCGGCGCCCTCCTCGCCGCACAATCGGTACACGAACCAGCGTGCCACCTTGAGGCACCAGCCTGCCGTGACCGGCAACGGCAGCACCGCGTGCAGGAAGCGCGCAAGCATGACGAGATGCGACGAGGTGAGCGCATGCCCCGCGGGATTGTCGCGCCGCGCCCGCTCTTGCCAGTTGGGCGTGCTCCAGCTGATCGGCGGGGCATAGTATTCGGCGCGGTAGGCCTCCCAGAATGCGCGCGCCTCCACCAGCGTGCGGGGGAGCCACGCGTCGCTCGTAGGCTCCCCAGGCGGATGAATGCCCTTGAAGAGCGCGAAGACGCGCCAGAGGTGCCAGAACGCTTCGTCGTCGCCCTCGTCGAAGGGCACGCCAAGATCACGAAGGCCGTCCACCACCAGCAGCGAGAAGGCGATGATGGTGGCGAGCATGTCCGCTTGGCTCACGACCTGCTGTGGACCGGCTTCGGTACCCGGGTGATCGTCGGAGTGCGGCCACCCGGCGCGAAAGGCCTCGTAGCCCCCCCACAGCACATAGTCGTCGGACCCGGTCCACGCCTCGAAGGTGCGATCCACCGGCCCGGTGACCGCCGCGCCCATGCGCGGCGCCACGTTCGACCGGACCCCCGCGTGCAACAGCTGCATCTCCTCGGCGGCCACGAGCGCCGGGAACCAGGGCCCCTCGAAGCTGTTGGGGGTGGACACCGTCACCAGCAGCTGCAGTGTCCCGAGCAGCCGGTGATACGGAAGACTCGCCAGTTGCCGCGACAGATTGAGCACCGCTGACGGGCGCGGCGCGGCATAGGCCTCCGGGAGCGACTTGCAGAGCAGCACGATGGTACTGGGCAGCAGGCGCGTCATGAAGGCACGCTGTCCGCGCAGGATCATGGACCGGTTGGCCCACGCCGGGAACTGCGGCTGGTCACACGCGCCACAGAAGTGCAGCGATTCCTGCACGTACGTCGCGAGCGCGGCCAGCGCGCGCGACACGTGCCGCTCGTCGAGCGTGCGAATCTCCGCGAGCGCATCGGCCAACGTGTTGGGGATCGGCTCGGCCGGGAGACCGAGTTCGCGCCGCTGCTGCGCCGCGAGATCCCGGCCCCCCAGCGTCGGGTCGGGATTGATGGCCCCGAAAAACCGATGCACATCGTGGTACGGCAACTTGCCGTCCTCCCGCACGAAGGCGTCAGCGGCCGGTACCCCCTGCGTGGACAGGAAGCGCAGGAACGCCGAGCCGTGTTCCCGCCAGTCGGCCGCCGTGAGCGGTGGGCGGGGAGGGGGCGCGTCGTGGGGTGAGGTCATCGCTGCGGGGCTGAGGGAATGCTACATTATGCGTACCCCCCCCATCCCCGCTTGTCCATGTCTCTCATCCGTATCGCCGGTGCCGGCCCGTCGGGGCTCGCCGCCGCGATCACCTTGGCACGAGGCGGGCGGCGGGTGGAGCTCTACGAGCGTCGGGAGGATTGCGGGGCGCGCTTCGGGGGCGACCTGCAGGGGCTGGAGTCGTTCTCGGGCGACCGCAGCGTGCTCGACGAGTTGCGCGACGCGGGGCTGGAGACGGACTTTGCGCATCGCGGCTTCTCCCGCGGTTTTCAGTTCAACGGAGACCGTGCCGATCTGCACGAGTTTTCGCAACCGGCCTTTTTCGTCGTGCGCCGGGGGACGATGGCCGACAGCATCGACCAGTCGCTCAAGCGTCAGGCGCTGGCGGCGGGGGTGACCTTCCGCTTCGGCGAGGCGCTCGATCCCGGGGCGGCCGACATCATTGCCACCGGGCCGCATCAGCGGCGGCCATACGCCGTCTGCCGTGGCTTCGTGTTCAAGACCGACGCACCGGACCTGGCCGTGGCGCTCCTCAACGATGCCGCCGGCCTCAAGGGGTACAGCTACTTGCTGGTGAGCAACGGCGAGGGGTGCCTGTGCACCTCACTCTGGTCGGATTTCCGCCGCGTGCACCAATGTCTGGCCGAGGCGCGGCGCCTGCTGCTGGACCGCTGGCCGGTGCGAGTGGAGGAGGAACGCCCCGTGGGGGGCTGGGTGCACTTCTCCGGTCGGCCGCGCTGGAGCGATGGCGGGGCACTCATGGTGGGGGAAGCCGCCGGGCTGCAGGACTTCCTCTGGGCGTTCGGGCTGCGGGCGGCGCTGCGGTCGGGTGTGCTGGCCGCCAACAGCATGCTGGCCGGCCACGACTTCGCGGAGGCGGCCGCCGCCCATTTCGGTGGCTTCATCAAGGGCGGCGTCGTCAACCGCTTCCTGTGGGAGGTGGGACGACACGGACGCTATCGCGCCCCCATGGCCGCCCTCCGGTGGCGCGGCGCCGAGCGACTCATGCGGGATTTCTACCGGTACAATCGCCTCCAGCAATTCCTCTATCCGCTCGCCCGTGGTTATGTACGGGTGATGTATCCGTATCTCACCGTCTGACGTTCCCTCGTCCCGCTCCGCTCCGATGCTTCCCGGCACCACCATCGACCATTTCGAGATCACCGAGCGCCTGGGCGCCGGTGGCATGGGCGAAGTGTACCGTGCGCGGGACACGCGGCTAGGCCGCGAGCTGGCCCTCAAGGTGCTGCCGCCGGCGCGCGTGAGCGACGTCGAGGCCACCGAGCGTTTCCTGCGTGAGGCGCGCGCGGCCAGCGCGCTCAATCATCCCAACGTCGTCACGGTGTACGACATCGGCCGCGGGGAGCGCGGGCTGTACATCGCCATGGAGCTGGTGCGCGGGCACACCCTCGCCACGTACCAGGAGCCGCTCGACGTGAGCACGGTGGCGCGCCTGGGCGCCCAGGCGGCGCGGGCGCTGGCGGTCGCGCACGACGCGCGCATCGTGCACCGCGACATCAAGCCCGAGAACCTGATGTTGCGCGACGACGGGTACCTCAAGGTGCTCGACTTCGGGCTGGCACGACTCTTCGAGCGCAGCGGGGCTGTTGATGCCGACGCGTCGCACACGAAGACTGGCGTGATCATGGGCACGCTGCGCTACCTGTCACCGGAGCAGGCATGCGGTGATCCCGTGGCGGCGCCTTCCGACATCTTCGGCCTGGGCGTCGTGCTGTACGAGCTGCTGGTGGCGTCGCACCCGTTCAACCCCCGGGGCAGCTCATCGGCAGGGACGCTGGGCGCGATCATCACCAAGGATCCGGCGCCACTGCAGCAGCTGCGCCCGCAGCTGCCGTCGGCCGTGACCGAGCTGGTGCACCGCATGCTCGCCAAGGAGCCGGCGGCGCGCCCCACGGCGGTCGATGTGGCGCTCGCGCTCGACGCGCTCACCGGCACCGGCGTGGGAAGTGGCGGGCTGACGCTTGCCGTTCGGGAAACCACGGGTGCACCCGCCGTGGCGGCCCCGGGAGGGCCGTCGGCAATCTTCGCCCCATCGTCGTCCGGGGGCGTGTCGGCCGCAGCGGCGACGGCGGCACCGGTCCCACGGCGCAGCACCGGGGTCGGAGCGCGCACCACCGTGGTCGTGGGACGCCGCGGCGATCGGGCCCAATTCATGGACGTCTGGCAGCGGGCCAGTGATGGGCGCGGGGCGCTGCTTGTGGTGAGCGGTGAGCCGGGCGTGGGCAAGACCACGTTCGTGGAGGCCTGCCTGGCCGAAATCGCCGACAGCACCGGGGTAGTCGTGGCGCGGGGGCGCTGCTCGGAACGCCTGGCCGGCACCGAAGCCTTCCTCCCCATCCTCGAGGCCATCGAGTCGGCCATACGCGCCGACCCGTCGGGGGACATCGCCGCGCTGCTGCGCCGCCATGCGCCGACGTGGCACCGCGAGGTGGGGGAAACCGACCCCGCGCTCGTCACCGGGGCCGACGGGGGCGCGCAGGGGCTGCAGGCGGCGTCGCCGGACCGCATGAAGCGCGAGTTGCTCGGGTTCATCGACGCGACGGCGCGCGCACATCCGCTCGCGATCGTGCTCGAGGATCTGCACTGGGCCGACAGCGCCACGGTCGACATGCTCGCCTACCTCGGGTCGCGCGTCGATGACCTGCCACTGCTCGTCGTCACGACGCTCCGCGAATCGGAGATGCGGCTCTCGCGGCACCCGTTCATGGCGTCGCTGCTCGACCTGCAGGCGCGTGGACTCAGTGAGTCCATCGCCCTCGGTCTGCTCGACGCGGACGACGTGCAGGAACTGCTCGACCGACGCTATCCGGGACATCGCTTCCCCCCCACCTTCGCGCGGCTGCTGCACCACAAGACCGATGGCAGCCCGCTGTTTCTCGTGGACCTGCTGCGCTGGCTGGGCTCCCGCGGCGCGATAGCCGACTTCGAGGGCGCGTGGCAGCTCACGCGCGGACTCCCTGAAGTGGAGCGCGATCTGCCGCCCTCGGTGCGCGGCATGATCCAGCGCAAGATCGAACAGCTGGAAGAGAGCGACCGCCGACTGCTGACCGTGGCGAGCGTGCAGGGCTTCCTCTTCGATTCCACCGTGCTGGCCGACGTGCTGGGCATGCAGCAGGCCGATGTGGAGGAACGTCTCACCACCCTCGACAAGGTGTACGCCTTCGTGCGTCCGGTGGAGGAGCACGACCTGCCCGACGGCACATTGTCGGTGCGGCATCGCTTCGTGCACGTGCTCTATCAGAACGCGCTGTACCAGGAGCTTCAGGGGGCACGCCGGGTCCAGTTGGCCACGCAGGTGGCGAGCGCGCTGGAAGCGCGCTACGGCGCGCGTGCCACCGAGGTGGCCGCCGACCTGGCCGTGCTCTGGGAAGCGGCGCGCACGCCCGCCAAGTCGTCGGGGTATTTCGCGGTGGGCGCCATGCGCGCCGGCGAGAAGTTCGCCTACACCGAGTCTGCCGAGCTGGCGTCGCGCGGCCTCGCCCAGATTGCTCTGCTCCCCGACGGCGAGGCGAAGACCACGCTGGAGATCGGCCTGCGGGTGTCGCTGGGCTTCACCAACGTGGTGACGCGCGGCTTCCACGCCCCCGAGACGTTCGAGCAGATGCACCGGGCGCATGAGCTGTCGAAGGCGTCGGGCAACACGCCGCAGCTCATTCCGGTGCTCTGGGGCATGGTGGTGTACCACATCGCCAGCGGGCAGTTCATTCGCGCGTACGAGTACGCCGAACAGATGATCGACATCGCCGATGCCGCCGGAGATGTGATGCTGCAGTCCACGGCGTCGAGCGCCCTGTCGGGGGCCGCGTTTTTCCGCGGACGCCTGCAGCTGTCGCGCGAGTCGCAGGCGCGCGCGGAGGCGCTCACCACCCCGGCCATGCGCGCGGGCATCCAGGCCATCGTGGGCTCCGACCCGCTGCTGCTGAGCCGCTGTCAGGCGGGGCGTGCACACTGGATGGCGGGCGACATCGCGGGGGCGCGGGCGATCTTCGATCGCATGCTGGCCGATGTGCGGGTTTCCAAGGATCCGCGCGAGCGCGCACATGGGGCGCTGCACGTTGCCGAGTTCGAACTCGCCGCCGATCGTCCGGACGAAGCGCTGCGCGTGGCGGCGGAAGCGCTGCACGTGTGCGAGGAGTACGGCGTGGCCTCGGAGCGCCTGTGGACGGCCGCGTATCTCGGACGTGCGCAGATTGCCGTGGGCGAGCTCGACGCCGGCATTGCGACGCTGGAGGCCACGGTGGGCGCGCTCACCATGTTCCGGTGTCTGGCCAGTGTGTCCGAATACCAGGGCTTCCTCGCCGAAGGGTATCTGGAGGCCGGCCGCGTGAGTGATGCCCGGCAGGCGGTGGACGAGGGGCTGGGGAATGCGAGCAGCACCGGCGAGATCGTCTGGATCCCCGAGCTGCATCGCATTCGGGCCCACGTGCTGCGCGCCGAAGGGGCGGAACGCTCGGCCGTGGCGGCCGAGCGGCAGCGCGCGCTGACCGCCGCCGATCAGTTGGGGGCGCACCTCATCGTGCAGCGCGTCACGCGCGACGTGGCCGCCCTGGGCGACTGACGGGAGCACGGCGGTCGTGGTGACCGCCGGCAGCGTGCCGCGCTCAGCGTGCCGCGCTCAGCGTGCCGCGCTCAGCGTGCCGCGGCGATGCACTCCAGTTCCACACGCGCGCCGTTCAGCAACGTGGCCTGCACCGCCGCACGCGCCGGGAACCGGCCGTTGGTGAAGTACGACCGGTAGACCTCGTTCATCGCCGGCCATTCCGTGAGGTCGGCCAGATACGCCGTGCACTTCACGAGCCGGTCCATGCCAAGCCCCGCCGCCGCCAGCGTGCGCTTGATGTTCTCCATCACCTGACGTGTTTCGGGCTGAATGCCGCCGGGCACGAGGGTGAGTCCCGTGCCGGTGGTACCGAGGGTGCCGGAGACGAACACCAGATCCCCGACCCGTACGGCCGGGGAAAAGGGATTGACCGGCGGACCGTCCGGGTGAATGAACACCGGTTCCGGAGCCGGTGTGGGACGGGGCGCGGTGCAGGCGGTCATCACCAGGGCGGTCGCCAGGAGCGCGGTCAGCGTGACGGCGGAGAGCCGACACCGGCTGGGGCGCACGGCGGCGCGAACCGGGCGAGGGGAGAGGCGCGAGATCATCTTCCAAAGTGCGTCCGGCGCGCTGTTTCCGAAACACCCCTCGCGTGACTCTGTGCCGCCCTACACTATTTGGGGAGAACGCCGGGTACGAACACCGGCGACCCCGGCGCACCTTCCCACCCCGCCGGACAGGCACCGATTGGCCCACCCTCGTCCCGGGCCACGAACAGGAGGCGCAGTGCAGGCTGCACAGACGACGGAGTTCGACGCGATTGTCGTGGGCTCCGGCATTTCGGGCGGTTGGGCCGCCAAGGAACTCACCGAAAAGGGGCTCAAGGTCCTGCTGCTCGAGCGTGGGCACAACATCGACCACATCACCGGCTACAAGAACGCCACCAAGGGGCCGTGGGAGTATCCGCATCGCGGCGGGCGCACCAAGCAGATGGAAGCCGACTACCCCGTGCTGCGCCGTGACTATCCCCTGAACGAGAAGAACCTCGACTACTGGGCGAACGACAAGGACAGCCCGTACACCGAGGTGAAGCGTTTCGACTGGTACCGCGGCTACCACCTCGGCGGTCGCTCACTCATGTGGGGACGCCAGAGCTACCGCTGGAGCGACTTCGACTTCGAGGCGAACGCCAAGGAGGGGCTCGCGGTGGACTGGCCCCTCCGCTACCGCGACATCGCGCCGTGGTACTCCTACGTGGAGAAGCACGCGGGCATTCAGGGAACGCGCGAGAACCTGCCGCAGCTCCCCGACAGTGAATTCCTTCCCGGGTTCGCGCTCAACTGCGGCGAGCAGCATGTGGCCGAGCAGATCAAGAAGAGCTACGGCGGCAAGCGTCACCTCATCATTGGTCGCAGCGCCAACCTCACGCAGCCGCTCCCCGGCCGCGGACAGTGCCAGACGCGCGATGCCTGCTGGTTGGGGTGCATTTTCGGCGCGTATTTCAGCACGCAGTCGAGCACGCTGCCGGCCGCGCAGAAGACGGGCAATCTCACGCTCAAGGTGAACAGCATCGTGCACGAGCTCGTGTACGACAAGAACACCAAGAAGGTGAGCGGGGTGCGGGTGGTGGATGCGGTCACGAAGGAAGCCACCGAGTACAAGGCCAAGATCTTCTTCCTCTGCGCGTCGACGCTCAACAGCACCTGGCTGCTCATGCGCTCGGCGCGCGACATCTGGCCCGAGGGGCTTGGCAGCAGCAGCGGCGAGTTGGGGCATAACCTCATGGACCACCACTTCCGCCTCGGCGCGGGCGGTCGGATCGAAGGGTTCGACGACAAGTACTACTACGGCCGTCGTCCCACGGGCTTTTACATCCCGCGCTGGCAGAACCTGTTCGGCGACAAGCGGCCGTACCTGCGCGGCTTCGGCTATCAGGGCAGTGCCAGCCGCGAAGGGTGGGGGCGCGCCGTGGCCGAGCTGGGCATCGGTGGCGACTTCAAGGACGAGATGGCGCAGCCGGGCGAGTGGACCATTGGCGCCACCGCCTTCGGCGAAATGCTCCCCGACCACAGCAACAAGATCAGCATCGACGAGACCAAGACCGACAAGTGGGGGCTGCCCGTGCTCAAGATCGATTGCGAGATCAAGGAGAACGAGCGGCTCATGCGCAAGGACATGACCGTCGAGATGGCGGAGATGCTCGAGAACAGCGGCGTGAAGGACGTGAAGACGTACGACGGTGGCTATGCGCCCGGCATGGGGATTCACGAGATGGGGACGGCCCGCATGGGGCGCGACCCGAAGACGTCGGTGCTGAACGGCAACAACCAGGTGTGGGATGCGCTCAACGTGTTCGTCACCGACGGGTCGTGCATGACGTCGGCCGCGGCGGTGAATCCCTCGCTCACCTACATGGCGTTGACGGCGCGTGCGGCGGAGTTTGCCGTGAACGCGCTCAAGCGCCGCGAACTGTAAGGAGATCGCGCGTATGACCGACTTCGAACGCATGTCCGGGATCGATCGCCGCGAAGCGATCCGACGCGTGAGCGTGCTGCTGGGTGGCGTGGCCTTCGTGGGCGGCAGCCAGCTGCTCACGGCCTGCGCCGGCGACCGCCCGGCTGCCACCGACAGCGCGCAGGCCGGGGCCACAGGACCGGCGCCCATTGGCGAGTTCAGCGTAGCCGACCAGCAGTTTCTCGACGAGGTGGCCGACACCATTCTGCCGTCCACGGCCAAGTCACCGGGAGCCAAGGCCGCGGCGACAGGACCCTTCATGGCGCTCATGGTCACCGACACGTACACGCCGGCCGAGCAGCGGATCTTCCGCGAGGGCATGGCCAAGGTGGAGGAGGCGTGCAAGGCGGCGCACCAGACCGGCTTCATGCAGGCCACGCCGGAGCAGCGTACGGCGGTGCTCACCACGCTCGACCAGGAGCAGCACGCGTTTCAGAAGACGCGCAAGCCCGATGAGCCGCAGCACTACTTCCGCATGATGAAGGAGCTCGCCCTGCTGGGCTTCTTCACCAGCGAGATCGGCTACACGAAGGCGATGCGTTACAAGGAAACGCCAGGGAAGTACGAGCCGTGTCTGCCGTATACCAAGGGGGAGACGAGCTGGGCGTCGCACGCCTGACGGCCTGCGTCGTGGTCTTGCATGATGGGCTCGGGCGGCCGGCGAACTATTCGCCGGCCGCTTTGCTTTCCGCGGGTGCGGGCTCCATGCGCTGCAGCACCGTGGTCACGAGCGCGCGCACGACCTCCGGGCGATTGGGTTGGACATGCTGCCCCGGCATCCAGAGCAGCGACTTGGGCTGCTGCGCCGCGTCGTACAGCGCCTCCACGGCTGCCCGGGGGAGGCGCTCGTCGTTGGTGGCGTTGATCATCGTGAACGGACGCGGGGCAATGCGGGCGGCCCACCGCTCGGGGGTGAGGTAGGGCCCGGAGACGATCACGTCGGCCAGCACACCGGCGAGTGGCGCCAGCAGGTGGGGCATGGACTCGCGCGCGTTGTGCGCCAGCAGGGCACGCGACTGCCCCGCGCCGTGCACGCTCCACACATGGGTGATGCGCGGGTCGAGTGCCGCCGCCACGGTCATGAACGGGGTGCCCAGACTGGCGCCCACCCCGTGCACTTCACGGGCGTCCACCCACGGCTGCTGCAGCAGCCAGTCGAGCGCCAGCTGAATGGCCGGCGGCGTATCGTGCAGCGCCTGACGAATGTCCGGTGCCCACTTGAAGATTTCGAGCCCCTTCATGCGGTGCGGCCCGGTGTACGGGTACGACAGCGCGACCACCACCCGCCCGCGCGTGTCGGGGATGAGGCGCGCCGCATCGCGTCCCGTGGCATGGCCGCCGAGAACAACGACCAGTGGCGCGGCGGAATCGGCCAGCGGCCGCTTCACGAGCATTGGCACGGTAACGCCGCTGGTGGACCGCACGGTCACCGCTTCGATACGATGCCCCTCCTCGACGGTGGCCTCGTCGCGCGTGACCGACGCGACCTCGCCCCGACGGTCGGCGAAGCCGGGCACCGGATCATCAAGCCGCAACGCCCCCAACGTCGTTCCGCCAAGCAGCATCGTTCCAAGAGCTACCATCCCCATCACTCGCACGGATCGCCGCATCCACCTCTCTCCTGATCCCCGTGGTCCAATCTCGCTCATCGACGGTCGCCTCCCATGTAGTGACGAGGCCGGCGCGAAGTTCCACGGGGGCGCCGGATACACCCTTGTCGGGTGGCGACTGCGGCTGGAACTTGCCTGCACTCCGGTTCTTCCCACCCCCTACCGAGCTGCCCGGCCATGTATCACTCCCTCGAAGAATTCCTCTCGCACTGGGCGTTCGAAAGTGGCGACACCCAGAAGCTCATGGACGCGCTCACCGACGCGTCACTCTCGCAACCGATGTATCCGGGTGGGCGTAACCTCGGTCGTTTGGCCTGGCACATCGCGCAGACCATTCCCGAAATGATGAACAAGACGGGGCTCGCTGTGGACGGTGTAGGGGAGCACGAGGAGGTCCCGCCTACGGCCGTGGAGATCGCGCACGGCTACGCGTCGGCGGCGTTGTCACTCGTGGAAGAGATCAAGGCCAAGTGGACGGATCTCACGCTGACCACGACCGACGAGATGTACGGCTTCACCTGGACCAAGGCGATGACGCTCGCGGCGCTGATGAGCCATCAGATCCATCATCGCGGACAGATGACGGTGCTGATGCGTCAGGCCGGGCTGCGCGTGCCGGGAGTCTACGGTCCGGCGAAGGAAGAGTGGGAAGACCTGGGGATGGAGCCGCCACTGATCTAGGGGGGGCGGCGCGCTGCGCCGCGGGAACGGCGTAACGGGTCATGCGTTGCCAGCCGACTGCACGGCGATCACGGCTGGCGCGGTGCAGTCAGGAGGGAACGCTTTACTCCTTAGGCTGTTGCTGTTGCTCGTACGCCCGTACCCAATCCACCTGCAGCTCGCCGGGGAACTTCGTCGTACTGTCGGGGGCACCGAGAAACCGTCCACCCACCGCGAGATTCATGACGAGGTAGAAGGGCTGGTCGAAGGGCGCCGTTCCCCGGCTCTTCTGCGTGCTGTCGGTGCCGCTGTACCAGTCGGTCTGCGTCTGGTACAGTGAGTCGTCCACGAACCACGCAATGCGTTTGGGGCTCCACTCGATGGCATACACGTGCCAGTCGCTGATGCGGCCGTTGTTCGGTAGCGTGTAGTCCATGCCGGTGTGCACGTTGTTCGGCCACTGGCCGCCGTAGTGCAGCGTGCCAAGCACCACCTGCGGGTTCTGGCCGCGTGCTTCCATGACGTCGATTTCGCCGCTCGCGGCCCAGGTGCCGTACGCGTCGCGCAGCGGAAGCAGCCACAGCGCCGGCCACAGCCCCTGTCCTTCGGGGAGGCGCGCCCGGAACTCGATGCGCCCGTACCGCTGGGCGAACAGTTCGCGCCCGTCGTGCGCGCGCGTCTTGAGGCGCGCCGAAGAGAAGGCGCAGCGATCGGTGCGGTCACGCGACGACACGTTGGGCACGGATTCCCGCCGAGCGATGATGCGCAGCGCGCCGTCCCGCACCCGCACGTTGGCAGGCGACGCGGTGTAGCACTGCAGTTCGTCGTTGCCCCAGCCACTCACATACGCGCTACTGTCGGCGTTCCAGAAGCCGTTGCCCTCTTCGGCCACCCACTTGCCGGCATTGAGGATCGTGTCGGTGAACTCGTCGTACCAGGTAAGCGTCCAGCCGGGACGATCGGCATTGCCCATCGACGCCGCGGCGGTGGCCACGGTACCGAAGCGATTGCCACGCGTGTCGCAGGCCGCGACCGCGGCACTCAGCCCCGCGGCAGCAACGCACACCGCCGCGATGCGCAGCAGCGCACCGCGGCGGTGAACCGATCGCCTCTCACGCATTACTTGCGCGCAACCGGCTCGAGCCGCACCACCGGCGTGGGCTTGCCCTGCGCGTCGTCCACCGCGAGGTAGATGAAGCCATCAGGCCCCTGGCGCACATCACGGATGCGGCCGATCCCCCTCACGAGGTTGTCGGCCAGTTCCGCCTTCTGTCCGTCGAGCGTGAGACGCGCCACGCGCATGCCCGCGAGCCCGCCCACGAAAACGCTCCCCTTCCATTCGGGGAACTTGCTGCCGGTGTACACCAGCAGCCCCGATGTGGCGATGGACGGCACCCACACGTGCTTCGCATTCTCCATCCCCGGCGCCATGGTGCTGGCGTGAATCGCCTTGCCGGGACCGTAGTTCACGCCAAAGCCCACCACGGGCCACCCGTAGTTCTTGCCGGGCTCCACCAGGTTCAACTCGTCGCCGCCCTGCGGACCGTGCTCCACTTCCCACAGATCGCCGGTGACCGGGTGCACCAGCAGCCCCTGCGGATTGCGATGCCCGTAGCTCCAGATCTCCGGCTTCGCGCCGGCCTGCTTGGCGAACGGATTGTCCGTCGGCACACTGCCGTCGAGGTTGAGTCGGATGATCTTGCCGTGGTGATTGGACAGGTCCTGCGCGGGGTGCTTCGCCAGATCGCCCTCGGGCGCGATCTGCCGGTCGCCCACGCTGATGAACAGGTGCCCCGACTTGTCGAAGGTGATGCGTGAACCGAAGTGTCCCGGTCGCCCCTTCGATTCGGCAATGAAGATGTCCTTGCCGCCCACCAGCGCATCGTTCTCGAAGCGCGCCAGATGCAGCGCCGTGGTCGAGCCACCGGGCATCTGCTTGGAGTAGGTGAGGTAGAGGAGCCGGTTGCTGGCGAACTGCGGGTGCAGCGCCACGTCGAGCAGGCCGCCCTGGCCAGCCGCCACCACGGCGGGCACGCCGGCCACCGGCGTGACCACAAGGGCGCCACCGCGCACGATGCGCAGCCGCCCGCCCCGCTCCGTCACCAGCATGTCCCCGTTGGGGAGAAACGCCATGCCCCACGGGTTCACGAGCCCATCGACGACCTTCACCACGCGGTAGTCGTGGGCCGACGACCGGTAGACCTGCCCCTGCGCATCGGCGGCGCTGGCGGCAGCAACCAGGGGAAGCAGAACCGCGGCGCTGCGCCGCAGGATGAAACCACGCATAGGAGCTCCCAGAGTGCGCTGAGGTGAGAAATGCACACTCAAAGCTATCGTGCCGGAGCGCAAACGGCTCATCCGGCAGCAAAGGCCCGCAGCACCCGCACCGTGTTGAGGTGCACCGCCACCGTATCGTGCACGTCACGGCCGTAGCCGCCACTCATGGTCGTGCACACGGGAATTCCCACCTCGCGGCAGCTGCCGATCACGTAGCGGTCGCGACTCATGAGCCCGTCGAAGGTGAGGCGGAGCCGACCCAGCCGGTCTCCTTCGTGCGGGTCGGCACCACTCAGGTACACCACGAGGTCGGGGCGTGCCGCGCGCAGCACCTCGGGCAGATGCCGCTGCAGCAGGTCGAGGTACTCGTCATCACCGGTGCCGTCGGCCAGCTCGACATCGCGGGTACCGGGCACCTTGTGAAAGGGGAAGTTCTTGGCGCCGTGCATGCTGAACGTGTACACGTCGGAGTCGCCGGCAAAGCAGCCGTGCGTGCCGTTTCCCTGGTGCACGTCGAGGTCGACGATGGCCACGCGGCGCACCATGCCCATCGCCTGCAGGCGGCGCACCGCCACCGCCACGTCATTGAAGGTGCAGAAGCCCTCGCCACGATCGGGGAAGGCGTGATGCGTGCCCCCGGCCAGGTTCATGGCCACGCCATGCCGCAGCGCCGATTCCGTGGCTTCGATGGTGCCCTGCACCACACGAAAGGCCCGCTCCACGAACGCCTCGCTCCACGGCAGCCCGATGCGCCGCTGCTCGGCGTAGGGCAACGTGCCGTGCCGAATGTGGTCCACGTACTGCGGCGTGTGCACGCGCAGGAGGTCGTCGAGCGCGGCCGGCGCCGGGTCGTGCAGGCGCTCCGGCGGCACCAGCCCCTCGCGCAGCACCCCCTCGCGCAGCAGCGCGTACTTGGCCATGGGGAAGCGGTGGCCTTCGGGAAGCTCGATGGCGTAGCGGGACGACGACCAGAGGTGCAGCATGACGCAAGGTAATTCGTGGGCACCGGGCGCCGGGAACTACAGCCGGGGGGGCTCCCGTCTGCCATCGGCGGTTCAGCCCACGCCAGCGCTCACATCACCCGCGGAACAGCGGCCACATCGCCGCTGTGCACACCGTGCCCAGCGCCGTCATGACGGTGCGCACCCGCCCATTCCACGACGGCAGCAGCCCGGCTCGTGATGCCTGGACATCCCACACCAGCTGGCCGGCCGACGACAGCAGCAGCAGCCCCACCGCCACCTGCGGTGCGGTGCGCGGCACCAGCGCGAACATCCCCAACACCGACGGCACCGCCGACAGCACCAGGCGCAGCAGATCGGGGCGTTCCGGCGCCCGCACCAGTTCCGCGCCCCACCGTGCCCCGCCGAGAAACGTGAGGGTGAGCGCCGAATAGACCAGGAACACCGTCTTGGCGGATTCGGCGTAGGCCGGCACCCCGTAGGCGAGCACAAGACAGGTGAGAAACGGCAGCAGCCCGGATAGGCTGATCAACCAGATCGCGCGTGAAGGCATGGCAAAACCATGGCGTACTCGGGGACCGCGCGGTAGTCTCTCGGCCATGCCTTCCACCGCCACCCGCCTGTCCGTCTTCACGGAATCCGTCATTCGCGGCACCACCCGCCTCGCGAACCAGTACGGCGCCATCAACCTCTCGCAGGGGTTCCCCGATTTCGATCCCCCCGAGGTGCTGCTGGAGGGGCTCGAGCGCGCCACGCGCGGCCCCTTTCACCAGTATGCCGTCACCTGGGGCGCCCCGCGGTTCCGGCAGGCGCTGGCGAAGAAGATCCAGCACTTCTCCGGCCTCGAGGTGGACCCCGACCAGCATCTGGTCGTGACGTGCGGCAGCACCGAAGCGATGATGGTGGCCATGATGACGGCCTGCAATCCGGGGGACAAGGTCATCGTCTTCTCGCCGTTCTACGAGAACTACGCCGCCGACGCCATTCTCTCGGGGGCGGAGCCGATTTACGTGCCGCTGCATCCGCCCGGCTTCGGCTTCGACGAGGACGATCTCAAGCGGGCGTTTGCGCAGCACCCGAAGGCGATCGTCATCTGCAATCCCTCGAATCCGAGCGGCAAGGTGTTCACGCGCGAGGAGCTGCTCACCATTCTGCGCTACGCCGAGCAGTACGATACCTGGATCATCTCCGACGAGCCGTACGAGCACATCATCTACGCGCCGCACGAGCACGTGTACGTCAACACGCTGCCGGGCGCCTTCGAGCGCACGATCACGGTGAACTCGCTGTCGAAGACGTACTCCATCACCGGGTGGCGTCTGGGGTACGTGCACGCGCCGGCGCACGTGATCAATCAGGCGAAGAAGGTGCACGACTTCCTCACGGTGGGCGCGGCCGCGCCGCTCATGGAAGCCGCCGTGGGCGCGCTCGAACTGCCGCCGTCGTACTACGAGGGGCTCACCACGCTGTACACGGCCAAGCGCGAACTCTTCCTCGACATTCTGCGCACCACCGGGCTACCCTTCACGGAACCGCAGGGCGCGTACTACGTGATGGTGGACATCAGTGCGCTCGGCTTTGCCGACGATACGGCCGCCAGCGAGTGGCTGATCAAGGACGTCGGGGTGGCCGGCGTGCCCGGGTCAAGCTTCTTCCGCGAACCGGTGAAGCATCTCATTCGCTTCCACTTCGCCAAGCGCGAGGAAACGCTGCGCGCCGCCGGCGAGCGACTCGGCTCCCTCGCCGTGCGCGCGAACGCGGGACGCTGACATGGCGTTGGCGGCGCGCCTGCCGGACGATGAGACAGTGCGGCGCTTCGTGCACGCCGCCGGTGCGCGATGCGCTCAGCTGGTGATGGGTGCGACGGTCAGGTGGCGCTGTCTTCGGGGTGGAGCCTCCACGCGGGGTGCGGCACGCAGGCATATGCGTTGCCCGGCAGGCCGGTGAAACGGCACCGACGGCCAACGCGGACCACCACGCCGGCTTACGGAACCGGCGCCGGACGCGTCGGACCGGCCACCGGCCCCGGCTCCACCGGGGCCGTGGCCGAGTAGTAGAGCGCCACGAAGACGAACGCCATGAAGGCGATCATGAGATAGCGGGCGAATCGCATGCCGGAAGTATGGCGTCTCGCGCACGCAACCAGAACCGTGGGACCGGGGCGGGGATCTCGAAGGCCAGGATCCGATCGTCGGCGGCTGCGGCCAGCGCGGTGCCGTGCGCGGATCAGGGTGGCGAACCGAGCGACAGCGGCGTGCCATCCAGTCGTTCCAGCGGCTTCACCCCCAGCAGCCGCGCCAGCGTCGGGGCGATATCGACCGTGCGCACGAACTGGCGCTGCGTGCCAGGCGTGACCCCCGCGCCGGCAAGGATGAGCGGTACGCGCGAGTCGTAGTCGTGGGGCGACCCGTGCGAGGCAATGTTGCCTCCCCAGGTGCTGAGCGGATCGAGTGTGATCACCGCCTCCACGTTGGAGGTGGCGGGAAACTGATGGGCCCAGCGCCGCGCAATGACGTCGGTTGCCGTGTCGGCGAGCAGCGCCGGAAAGCGGTCTACGCGGGCCACACCCGGCACGGTGCGCAGCTGCTCCACGAAGAACTGCATTGCCACCTCGAAGTCGGCCTGCCGACGGAACGCGCGACGATCGCCCAGCAGGATGTTCATGTCGATGTCGATGGCGAAGGTGTCCACCTTCATCTCACGCAGCTTGGCGCGCAGGGCGGGCACCACCGGCGCCAGCGATACGCGACGCGGTGGCGGTTGCACGCTGTTGGGCGCCAGTTCGGGAATCGTGCCCACGCCGTGGTCGCTCGTAAGCACCACGGTGACCGTGGACGAATCCCGCAGCTGGTACAAGGAATCGAGGAAGGTGCCGATGGCGCGGTCGACGCGCAGCACCTGATCGTGCATCTCCCGCGAATCGGGGCCGAAGTTGTGGCCGATCACGTCGGTGGCAGAGAGGGAGAGCGCCAGCAGATCGGTGTGGGCGCCGGCACCGAGTTGCAGTGACGCCACCCCGTGCAACGCGAACGCCAGCACCATGTCATCCATGAACGGGGTGATGCGGATGTTCGCCCCGGCATCGATCACATCGTCGGTCAGCTGGTGCGGAAACAGGAAGCCGCGCCCGCCCATCTCGATGGGCACGCTGTCTCGCTCCACATAGGCGCTGTCGGGGAGCAGCAGCGACCACGACTTACCCGCAAAACCGGCCACCATCTGGCGCTCGTTGAAGGCGGTGACCCACGTCGGCAGATCCTTGCGGTAGTAGCTGCTGGTGAGGAAGCGCCCGTCGATCGAGTACCAGTACACATCGGACTTCGCGCGGCCCATCGGCAGAATGGCCCCCCGGTCCTTCATCGACACCGACAGGGTGCGGGTCCGCCGCTCGGCCGCCGTCATCCAGTCGACGAGGGTCGTGCCCTGAAAGCGCGTGGGTGACGCGCCGGGGCCGTACCCGCCCGCCACCAGCGGGGCGGACTCGTCGTCTACCCCGATCGAGTTCATCATGATGCCGGTGGACCGCGGGAACCGTCCGGAGAGCAGCGTGGCGTGCCCCGGCGCCGTTTCCGTGATCGCGTGATCGTGGTGGGCATCGGTGAAGTGCATGCCACCACGCGCCAGACGGGCAATGCCGCCCTGCAGCTGGCTGCCGTACCGGGTGAGGTAATCCGCCCGGAACTGGTCAATGGTGATGAGGACGACCAGCCGGGGTTTCGGCTGCGTGCCCGACGCCGCGCGCGCCCGCTCGGCCCCGGACGGCATCGTCGTGGCCACCGACCCCGGGGAAGCGGCGGCGCCTGCGACGCAGGCCAGCGTCACGATCAGCGGCAATCCCAGTATGGAACGCTTCATGCGGCGAATGTATGGCGCGATGGCCCGTGGCGCACGATTATGGGCGTCGGGGCACCGCTCCGTGAGTTGGCGCGGCGGCCCACGCCTCCGGGTCCTACCCTTGGGCCGACCAATCGGCTCGTGTCGCCTTTGTCCCCATGATCGACTTGCATTCCTCACGGAGTTCGTGGCAATGACCGGGTGGCGCAACACACCGGCCACGCGCGTCATCGTCCGCTGCCTCGTGTACTACCTCGCGCTCATCGGCGGGACGGCACTCGCGGTTCACCGATGGGCGAACCGGCTGCCGCCGTCGCTGGAAGCACTCATGGGCCTCGGCACCGAGACGGGACCCGGTGGCGCCACCTCGCTGCAGGATCTGGTGGCCGCCGGCCCCGCGAGTGGGCTCGACGAGGCCACGCTGGCGCTCACCGTGGGGGTGGCCATGATCGCGGCGGCGCTGCTGTCACTGCCGGTGGCGTGGGTGTATCTGCTCACGCGCGCCAAGCGTGGCTACCAGCAGTCGGTCGTGCAACTCCTGGTCATCCTGCCCACGGTGGTCGCCGGAATCGTGCTGCTGGTCAAGTACTCGCTGGCGCTCGCCTTTTCGCTGGCGGGCATTGTGGCCGCCGTGCGCTTCCGCAACTCGCTCGACGACTCGAAGGACGCCGTCTACGTCTTTCTGGCTACGGCCATTGGTCTGTCGTCGGCGGTCAATCTCCCCGTGGCAGCAGTACTCAGTCTCACCTTCAACCTGCTGGCCTTCGCCCTCTGGTACACCGACTTCGGCAGCGCGCCGGCCGAACTCGACGGGCGTTTGGCCGAGCGCAAGCTGCAGCGCGCCAAGCAGATGGCGCGCACCGGCACGTTCGTGGCGCGCATGGACGACGAGGTGCTCAAGAACATGACGACGGAGCAGCTCGAAGGGCTGGCCGAACGCGCCTGGCGGCGCGCGAAGGCCAACAACATGACCACCGAGATGCCGGTGCTGGTCGAAGAGCGCACATTGCGCCTGTCCACGAGCAACGCCAACGGACTGCGGGGCGTCCTCGAGCCGCGGCTCTCGGAGTTCACCAAGACCTGGCGATTCGGGGGCATGCAGATCGGTGAGGAGACCACGGTGATCGAGTATCGCGTGCAATTGCGCAAGAAGACGGGTCCCGATGAACTGCTGTCGCTGGTGCGTGCCGCCGGCGCTTCCGAGCTGACCGCTGCCGAAATCGAGTGAGGGTGCCATGCTGATATCGCGCCTGTACCGCTGGCCATGGCCCCGATGCCGGGCTGCTGGGGCGCTCCTGCTGCTGCCGCTGGTGGCCACGGCGCAGGGCAAGAAGGACACGGAGAAGGCACCGAAGGCCCCGCAGGCACCAGGGGCCGATACGGCCGCACGCAAAGTGCCCAATCCGCGCCTCTTCCGCAGTGAGCTCCCTTTCGACATCACGCTCACCCTCAACATGAAGCAGATCCGGCGCGACAAGCAGCCGAACGCGCCGTGGCGCTGGGCGCGCCTCAGCTACACCGATGCTGCCGGCAAGCAGGTGGCCGTGCCGGTGCGTGCCAAGACGCGGGGTGTCTGGCGACTCAAGCACTGCGATTTCCCGCCGCTGCGGCTCAAGTTCGGCGACAAGACGGCGGATGGCACCGAGTTCGCCAATCTGGAGGAACCGAAGATGGTGGGCTTCTGCCGCAACACCACGCAGTACGAGCAGTACAACCTGCACGAGGCCCAGCTGTATCGCATTTACCGGCATGTCACCGACCTGTCGCACAAGATCCGCGTGCTGCGCATCGCCTACGCCGACAGTGCCACCGGACAGGTCGAGACGACACGGTACGGTTTCATCATCGAGGATCCCGCCCAGCTGGCCGCGCGCAGCGGCGGCAAGATTCTCGATCGGAAGGGCGCCACCGCCGAAGACCTCGATCCGGCGCACACGGCCATGGTGTACACCTACCTGTACCTCATCGCGAACACCGACGTGTCGTTCAACGGCCTGCACAATGGGGAGATCGTGTCGTTGCCCGATGGCCGGTACGCGCCCGTGGCGTACGACTTCGACTTCTCCGGCATTATCAACGCCCACTACGCGGGAACCGATCCCTCACTGCCCATCAGGAGCGTGCGTACGCGCCTCTTTCGTGGCTGGTGTGCGCACGACGTGGCGTATCCGGCCGTCTACGAGACCTTCCGGGCGAAGCGCCCGGCCATCGAGGCGCTGTACGCCGACACCATCGGCAAGCTCATGACACCCGGGACGGTGAAGAGTGCGCTCGGGTACATCGCCGAATTCTACCAGGACATTCGGACGCCGGAATCGGCACGAAAGGCGCTGCTGGGCGACTGCGTGAAGTAGCCGGGCTCAGCCCACGGGGGCGCGTGGCAGCTGCACGATGAACTCGGCCCCGCCCCCGGCGCGAGGGCGATACATCACGTCGCCGCGTTGAGCCCTGGCGAAGGTGCGCGCAATGGCGAGTCCCATGCCCATGCGCCCGCCGGACGCGACGGTGTCGCCGGTTGCACCGGCCGCCGCGGAAGGACGCGATTGCAGCGGCACAAAGAGCCGGTCCAGCTCCTGCTCGCCAACGCCGGGGCCGCGGTCGGCCACGGCAAGTTCCACGGTGGACGGCGTCGCGGACACCGTCACGTCGATCGGTGCACCGGCGGGTGCATAGCGCACCGCATTCTGCAGCAGGTTGCCAAGCACCTGCATGGTGAGCGTCAGGTCGCACCGGGCCACGATCCCCTCCTGCCGGGTGACCACGTCCACGCGCCGCCCGGCAAGCACCCCCGCCGATGAACGCAGCGCGGTGTGCACCAGCGCGGTCGCGTCATGCACGTCGAGCGCCAGCATGCTGCCGCCACCCTCCGCCGCGAAGCGCTGCAAGGTGGCAATGTACTCGCCCAACCGTTGCGCTTCCTCATGGACGCGTGACAGCGCCACGTCGGCGGTGAATCCGGCCGCCGGGTCGGAGAGCAGCGACAAGGTCGACACGGGGGAGCGGAGATCGTGGGCGAGGGAGCTCAGCAGGGCATTCTTGAGGCGGTCGGCCTCACGCATTACGCGGGCGGTGGACGCTTCACGTTCGAGCTGAAGCCGTTCGGCGCTCAGGCGCTCCACCTCGCGCGTGCGCTCCTCGGCGATTCGCGTGGCCGCGCGCTGCTTGGCGAACAGCTCGGAGAGCATCCACCCCGTGATCACGAACCCCGCCAGCAGTACGCCATCGAGCTGCGTGGCCGCACGCAGCGTGAACCGCGGCGGCACGTAGAACCACTTCACAGCGAGATAACTCAGCCCCACCATGGTCATGGAGAGCGCACGCCCCTCCTGACGACTGGCCATGATCACCAGAACGAGGTAAGCCAGCACCGCATGCGCCACGCGGATGTCCGGCAACCCGGAGGCCGCGTACAGCAGCACCGTCGTGACGGCGTAGACCCCAAGCCATACGGCCCACAGCCCAACGCGCGACCGGGTCACCGCGGGCCATTGAAACGGTATCCAACCCCTGGCTCGGTGATGATGAGGCTGGGGACCTGCGGATTGGGCTCGATCTTGCGCCGCAGATGGGTAATGTGCACGCGCACATGGGTCGAGTAGTCACCGAACTCCCGATCCCACACGATGTCCCACAGCTGCTTCGGCGACACCGGGCGCCCTCCCTGCAGTACGAGCGCACGCAGCAGGGCCCACTCGGTCGGGGTCAGCCGTTGGGGCACGCCGTTGCGCACGACACGCTGCGAGACGAGGTCGATCTCGACCCCGTCGACGAGCACGCGCGCCCACGACCGGGCGGCCTGTGAGGTGGCGGAGCGCCGCAGCTGTCCGCGAACCCGCGCGAGCAGCTCGGCTGCACCGCACGGCTTGATGAGGAAATCGTCCGCACCGGCGTCGAGCAGCGCCACCTTCGCGTCCTCGCTGTCGCGCCCCGAGAGCACGATCACCGGCACGTCGGTCACGGCACGCAGCTTGGTCACCAACTCCGTCCCGTCCCCGTCGGGGAGGCCGAGATCGAGCACGATCAGGTCTGGCTGCGCCTGGGCGGTTTCGCGGAAGGCGTCGGCCAGGGTGGCGGCGGTGCGTACGTCGGGGCAGAGCGCCCCCAGGGTGTGCGCCACGGCTGCTCGCAGCGCGTCATCATCTTCGACGACGAGAATGCGTTCGGGATCGACCGACTCACCGTGAGGGAGCGTCATGTCGCGGCAGATCGAGGCGTGTGCGGGAGCAGGGCCCTGGGGCCCGCATCGGGCCGGTGCAGTGCGCACGGCCACGGTCACCTGACAATCCTAACCCGGCGCGGGCAGCAACGACAAACCGCTGAAGGCCGCACTCCTTCAGCGCGTCAAGCGTCCTGTGTGACGAGGGGGGCGCCGCACGGCGGCATGGGTGCGGGCATCCTCCACCACGAACGCCTGCTTGCCGGCCACGGTCAACTGGCAGAAGGATCACGCCATCGGCGGTCTTCCCGCTCCGTCCGGGCCTGTGCTGAGGACAGGAATCAGCAGGAGGGCACCGGTTCCATGGCGTCCGGGAGGTACGACGAAAGGCCCACGCGGCCGGCACTTGTGCGCCGGCCGCGTGGGCAGGTCATGAGTCCTTCAGCCTATGCCGGGGCCGAGATCGTGCTCGCGTCGATGACGAAGCGATAGCGCACGTCGGAGCGCAGCATGCGCTCGTACGCCGCGTTCACGGCGTCGGCAGCAATGAGTTCGATGTCGGCGGTGATGCCGTGGGCGCCGCAGAAATCCAGCATTTCCTGCGTTTCGGCGATGCCGCCGATCAGCGAACCGGCGAGGCGGCGGCGTTTCATGATGAAGGTGAACGCTCCCGGCGACGGATGCGGCTCGGGCGAACCGCCAAGGAGCACGAGGGTCCCGTCCAGTCGCAGCAACTGCATCTCGCCCTCGAGGTCGTGCGGCGTCCCCACGGTGTCGATGATGACGTCAAGGGAGTTGCGCAGCCCCTTCATGGCCTGCTTGTCGCGCGACAGCACCACCTCGTGGGCCCCCAACCGCAGGGCATCCTCCGCCTTGCCGGGGGAGGTCGTGAGCACCACCACGTGCGCGCCGAGCGCCCGCGCCAGCTTCACGGCCATGTGTCCCAGCCCCCCAATACCCACCACCGCCACGCGCGACCCGGGCCCGACCTTCCACTGCCGCAGCGGCGACCAGGTGGTGATACCGGCGCAGAGCAGCGGGGCAACCGCTGCCGGATCGAGATTCTCGGGGACGCGCAGCACGAACTGCTCGTGGACCACCACGTCGGTGGCATACCCGCCCTGGGTGGGGCGTCCGGTTTCCTGCTCGATGCTGCCGTAGGTGCCCGTCATGCCGTTGTCACAGTACTGCTCGAGGCCATCCGCGCAGGGCTGGCACTGCTGGCAGCTGTTCACCATGCAGCCCACCCCCACCAGATCGCCCGCCTTCCACCGCGTGACGGCAGGGCCGACCTGTTCCACGCGCCCCACGATTTCGTGGCCGGGAACCTGTGGATAAGCGCACGGTCCCCATTCGCCACGCACCGTGTGCAGGTCGGAGTGGCAGATTCCGCAGAAGTGAATCCGGATGTGCACGTCGTGGGCGCCAAGGTCGCGGCGCTCGAAGCGCCACGGGGCCAGGGGTCCGGCCGCATCGTAGGCGGCAATGCCGATGGTGGGTATCATATCTCTAAACGTGCAGCCGTCGTCGTGCGTTTTCCATCCGTATCTCGTCGCACGGCCGTGACGGCCAATGCGTACCGATTCCCATCCCCCCCTCTCCATGTCCTTTTCACGATTCGTCCCACGGCTTGCCGCGGTGACAGGCGGCCTCGTGCTGCAGGGCGCCCTGCTGACCACCCCGCTCGGTGCCCAGGCGCTCGATTCCGCCACGACCGCCGGGCTGCGATGGCGCACCGTGGGACCGGCCAACTTCATGGGCCGTCTCTCCGATGTCGTGGGCATTCCGAGCCCGTCCAAGACCGTGTTCGTCGCGGCCGCCGGCGGCGGCATCTGGAAGAGCACCAACAACGGCATCACCTGGCGCCCCGTCTTCGACGACAAGCGCATCATCTCCATGGGGATGCTGGCGATTGCGCCGAGTGACACTCAGCAGGTCTGGGCCGGGACGGGCGAGCCGAACTCGCGCAACTCCATTGAGCCGGGCGGCGGCATCTTCAAGAGCACCGATGGCGGCATCAGCTGGAAGCCGTCGGGACTCGAGAAGACGGAGCACATCGGTCGCATTGCGGTGCACCCCACCAACCCCAATGTCGTGTTCGTGGCCGCCCTCGGGGCCGCGTGGCGTTCGAACCCGGACCGTGGTCTTTACAAGACGACCGACGGCGGCCAGACGTGGAAGCTGGTGAAGTTCATCAGCGACAAGGCGGGCTTCGTGGATGTCGCCATTCACCCGAAGAACCCCAATATCGTGTTCGCCACGGCATGGGAGCGCCGTCGCACACCCTACTCGCTCTTCTCCGGCGGCCCGGGGTCGGGGCTGTGGAAGAGCGCCGATGGTGGTGACACGTGGACCGAGGTGAAGGGCGGCGGGTTCCCGGCCGGCTACAAGGGGCGCATGAGCCTCGACATCAACCTCGCCAACCCCGACATCATGTACATGATGATCGAGGCGGCCGAGAACGCCACCGGCCCCATCGTGGGGCAACGGAATCCCAAGCTGAACGGTCTCTGGAAGAGCACCGACGGTGGCGCGACGTGGGCGCAGATGAACAACATCAACGTGCGCCCGTTCTACTACTCGCAGGTGCGCAGCGATCCGCGGAATGCCGATCGCGTGTATTTCTCGAGCACCGAACTGCAGCTGTCGGAAGACGGCGGCAAGACGTCACGCAATGCCGCGCAGAACGTGCACGTCGACGATCACGGCATCTGGATCGACCCCAATGATCCGCAGCGCTGGTTCCTCGCGAACGACGGCGGCGTGGCCATCACGTACGATGCCGGCGGCAACTTCCTGCAGCCGCAGAACCTGCCCATCGCGCAGTTCTACGAGGTCGCCTTCGACAATGCGGTGCCGTACAACATTTGCGGTGGCGCGCAGGATAACGGCACGTGGTGCGGCCCCAGTCGGCGCCGGGTGAGCCAGACGACGCTGGGCTATTGGTACACGATCTCGGGTGGTGACGGCTTCTACGCCGCGATGGATCCGACCGACCCCAACATCGTGTACGGCGAGTCGCAAGGCGGCAACGTGTCGCGTCTCAACCTCAAGACGGGGGAGCGCTACGGCTTCCAGAAGCCCTCCTGGCAGCCGAAGTACAAGGAGTGGGAGGACAGCATTGCCGCGGTGCGCGGGGATCCGCTCAAGCCGGCCAGCAAGGCGCAACTCACGGCCATTGCCGGCTTGCGCAAGCTGCAGGCGCGGGATTCGGCCGACCTGAGCCTGCGCTACAACTGGAACTCCCCGTTCTTCATTTCGCCGCACAACGCCGCGGTGATCTACTTCGCCGGCAACCGCGTGCTGAAGTCGTCGCAGCGCGGCGCCGACCTGCAGATCATCTCGCCCGATCTCTCGCGCCAGCTCACCGCCAAGCTCGACACCGCGCTGCGGCTCACCGGCGGCATCACGCTCGACGCCACGGGCGCCGAGACCTACGGCACGGTGGTGGCGCTCGAGGAGAGCCCGGCCAAGCCGGGGCTGCTGTACGCCGGTACCGATGACGGCAACGTGTGGCGCACCACCAACGATGGCGGCACCTGGGAGAACATCGGCAAGAACATTGCCGGTTTGCCGAATGGTGGTGAGGTGTACGTCACGCGCATCGAGGCGTCGGCGTTCGATCCGAACGTGGTGTACGTGGCCTTCGACAACCATCGCAACGGCGACTTCAAGCCGTATCTGTTCGTGTCGAAGGATGGCGGCAAGTCGTTCAGCAGCATCGTGAACAACCTGCCGGCCGATGGCAACGCCGACTTCCTGCACGTCGTGCGGGAGGATCCGAACAACGCCGAGGTGCTCTACGTGGGCTCGTCGCTCAGCGTCTACGCCTCCATCGATCGCGGGGCCAACTGGTTCAAGCTGGCGGCCGGGTTGCCGAGCGTGCCGGTGTACGACCTGCAGGTGCATCCGCGCGACAAGGAACTCATCGCCGCCACGCACGGACGCGGATTCTGGATCGTGGACGTGGCGCCGCTCTCGCAGATGACCAAGGCGGTGGCCGCGAAGCCGGTGCACCTGTTCACGCCGCGGACCGCGTTCCAGTGGGGTGAGGAGCCACTGCGCGGGGCCAGCGGCAACGGCAACGCCCAAGGCTTCTTCGCCACCCCCAACCCGGCCTACGGGGCGAACATCAGCTACCGCATCACGCAGGCCGGCTCCCCGGCGCGCATCAGCGTGCTCAACGCCGTGGGCGACACCATCTCCACCATCACCGGCCCCGGGAGCGTGGGGCTGCATACGGTGACCTGGAACTTCGGTGTTACTGGCCGTGCGCCGGCGCGTACGCCGCTTTCCGCCAGCGAGAAGCGTGACAGCATTCTGCGCGCGGTGCGCATGCCGCAGGTGCTGGACTCGCTCACCAAGGCGAAGTACGACAGCACGGCCCTCGCCCTGGCCAAGCAGCTGCTCAACCCGCCGGCGGGCGGCGCGAACTTCCGTGTCGGTGGTGGTGCGGGTCGGGCGGCCGCGGGGCCGTGCGAGCGCCCGCTCACGCAGTGGGAGCCGTTCTGTGCCCGGCCGGCGGAAGCCACGCCGCGCCCGGGCGGTGCCGCCGCTGCCGGGCCGAACCTGGCCGAGCTGCAGCAGCGCGCGCAGCAGCTGCAGAATGCCGCCAGCAACCCGGCGGTACGCAAGGTCTTTGAGCTGATCGGCTTGCCGCTTCCCGCCCAGGGACGCGGGTTCGGCGGCTTCGGTGGGGGGGGCAGCACGGCCACGACGGGTGACTACGGCGTGGTCCTGCAAATCGGCAACACCATTCAGAAGACCACCCTGCGGGTCGAGAACATGGGCGGGGTCGGCGGTGCCAATCCGTTCGGCTTCGAGGACGAAGGCGACCGCCGGTAAACGCTGGGGGTGCCGCAGGGCGGAACGCCGGGTCGACGCCGTTTGGCGTCGGCCCGGCGTTCGTGCATGGGCCCCATCGGCCTCTGGGAACCGGCGTGCCCAGGGGCGAGATTTCCCTCGCCTTCCCTCATGAGGTGTTGTGCGCGAGTATCGATTTCAGGCCACGAACGAAACCATGGAGGCCCTGCGCAAGTTGCGTGGGGCGTGGCGCGGCATCTCCATCGCCGAGCACGAAGTCACCGTCGTGCTCCGCGATGGGCAGGCGGTGCGGGTGGGGCTCGACGCGGCCGATGTGGAAGCGCTCTTTGATGCGTATCGCATCCGGGCCGAGCTGGAGCCGACCAGCGGTGTGCTCGGCGTGCCCGTCGAGGACTTCATCGATGGCAACAACGACATCGTGCTGTTCACCGGCGTCACGTGGAGTGAACCGCACGGCAGCGTGCAGGTGGAGGGGATGAGCGAGAATTCCGCCATGCACTTCTCCGGACACCCCGGGCAGCTGTCGGAGACTGCCGAAGTGGTGTGCATCACGACCGATGCGTTCGTCGTGGCCAGCTCCGCTGGCCGCGGCATGCTCGTTCGCACCGGCCTGCGCCCCGGGTCCATCGAGGTGGAGCGGAACCCGGAGAAGGTGCGGGCGTTTTTGCTGGAGCGCGGCTACGAAGAGTAGGCGGGGGGGGCGCCGGGCGCGGGGCGCCCGGCGGGAACGGCGTTGTGAGGGGACAGCGTAAAGGGTTGCCTCCCAACCGGACAGCGTTACCGGCACCTGCTTACGCGGTGCCGTTGGGTGGCAACCCTTTACGCTGTTCGCCCTTAACGCCGTTCGCTGTTCTTGTCCCGCGCGTGGTATTCCTGCACGGTGCGGATCAATCCGTGCAGCATCTTGCAGACGGCAACACGCTTGCTTTCGCACCGACGGAACTGATCCAGCGGCAGCGCATGAACGCGCCGTGCGACCATCAGGTGCGCACCGACTTCGTCTGCCGATCTGAGTGCAATGCGCAAGCATTGCACGAACTCCGGCCGTGAGCCTCTGGCGCCTTCGGCAATGTTGGCCGGTATGGCATCCGTTGCCCGAAGCAATTGATTGCGCAGCCTTGGCACTCGTCGCACGTCGAGGTGGGCAGCCGCGGCGTGGACGGTGTCGACCAATAGCAGAGACGCGTCGAGCACTTTCAGATTCCGGAGATCGGTCATACGGCACGTTAGTGCCGGACCGATCGAGACGTCGCACCGAAACGCTGCCGGTGGTGGCATATAAACGCGCAAGACGGGCGCCCGGCGCTGGGCGCCGGGCGGGAACGGCGTTATGTGGGGACAGCGTAAAGAGTTGCCACCCAACAGGACAGCGTTACCGGCACCTGCTTACGCCGTGCCGTTGGGTGGCAACCCTTAACGCCGTTCGCCCTTTACGCCGTTCACGCGCCAACGGCGCGCCCCCTATTTCCGTGCCCGCGTGAACACCACGTAGTCCGCCTTCGCCGCGTGCTCGCTACCGTTCGCGTTCGACAGGTCGGACACCGGGACGGCCGAGAGCACGATACTGCTGGCCTTGGGAACACGGCGGCGCGCCCGCTCGGCGGTGCCGAGTCCGAAGTCACTGTGGAAGGCCCCGTCGACATGGAAGATCACCGATCCTTTGGGGGCGCGGGCGAAGGCTTCGGCAATCGCCTCGCCCATGGCTTCGTCCTTCACGCACTGGGCTTCGTAGAAGCGATCGGTCATCTGCGCCATCGCGGCCGCATCAGCGGCGGTCGGTGGCCCGCCGCCGGCGCCGTGCCCCTTCATGGTTTCGGCGAACTTGTCGTAGTACGTGTCCTTGGGGCACGCGTGCTGTTTCGCCATGAATCCGCGGTCGCGGGCATTCATGGTGTCGAGCACGGCCAGCCCGCGTCGACTCACCGCACTCGCCAGCCGGCGCGGCACGTTGGCGGCCACAACGGGCCACCCGCGCACCCGCGCGAGTTCCACCAGCGGGCGGTAGTCGGTGACGTACCGATCCCAGGGGCGGGCGCCAGCGAGGAAGTTTTCCTCCGAGATGGTGCCCTTGAGATACTGATCGAGCAACGGCTGGACGTCGCGCTCGAACATCTCCAGCGTCACCACCACATGCGGACGCCGTTCGCCCAACGCCGCCAGCACGGCATGCTCGGCGGCATGCGTCGTGGGGTCGTCGTGCTGCTCGCCGAAGAACACCAGGTCGCGTGTGGCGATGACCTCGGCGAACTGCTTGAAGGAAACGAAACGCCCCGACTTGCTCTCGTAGATGCGCACCGCCGGGTCGGGGGTGAGTTCAGCCACGTAGGTGCGGCGACCGCCACCGGGCAGGCAGGCGGTGGTGAACAGCGACAACACGCCGAGCACGAGGGCAGCAGGAGGACGCCGGAGCATGCGAGGAGGGGCCGTGGGGCAGAGGGGCGGCAGAATGGCCGCTCCGGATAATGTAGCGTGGCGTGGGCCACCTCAGCCCGCAGGCGCTGATCCGGGACGTGTCACGGCGTTCTCACGCTCCTCTGGCGTGTGCGCCAACGTCTGCGCTAACGTCTGCGCCATGCTTCCGCTGATCGGGATTCTCATTGTCATCGTCGGCTTCGCGCTGCGCCTCAACGCGCTCCTCGTCGTCACACTCGCTGGACTCGCCACGGGGGTGGCCAGCGGGCAGCCGCTCCTCGACGTGGTGGCGGCCTTTGGTCGAGCCTTCGCCGACAGTCGCTACATCGCCATTGTGTGGCTCGCGCTCCCGGTCATCGGCCTTGCCGAACGCTCAGGGCTCAAGGAGCGCTCCCGTGACGTGATCAGTCGGATCAGCGCCGCCACGGCGGGACGCGTGCTGCTGGTCTACCTCGCCTTGCGGCAGATCACCTCAGCACTCGGGCTCGTCTCGCTCGGCGGCCACGCCCAGATGGTGCGGCCGCTCGTGGCGCCCATGGCGGAAGGGGCCGCCGACAACACGCACGCCTCGCTGCCGGCGCCGACGCGGGAACGCATCCGCGCCATGGCGGCGGGCGCCGACAATGTGGGACTGTTCTTCGGGGAAGATGTGTTCGTGGCCATCGGCTCCATCCTGCTCATCCGCGGCTTCCTCGAACAGAACGGTATCGCGGTCGAGCCGCTGCAGCTCGCGCGGTGGGCCATCCCCACGGCGGTTATCGCCTTTGCGGTGCATGGCGCACGGCTGCTGCTCCTCGACCGCCGCATTGCGCGCGAGGTGGCGGCCGCCCAGCAGCCGGAAGGCACACCGTGATTACCCTCGAGGCCGTATACCTGCTCATGGGGCTCCTCACCGGTGGCATCACGCTCGTCAACGCGCGCGATGACAGCAATCCCCGGCGGTGGCGTACCACCGTCTTCTGGGGAACGTACACCGTGCTCTTCCTCGCGGGCTCGTACGTGGGCGACCTGGTGAACGGCGTGCTGGTGCTCATCATGGTGGCCACGGCGGCCGCCGGCCTCGGACAAGGGACCCGCGAAACGACGACGGTCATCGAGCGCGTGGCGTCGGCGGCGCGCCACGGGAATCGCCTGTTCGTACCGGTGCTCGTGGTGCCGCTCGCCACCTTTGCCGGCAGCGTACTGCTCAAGGACTGGCAGATCGGCGGCCTGCCGGTGGTCGACCCGAAACAGGTTACGCAGATCGCGCTCGGCAGCGCCACAGTGCTGGGGCTGCTCGTTGCGCTGGTCATGCTGCGTCCGCCGGCGAGTGCGCCCATCGTGGAGGCGCGGCGCCTCATGGACAGCGTGGGATGGGCTGCCGTGCTGCCGCAGTCGCTGGCCGCCCTCGGGGCGCTTTTCGCCAGTGCCGGTGTGGGCAAGGCGGTCAGCACGCTCGCCACCACGTACCTGCCGCTCGGATCGCCACTGGCCGCCGTGGTCGCCTACGCGGTGGGGATGGCGCTCTTCACCATGATCATGGGCAACGCCTTCGCGGCGTTTCCGGTCATGACCGCAGGGATCGGGCTGCCGCTGGTGGTACAGCAGTTCGGCGGCGACGTGGTCATCGTGACCGCCGTGGGGATGCTCTCCGGATTCTGCGGCACACTCATGACCCCGATGGCCGCGAACTACAACATCGTGCCAGCCGCATTGCTCGAACTGCGGGATCGGTACGGCGTCATACGGGCGCAATGGCCCACGGCGCTCATCCTGCTTGCGGCCAACATCGTCCTCATGGGGGCCTTCGCCTTCCGCTGACCGCGGCGAGGTGTGGCGAGGTGTGGCGAGGTGTGGCGGGATGCCAGACCGCAGTAGTTTGCGGCATGCATCCCGAGACGGCTCTCCTGGTAACGCTCGCCGGCGCATTCGGCGTGGCGTTTCTCTTCGGCTTCGTGGCCGCGAAGCTCAAGCTGCCGCCGCTCGTCGGGTATCTCCTGGCGGGCATTGCCCTTGGCCCGCACTCGCCGGGGTTCGTTGCCGACGTCGCGCTCGCCGGCCAGCTGGCAGAGATCGGGGTGATCCTCCTGATGTTCGGGGTGGGGCTACACTTCTCCCCCGGCGATCTCAAGCGGGTGCAGGCCATCGTGGTGCCGGGCGCCACCTTGCAGATGGCGGTCGCTTTCGCGTTGGGTACCGGCCTTGCCCTGTGGTGGGGGTGGACGCCGGGAGCGGCGGTGGTCTTCGGGCTCTCGCTCTTCGTGGCCAGCACGGTGGTGGTGTTGCGGGTCCTCGAGGATCGCGGGATGCTCGACTCCGTCGACGGCCGCGTGGCCGTGGGCTGGCTGATCGTGGAGGATCTCGGCGTCGTATTCGCGCTGGTGCTGCTCCCCGCCATCCTGGGGGCCATCAGTGGCGACGGCAGCGCCGGAACCGCAGGCAACATTGCCAAGGTCGTGGCACTCACCGTCGTGAAGGTGGTGGCCTTCATCGCGCTCATGGGCGTCGTGGGGCGCCGCGCCGTACCGTGGCTGCTGACGCATGTCGCCCGCACCGGCTCCCGTGAGCTCTTCACGCTCGCCGTGCTCGCCGTGTCCCTGGGCGTGGCCATGGGCGCGGCGGCGCTCTTCGGCGTCTCGTTCGCGCTGGGGGCCTTCGTGGCCGGCGTCGTGATCAGCGAATCAGATCTCAGCTATCGCGCCGGTGCCGACGCGTTGCCCATGCAGGATGCCTTCGCCGTCATCTTCTTCGTATCCACGGGCATGCTGCTCGATCCGGGCATTCTGCTCAACGCTCCGGGCAAGCTGCTGGGGGTGCTGGGGGTGATTCTCGTCGGCAACGCCATCTGGTCGACGGTGCTCATGATCCTGCTCCGCCACCCGTTTGCCTCGGCGGTGCGCATTGGTGCTGCGTTCGGACAGATCGGTGAGTTCTCGTTCATCATGGCCGCCCTGGGCGTGTCACTCGGCGTCCTCGCCGAAGAAGGACGCAGCCTCATTCTTGCGGCCGCGCTCGTCTCGATCGTGCTCAACCCGCTGCTCGTCTGGGCGGCGGAGCAGCTCATCGGCTTCGTCTCGCGCTACCCCGCGCTACTCGACACGCTGGAGCGCCACAAGGCGCCGCGCATGGTGGCCACGGATCTGTTCATGGCCACCCCTGCCAACCACGTCATCGTGATCGGCTACGGCCGTGTGGGTCGCACCATCGGCGAGGCCTTTCAGCGCGTGGGGGTGCCGTTCGTGGCCATCGATCAGGACCGACGCGTGGTGGAAGCCATGCGCACGCTCGGCGTGGCGGCGGTGTACGGTGACGCCGCACGCCCGGGCATCCTCGAACATGCGCGCCCGGAGTTCGCGACGCTCCTGGTGGTGGCGACCCCCGATCCGTACCATGCCCGGCGCGTCATCGAACTGGCCCGGGCGCGCAATCCCGACATCGACATCATCGTGCGCACGCACGCCGATACCGAGCAGGAGTTCTTCGAACAGCTTGGAGTGGGGAAGGCGCTCATGGGCGAGCGGGAGCTCGCCTTTGGCATGGCGTATCACGCGTTGCGCTCGGCAGGGTGCGACGACGATCGTGCCGACGAGGTGATCGCGCAGCTGCGCGGGGGCGGGCGCATGCCCACGCGCGAGTTCTCGCAGATGCTGATGACCGGCGAGGCGCCTGCTCCCCGGACGTAGCGCGGTCGCGATCCGCGCTACAGTGCCGTGATGCCGGCGCGGCCGTGCTCGAGGCGCCAGCTCGATGCCGTAGCGATGGGTGCCCCGGGTTTGTCCACGAACGGCACGCTGCGATAGTCGGCGCGCCACGTGTCGGTGTTCACCGTGCACGTCACGTAGCCGCGGCGATTCTCGAACCACTTGAGGTGCGGATTCTCCCGCTTCATGTCGTCGAGTCGTGCCGGGGGGACCGGGCCGCCGTTCCCTCCCGAGGCAATGCTGGTGCCCACGAATTCAGCGGCCACCACCGGCCGGTCGGGTCGCGAGAAATCACTGCGCAGCTCGTTCACCCAGTTGCTGTGAATGTCGCCGGTGATCGCGACCGTGCGATTGGGAGCCCGCTTGGCGATCTCGCCGAGCAAGCGGTCGCGCGCGGCCGGATAGCCGCTCCACTGATCCATACTGGTGCGCACCTCGTCGCCTTCGGCCGCATCGTACGGCCCCATCATCACTTGCTGCGCGAGCACCTGCCAGCGTGACCGCGAGCTGTCGAGTCCCTTCAGCAGCCATGATTCCTGCGCCGCGCCAAGGAGTCCGCGTCGCGGGTCACGTGCCTCGTCACAGAAGGGCTGCGTACCATCGCCGCACGCCTGATCATCCCGGTACTGGCGGGTATCCAGCACCCAGAAGCGCGCCAGCGCGCCCCAGTTGATCGTGCGGGTGATGGAGAGATCGGCCCACGATTGCACCCGAGGCACGCGCACGGGCTGGTGTTCCCACCACGCCTGGTAGGCAGCAGCACGCCGAGCCCGCATCTGCTCGGTGCTTTCCATGGTGTTCTCGCCCACGAGCCCCGCGTAGTTGTTGTCCACCTCGTGATCATCCCACGTCACCACCCAGGGGCAACGCCGGTGGGCCGCCTGCAGCAGGGGATCGGACTTGTACTGCGCATACCGCCGCCGATAGTCGTCGAGCGTGCGAATCTCGAGCCCGTGGTGCATGCGCACACCGCGCGGGTTGCCGGCATACTCGTAGATGTAATCGCCCAGGTGCGCCACCAGATCGAGCTCTTCGCGGGCCATATGTTCGTAGGCGGTGAAGAGTCCCTGCTCCCAGTTCTGACAGCTCGCAAAGGCAAATGCGAGCGGCGTCACGGCGCCATCGGCGGGCGTGGTGCGCAAACGTCCCACCTGGCTCACCGCGCCGCCGGAGCGAAAGCGGTAGAAGTACCAGCGGTCGGGGAGCAGCCCCGTGACGTCGATATGCACGCTGAAGGAGAGTTCGGGCGCCGCCGTGGCGCGCCCCTTCTGCACGACCTTCGTGAACCCCTCATCGTCAGCCACCTCCCAGTCCACGGTGACCCGTGTCCCCTCCATGCCGCCATCCGGTTCGAAGGGACGGGGGGCAAGACGAGTCCACAGGACGCCACCGGTGGGGGTCGGGTCGCCGGAGGCCACCCCCAGGGCGAACGGATCGTCGACAAACCGGGGACGGGAGGTGACGCGCCAGACGTTCGGGACGACGGCGCAGAGCGCGGCGTAGCGCGCGAGATCGGAGACGAAGAGGCGGCGGTCCATGCCTGAAGGCTACGCCAGGGCGCGCGGAACGCGAGAGGGCCCGTGGCCGAAACCATTGCTTGGCACCATCGCGTTACCACTCCATGACATCACCGTCGCTTTCCCGGGGAGAGGGGTTCGGCCCACTCAGCTACGCCCGCTCCCGTCTCTACCTCGGCATCTCGGGGGTTGGCACCGCGGTGCTGGCCGCCACGTGCCTGCTGGTCTTCGATATCCCGCAGGCCGGCTTCGCCACGACCGACGGGCAATCCGTGGGGCGCGCGCTCTTCGGCATTGGCATCTTCTTTGTGATGGTGCAGGCCCTGTTCTTTCTCTTCGACCTGCTGGGCGGGGCGTTGGTGGTACGCCGCAAGGACCATGCGCCGCTCTGGCTGACACTCTGGATGCGCGGCGCGGCCGTGCAATGGGCCGTGTGGATGCTGTCTGCGGCCACCCTCATGGTGACTGCGCGGTCGGCCGGACCGCTTGCGACGGTCGGCGCGTTCGTGGGCATGCAACTGCTGCTCGCCCAGCTGCGTGGTCCGTTCGCCCGCCTCATCGCCCCGCTGCGCGTGCAGAGCACACCGCCGGTGTTTGCCCAGGCGGCCGAGATGGCGGGAATCGACGTGAAACGACTGCAGGTGGTGGACACCTCGGACGAGGGGTTCGTGGGCGGATGGAGCGGAATCCTGCCGCGCCTGCTGGTGGTGCCGCGTCGTTGGGAACTGCTGCCGGTGGACGCGTTGGCGGCCCAGCTGGCGCGTCGGCAGGCGGTCGCCGCGAGCGGCGCGCACGTGCGCGGGGTGCTTGGCGCGATCGCATGGAATACGCTGGGGTTCGTGATCGTGCAGCAGCTCGCCAGCAGCACCCCCGCCACCGCGGAGGGGCTCGTGACGCTCATGGCCGGCATGACCCTGTGGGCCTTTGCGGGAGTCCTGCTGCTCCCCACGCCCTCCCGGGCCGCGGTCTACGCCGCCGATCAGGCCGCGTCGGCCACGGTGGGACGCGCGTCGGTGCAATCGAGCATCGAGCGGCTCGACCGGTGGCAGGATGACGAACCCACCCGCTCCCCACTCATCGAGCGCATTTTCCACCCTGTACCGGCCCGGGCCAATCGGCTGCAGCGCCTCTCGCGCGCCGAAGCGGGCGGACGGCGTCCCGTGCACGCGCATCATTTGGCGCGCCACGCGCTGTGGCTGGGCTGGGGAGCGCTCACCCCCATCTCGCGCGCCGTACACTGCAATGTGGGGCGCACCGCGCTCTGGGCCATGCTCCCCGGCGACTGAGCGGTCGGCTGCCGTCGTCGCGCCGGCGCGGTAGCTTGCGGGCATGGATCAGGACCGCGGCCCCGACGTGAAATTCCCACCCCCGCTGCTCTTCGTGGCGGGGCTGGGTGTGGGGGCGGTGCTCGATCGCTATGGGCGTGTCCCGTCGGTGGTGCCCGCCAACGTGGCCACGCAAATCGCCGCGATCCTGCTGATCATCGTGGGTCTGGCCATCGTGTATGTCGGCATCTTTACGTTTCGGCGCGCCCGCACCGCCGTCTATCCCAATCGCCCGGCAACGGTGATCGTGCAGCACGGCGTGTATGGGTGGACACGCAATCCCATGTACGTGGGAATGACCACGTTCTATGTGGGTGGTGCGCTGCTCATGCACTCGCTCGGGGCCCTGGTGCTGCTGCCCGTGGTGTTGCGCCTGCTGCACGTGCAGGTGATCGTGCGCGAGGAGCGGCATCTGCATGCGGCCTTTCCCGAGGCCTATGCCGCCTACTGTCGTCGGGTGCGTCGATGGCTCTGACCCGCGCCGGGGCCCTGTGGCGCACCGTGGCGCGAGTGCGGCACGCGCGTATGCATGCGCGTATGCACACCCTGATCGGGGGGCTGCTGCTGTCGTGGCTGCCGGCGCTACCCGTGCGGGCGCAGCCGCTGCCCATCGTACGCCCTGTGCCGGGGATGCTCATTACGCGGTCGGTGAAAGTGGCTCCCGGGACCTACTACTGGAGCGGTCGGGCGTCACTGGACTCCGCGCTGCTCACCGTGCGCGGCAACGACATCACCGTGGACCTGCGCGGCGTGACCTTCGTTGGCCTGCCACCCGACAGTGCGCCCGATGCCGCGCGTGGTACCGCGGTGCGCATCGATGGGGGGCGCAACGTACGGGTGCATGGGCTCACGGCCCGTGGGTACCGCATCGGCATTCTCGCCCGCAACGTGCGCGGGCTCGTGCTCGAACACAACGACCTGTCGTACGGCTGGAAACCGCGACTGTTCAGCATCGTGGAGCACGAAAGCCTCAACGACTGGCTGTCGTTTCACCGGAATGAGCAGGACGAATGGCTGCGCTTCGGGGCCGGCGTGTACCTGCGTGGCGTCATCGGGGGGCGGATCATTGGAAACACCGTACGCCAGTCGATGAATGGCCTGCTGCTCTCGCACAGCGATTCCCTCGACATCCGGCGCAACGATGTCTCCTTCAACTCGGGGCTCGGCATTGGCCTGTACCGTGCCAGTTGGCACCGCATCGTCGAGAACCGGGCCGACTACAACGTCCGCGGTTCCTCGCATGGCTTCTTCCAGCGCGGGCAGGACTCGGCGGCGCTGCTCATGTTCGAGCAGTGCACGCACAACGTCGTGGCCTACAACAGCATGACACATAGTGGTGATGGCCTCTTTCTGTGGGCAGGCCAGCACACCATGGATACGGGGCAGGGAGGCTCGAACGACAACCTGTTTCTGATGAACGACTTCAGCTTCGCGCCCACCAACGGGATGGAAGCCACGTTCAGCCGGAACCAGTTCATCGGCAACCGGGTGGTGGGCAGTACGCACGGATTGTGGGGCGGCTACAGCTACGAGTCGCGCATTGTGGGCAACTGTTTCGGTGACAACCGTATCGGCGTGGCGGTCGAACACGGTCAGGGCAATCTCGTGGGTGGCAACCACTTCGTTGGCGACACCCTGGCCCTCCGCGTGTGGGCCGACTCGGTTGAACCCGGCGAGTGGGGCTATCCGCGCCACCGCGACACGCGCAGTCGCGACTGGCGCGTGGTGGAGAATCGCTTTGTCCGTGTGGGCACGCGCTGGCAGATCGTCAATACGCACGTGATCGACTCGAGTCGCAACGTGCAGAGCGACTCCCTGTCAGGTCCCTGCGAACCGGCCCGCATCATCCCCACCACGGCGTGGTGGCGGCTGCCGGATATTCCGGGTGCGCCGCGCCGTTGGCCGGCGCGTGCGGAGGCGTCACGCGGGCGCGACGCGATCGTGGTGGACGAGTGGGGGCCGTACGACTGGCGCTCGCCGAAGCTGTGGCCGCTCGACAGCACGCGCGCTGTGCCACTCCGGCTGCGGGTTCTCGGACCGTCAGGACGCTGGCGCGTGGCCTCGTTGCGCGGCGTCCAGTCAATCACCCCGGCCCGCGGCCGTACCGGGGATACGGTGCAGGTCGTACCGCATCGCGACGCCACGGGCGACTGGCGCGTGGAACTGGAGTTCGTGGGCGCGGCAACCCGGTCGCCGCGGGGCGTGGCAGCGCGCGCCGGGGTGCCCGTGCGGTTTGCGTACGAGCGCGTCGAGCCGACGCAGCACTGGGTGCAACGCGTCTTCCGTTACGACGACCGTACCGATCCGTTCCGCCACCCGGCCGCCTTCGACTCGCTGTTGCGTTCGACCCCGTTGCTCGAGCGCGTGGCACCGCGGCTCGACTGGCTCTGGTCGCGGCCGCGCGACCCGGCCATACCGAGCACCCACTTCGTCATGGAGGCCACCTCGACGCTGTCGTTGCCGCCCGGCACCTGGACGTTGCGCACGCTGAGTGACGACGCGGTCCGGGTGTGGGTGGATGACCGTCTGGTCATCGATCACTTCGTGCCCCACGAAACGGTACCGGCCTATGCCCGCATCGCAAGCGGGCACCATCAGGTGCGTGTGCAGTATGTTCAGGTCCGTGGCTGGGTGGAGCTGCGCCTCGATGTACTGCGTGGGGCGGTGCGCCCCTCGGCCGGCAGCAGCGGCCCGCACTGAGGCAGGCGTACGCAGGAGCACTCCGCCTCGGCTTCGGCGCACGGGACTGAGGTCGTACCCTGAAAGGGGAAGCGAAAGATCGTCACCCCTGGGAATGACGCATCGCATCCGCCCGTTCCGGCCACGGCGGTGACGGATTTCGTCCCGCCCGCCGTGGCGCGTTGCTCCCCGGCTGCCGGCCCCCCACATTCCGGTCCCATGAGCCAGCCCGTGCCTGTTCCTCCCTTCCGCTGACCCGGTCATGACCGTCTCCTGGATCGATTGGGTCATTGTGCTGCTGTCCATCCTCGTCTGCTTCGTCCCGGCGCTCTTCCTGGCCAAGCGCTCGGGGAGCAGTACCACCGAGTTCTTCGCGTCCGGGCGGTCGGTGCCGTGGTGGCTCGCGGGCCTGTCCATGGTCGCCACGACCTTTTCGTCGGACACCCCCAACTGGGTCACGGAGCAGGTCCGCCGCTACGGGGTGGCGGGGAACTGGCAGTGGTGGGCCTTCGTACTCACCGGCATTGCCACGGTGTTCTTCTTCGCGCGGCTGTGGCGGCGCTCGGGGGTGCTCACCGACCTCGAGTTCTACGAGTTGCGTTACTCCGGTCGGGAGGCGTCCTTGGTGCGCGGCTTCCGGGCCGTGTACCTGGGACTCTTCTTCAACTGCTTCATCATGGGGATGGTGACCCTGGCGGCGTGCAAGATCGCGAACATCCTGTTCGGGCTCGCGCCGTGGCAGACGATCCTGCTCACCGGCCTGCTCAACGTGGTCTTTGCGGCGCACTCCGGTCTCTGGGGGGTGCTCGTCATCGACATGATCCAGTTCTTCATCAAGATGACAGCCGTCTTCGCGGCCGCGTGGTTCTCGCTCGTGGAGGTGGCTCGTCGCCTGGGCAACAGCGAGAGCGGCTGGCTTGGTCTGCGCCTGCTGGTCGAGCGGCTGGCGCCGCAGCAGGTGGTGCAGGGGGGCGGTGACGCCCAGCCGGTGATGTCGGTGAAGGATGGGCTCGGACAGCCCATTCTCGACATGATGCCGAACTTCAGCATGTCCGAGCTCGCGCTCATGATCTTCATTCTGCCCATCGCGGTGAGCTGGTGGGCCAACTGGTATCCGGGGGCCGAGCCGGGGGGCGGGTCCTATATCGCGCAGCGCATGCTCGCGTCGAAGTCGGAGAAGGATTCGTTGGGCGGCACCCTGTTCTTCAACATCGCCCACTACGTGCTGCGGCCGTGGCCGTGGATCATCACCGCGCTCTGCTCGATCATCGTCTACCCCGATCTGGCGTCCATCAAGGCGGCGTTTCCGGCGGCCGATCCGGCGCTCATCGGCCACGATTCGGCCTTCCCGGCGATGCTGAAGTTTCTCCCCGTCGGTTTCGTGGGGCTCATGATCGGCGGGCTCATTGCCGCCAACTCGTCGACGATCCTCACGCATCTCAACTGGGGGTCGTCCTACCTCGTGCACGACTTCTACCGGCGCTTCGTGCGTCGCGACGCGCCCGATGCGCACTACGTGCAGGCCGGGCGTGCGAGCACCGTGCTGCTGTACGTGGTGGCGGCGCTGCTGAGCCTCACCATGAGCAGCGCGCAGCAGGCGTTCCAGGTGCTGCTCTCCATTGGTGCCGGCACCGGCCTGCTGTACATCGCGCGCTGGTTCTGGTGGCGCGTCTCTGCATGGTGCGAGATCGTGGCCATGGTGATGTCGCTGGTGACGTCGTTGGCGGTGCCGCGGTTGCTGCCCGACGCGGATTTCGCCACCATCACGCTGGTGCAGGTGGGCGTGACCACGCTGGCGTGGCTGGTAACGGCCTACGTGGGACCGCAAACCGACCAATCCACCCTGCTGGCGTTCGTGCGCAAGGTGAAGCCGGCTGGCCCGGGGTGGACGGCGCAACGCGCCGCCGCCGGGGTCTCCGACGCCGAGGTGGTACGCGAGAACGCCATCGGGGTCTCGCTGCTGGGGTGGATCGCCGGCTGCCTCGTGATCTGGTCGTCGCTGTTCGCGATCGGCAACTTCCTGTACGCCCCGGGCGATCCGTCGCGCCTCACCGATGCGTGGATCCTGACGGCCGTGTTCCTGGTGAGCGGCAGTGTGCTGCTTGGCGTGACGCGGAAGCTGTGGGCGGAAAGCGAAGGGTAACGGGGGGGAGGGCGGGAGACGGCGTCATGGGAGACGGCGTCATGGATGACGGCCGGACCGGTAACGGCGGGTTACTGCGGGGACCGTCGTCTGTGCTCACGATGGTGAGCGTACGCCTCTTCCTCGTCCAGTGTGCGGAGAAAGCGGGTGAGCATCTTGCACACGAGCACGCGCTTGTTCTCGCAGCGCCAGTACTCCGACTCGGCGATGGCACCAGCGTGGCGCGCGACGCGCAGATGCACGCCCACCTCGTCGGCTGAACCGCGCGCGATACGCAGGTGATTGGCGAACTGGGCGCGACTGCCGCGCGCCCCTTCGGCGATGTTGGCCGGCACCGAGTCGACGGCGCGGAGCAGCTGCGCCCGGATGCGTGGTGCACGCGTGAAGTCGAGACGGTCGATGTGCTCGTGTACGGCGTCGGCGAAGTGCAGCGCCGCTTCCAGCACCCTGAGGTTTCGTGGATCGTTCATGCGCCACGATAGTCCCGACCTTCCCCACCGGTGTCATCCATTCGGCGCGCGCATCATCACCACAACGCAGACCGTCCCCCGCCGTCACCGGTCCGGCCGTCACCCATGACGCCGTCTCCCATGACGCCGTCTCCCATGACGCCGTCTCCCATGACGCCGTCTCCCATGACGCCGTCTCCCATGACGCCGTCTCCCATGACGCCGTCTCCCGCAGTTCCCGCCGTTCCCGCCCCTACCGCTTCCGCTTCGCTCCCGCCAGCGCCCGGTAGTATTCCTCGACCATCTGCCGGTACTCCGCTGGCGCGGTCGCCCGTGCTCCCACGGCGGGACGTCCGTCGGCGCTGCCGGCTGCGGCGCGGTACAGCGTGAACTCGAAGTCCTTGAGCCGGTCGAGCAGCGCCGTCTGCAGCTGTTCGAGCCCTTGCGGGTCTCCGAACGCCCCGGTGTTCTCCAGCTCGCGCATCGCCTGGATGGCGCGATCGAGGTCCTGCGTGCTCACCCCCTGCGCCGCCGCTTCGCGCCGTACCTCCTCGGCGGCCTGGCGGCGCAGGCGGAACTCGCGCGCGAACTGCGTGGCCTCACCGCGCGGTATTCCGCCGCCACTGCGCGGCGCTCCGGCAGCCATTCCACCCTGTCCCGGCTCGTCGCCCGGCATACCGCCGCCGCGCGCAACGCCTTGCGCTGCGCCACCACGGTTCCCGCCCTGCTGCCCCTGCTGCCCCTGCTGCCCCGGCTGCCCCGGCTGTCCCTGCTGTCCCTGCTGTCCCTGCTGTCCCGGCTGCCCCGGTCGGCCCTGCGCGCGGTCCGCCACCCGGTCACGCAGCGACTCCATGCCCGCCACGAGCTCGCGCGTACGCTCGAGCGTGCGTTCCTGACCACGCGCCGCGCTCTCGCCCTGCAGCGCGCCACGTGCGGCGCGAAGTCGCTCCGCCACATCGCGAATGTTCTCGCCAATCTGATTTTCGAACGCGCCCGCGTACTCGCCGCTGCCGTTGCGCGCGACCTGCTTGGAAAACTCGATCTTGTCGGCCAGGCGCGTATCACGAATCGCATCGGCCGCGCCGCTCAACTGACCGGCGGCCTTGGGCTGATCCCGACGCGCCGATCGTGACAGGCGATCGGCCTCGCTTTCCAGGCGACGGACCTCTTCAGCCAGGCGGTCCTTCTGCTGCGACAACTGCTGCAGGCGCTGCCCGCGCTCACTGGGAGAGGCCTCGGGTAGCCCCTGAACCGCTTCCTGGATCTGCTGCTGCTGCTCTTCCAGCTGGCGCGCCTTGTCGGCCAGCTGCTGCACGCCGCGTGAGGTACTCGAGGCCCGAGCCCCCTCCAGATTGCGCGCCGCGCGATTGAGCTCCTCGAGAGCGGCATTGCCCTGCGCCGCCGATCCGGTGGCGGCACGACGCATGTTGTCGGCCGCCTGCTGCAACTGCTCGGCCGCACGCTGCAGCTCCGGATTGCTCTGCTCGCGCGCCAGCCGCTCAAGACGGCGTGCTTCCTCCTCCGCCTGTCGCGCCAGCTCCCGCTGTGCACCGCTTTGGCTGCTGTTGCCGTTCGCGCCGCCCGGTCGCGCGCCTCCGCTGGCGGAGCCGCCACTGGCTCCGCCGGCGGCACCACCCGATTCCGCCAACCGCTGCCGCATCGCCTCGGCCATGCGCTGCAACCGCTCGTTCTCCTGCTGCTGGCGGCTGGCGAGCTGCCGCAGCTTCTCGAGGGTCTCGTCGACCTGAGGCTGCGACGGATCCGCCGCGCGCTGCTGCTGCATGGTTTCGTACTGATTGCGCTGCTTGTCGTTCTCCAGTTCGAAGAGGTCGGCCAGATCTTCGGCACGCTGCTGTCCACCTCCGCCGCCGCCCCCGCCACCACCGCCGCCCCCCATCTGGACCTGCACGTCGCGATAGAGTGCCTCGGCGCGTTGCAGGCGCTGCAGCGCCCGCTGCTCCGCGGGCAGCGCGCCGCTGCCACGCACACGTCCGAGCTGCTCCTCGGCGGCCTTGAGTTCCACCGCAGCCTGCTGCAGTTCCCCGCGAATCTTCGCGAAGGTCGTGTCCTGCGCTGCCACGCCGCGCTCAGCCAGGCGCTTCACCAGCTGTTCCACGTCCTCACGCAAGCGCCCTTCGGCAATGGCCAGCGTCGTCATGTTCTCGCGACGCACCTTGTCATTGGTGCTCGCGCTGTCGCGCAGCCAGTTGAAGGTGCCGGCCACCACGTCGCGCTGGCGCGCCACGAATCCATCGGGGGAATCCCCCTGAGGCTGTCCACCACCGCCCTGCTGCGCTTGCTGCGCGCGCTGGTCGGACTGTCGGTAATCCTTGCCGAAGGGACGCACCTCCAGGAAATACACATCACTGCTCCCCACCAGCCCGGCACCGTCCCTGGCCACGGCGTGGTACGCCACCAGATCGCCTGGCTGCAGTGAGAGCTCCTCGAGGAACAGCGTATGGGCGCCGCGGGCATCCCGCGGGCGCCGCGCCCCCCCGGTCACCTGCACACGCTTCTCCTCGCCGCCGTTCACGCGGTAGCGAAGCTCCAAAGCGGTCACCCCCAGATCATCGGTTGCCTGCAGGGCAATCGTGACCTCATCCGTGTTCAGAACCTTGGTGTCGCGTCCCGGCTCCTCGATGCGCACAACGGGGGCGCGATCAGGGATCGCGTCCACGACATACTCCACGGCGCCGGCAACGGTCGTGCCATCGGTTGTGGTGAGGTCAACCTGATAGAAGCCACTGCGGCGTACCGTGAACGCGCCCACAAGGGCGCTGTCGCCTTCACGCGTCATCGCCACCGTCCGTCCATCATCGAAGCGCAGCGTGCCGCCACCCACCGCGCGGGTGACGCGCGCGCGAACGGTGACGGTCGTCCCCACCACCGCCGCGACGTCGCCGGTGTCCTCGATCTTCTCCGGCGGCAGCCCACTGTATGCCGGAAAACGGAGGTCGAGCGACACCCGCGACACGGCAGGCAGGTCGTTCACGGTCAGCGTGAAGACTGCCGATCGCACGTCGGCAGACTCCACGTAGTACTCGGTGCGCTGGACGATATCGAACAGTCGCGACCGGAACCGCGCCGAGTCGGCGTCGGGCGCCATGGGCAGGCGTTGCCACGCACCGGTGTCGTTGCCTGCGCTGTCGCTTCGGAACACGAGTTCGGCGCTCGACGCCGCGAACCCCACCAGCCCCGCTTCCACCTCGATGGCGCCGCCGCGCGGCACACTCACGCTGCCGGGGGAGATGGCCAGCATACGCACCGGCACGGCCGCCTGGGCCGTCCCGAAGGGTACGAAAAGCACGCGGGCTCCATCCCGCACCGACTGCGGCCCCAGCCAGAGCAGCGCCCCCGCGACGGCGACGACACCGCCGAAGGACTGCATGGCGCGCACGATCCGCGGACGCTCGAGTGCCATGCGGGACTCGAGTGGCCGAATCGCTGCCACGGCCCGCTGCATCACGCGCGCCGACAGCGTGGGCGACGGACGCTGCGCCTCGGGGAGCTGCGCTTCCTGCACGGCGGCCAGCAGTGTCTGGCGCAACGAGGGCTCGCGCTCTTCGACGTACAGCGCGAACCGTTCATCCGACGCGCGCCGCAGCAACGGCACGATCAGGCCGCGCACAAGCGCGACCGCGATCAGCAGGTAGCCCACTACTCGGGCAATGGTCGGTCCCGTCTCATTGCCCGCAAAGAGCCGCAGCAGCCCCCACGCCGCCACCACGGCAAGGACCGTGGCGACCGCAAGCCACACCAGCGATTCGCACAGTACACGCAGGCGCCACTGCCTCCGCAGCGCGTGCAGCGTCACGAGCAACTGCCGGTCGGGACTCATAGGAGATGCTCCGGAATGGGAATCGCGGCGTGCGTTGACCGGGCGATCATGTGGTGCGCTCCGCGCCCGGGCGTGTCGACGGCTGTGCGACCACCCGTCGCGCGGTGCCGCGCCGGCCGCGTGTGGCCAGCACCGTTTCAAGCGTCAAGGCAACCAGGGCCAGCAGCAGCAGCACCCGCCAGGGCGACTGCCGCCGCTCCAGCTCTTCGTCGGTCTGCGGACCGGCGCTGCCCTGCGCCGCGCTGTCCGAGGCCACGGTGGCACCACCCGCCTGCACACCAAGCAGGAGTTCGGCCGTGTCCATGGGCGTGAGCACCGATTCCGAGGTCGGCACATTCACCGCCAGCAGCGCCGCCGGTTCTCCGCCCACCTGACTGGCAAAGGCGCGATAGACACCGGCATCGGCCAATGGCACGGCCGCGCCCAGCGAGTCGGCCGTTGGTCGGAGCAGCGTTCCGTCTGGCGACTCGACCACCGGTGCCGCGAGTGTGCCGGGGAGCGCCCACCGGTCGCCCGTGCCGCGCCAAAGCGGCGCCGCATCGCGGCCGGACGTGTGCAGCACGAGCTGTCGCACGAACGGCAGGTAGGCGGGCTGGAGCGGGAAATCGCCGGCCGTATTGTCGAGCGGCAGCGCGAGCAGCAGGAGACGGCCGTTGCCGACCTGCCGTTCGAGGATTGCCGGCAGGCCGTCGTCGAACCGCGCGAGCACATCGGCGTCCGGCTGTGCATCGAGTCGGGCGTAGCGAAACATCCGTACCGCGCCAAGCGCATCGGCGTTTTCGCGGAAAGGAGCGAAGAGCGGATGCTCCGTCCTCACCTCGCGCAGCGTTCCCCCACGGTCGGACAGGCGGTCGGCGGTGCCGGCCAACGATGCCGGGAGCAGCGGAGACACCGACCCGCGACGCTCGGCCAGCCGACGTCCGACCACTACGATCGCGCCCCCGCCCTCCTCCAGCCATGGTGTGAGCGTGGCATCGGGGAGCACATCCCAGAAGACACGCACCGCGGCCGGCCGGGCATTGCCGCCGGGCATCCCGCCGGGGCGCGAAACCATCACCGACGGTGCGCGACCAATGCCCAGCGCGCGCTCGAAGTACAGCGTTTCGCCACCCCCCGACAGCTGCACGCCCAGTTCGTCATCACGCGGTACGACGGCCACGAGCGTGTCGTCGGCCGCGAGCGCATCGGGGCTCATGGCCACCAGGACGGCGACCGCGCCCTCCGGGGCGGGCACGGGATCGAACGTCACCACCGTCTCGCCGCCCGCACTCACCGGGACCGTACGTGACGCGGCATCACGCCCGTTGATCACGAGGTGCACGGTACGCTCCATGGGCGCGTCGCCGCCATGGCGGCGCACCCGTGCCTTCACCGCCAGCACCGTGCGGGCCTCCTGCACGACACGGCGCGCGTCGAGGGCATGCACCGTGGCGTTCTCCCATGACGCCGGTCCCACCGGGATGCCGCGCACCATCACGCCCGCGGGCAGCTCCACTCCGGCCACACCGAGCGCACCGGCCCGCTGCAGGTCGGAAATGACCAGGATCTCCGCGGCCGCGAACGGGGCGTCGAGCAACAGCTGGCGCGCTGCACGCAGCGCCGGCGCCAGCCGAGTGCCACGACGGCGCGGCGACAGCCCGTTGAGCGATGCCAGCACGGCTGCCCGGTCCGTGGTGAGTCGCTGCCGGGTTTCCGCCTGATCGTCGTATGTCACCACCGCGATGCGATCCCCCGTGCCCAGCCGCCCCACCACGGCGCGGGCCGAGTCGAGCGCACGGGCCCAGGTGCCCTCGTACCCCATGCTCTGCGAACGGTCGAGGAGCAGCACCACGGCCCGCGAACGCGAGTCGGTACCCGCCACACCGCGCGCGCGGAAGAGTGGCCGCGAGAACGCGAACACCAGCAGCGCGAGCAGCAGCAGCCGGAGCAGCAGCAACGGCCAATCGCTGACCCGCTGCCGTTGCTCCGTGCGGATGGTGATCTGCTCGAGGAACATGAGCGACGGAAATCGCTGCGGCCGGTCGCGATCACGGTGCCGCAAGTGCAGCACGAGCGGCACGACCAGCGCGGCGAGCCCGGCGAGGAAGGCGGGAACGAGGAAATTCATCGCCGTCTGCTCATCGCACGCGGCTGCGCGAGAGCCGCGCGTCGAGGTACGCATGCAGGGCCCGGTCGAGTGGCTCGCTGGTGTCGAGTCTCACGTAGTCGGCGCCCGCCGCGGCCAGGCGGGCCTGCAGTGCCGCATGATGCGCCGTGACCAGGGCCTGGTACTGCTCACGCAGCACGCGGGGTTTGAGCGGCAGCAGGGCGCCACTCTCCGCATCTTCGAACGTGGTATCGTCGTCGCCCGGCAGGTCACGTTCCGCGGGGTCGACCACGTGGAAGACGATGCAGTCGTGGCCGTGCATGCGCAGCGCATCCACGGCGCGACCAAGGGCCGCCGGCTGCTCATAGCAGTCGGTCACCAGCACGATGATCCCGGCCCGCTGCGAAAGCAGGCCGATCTTGCCCAGCGACGCCACCAGCTGGCTGGGGCCGCCCGCCTTCGTGGTGGCCAGCGTATGCAGGAGGCGCTGGAGATGCCGCACAGACGGCGGGATGACCTCTTCCAGCTCCTGCGTGAACGTGGCCAGCCCCACCCGGTCCCCCTGGGACTGCGACAGCCACGCCAGACTCGCCACCAGCATGCGGGCGTACGCGAACTTGGTCACGGCACCGCTGCCGTACTGCATGCTCCCCGACGTGTCCACGGCAAAGAGCACACTGGCGTTGGTGTCGGCGTCGTACTCCTTGATGTAGAACCGGTCGGTGCGCCCGTACACGCGCCAGTCGATGCGCCGGAGATCATCGCCGGGCTGGTACGAGCGATGCTCGGCGAAGTCCAGTGACGAACCCTTGCGCAGGCTGCGATGCTGCCCGTGCATGAAGCCGTCCACGACGGTGCGCGCGAGCAGCGCGAGATCGGCGATCGTCGCGAGCAGTGCGGGGTCGAGAAAGGCGGCAGGGGCGGCAGGCACGGGCGCAGAAATCAGAGAGCGGAGCGGGGCACGGACACCGAGTCGAGCAGGCGCGCCACCATGGCATCGGTGGTGAACTTCTCCGACTGCGCCTGGAAATTCACGAGCACGCGGTGTCGCAGCACGGGACGGGCCAGCGCCTTCACATCGTCGAATCCGGCACTGGCCCGCCCCTGCAGCAGCGCGCGGGCCTTGGCCCCGAGCACCAGGGCCTGGGCCGCGCGCACCGACGCGCCGTAGCTCACGTACTGCTTCACGTAGTCGGGGGCGCCGCTCTCGCTGGGACGCGTGCAGCGCACGAGCTTCACGGCGTAGCGCGTGACTGCATCGGCAATGGGCAGCCGGCGTACCACCCGCTGGTACGCGAGGATTTCCTCCTTCGACACCACCGGGTGCACCGCCTCCGGCGGCAGTGCCGTGGTCGCCTTCACCACGGCCACCTCGTCTTCCTCCGGCAGGTAGTCCAGCATGACCTCCAGCATGAACCGGTCGAGCTGCGCCTCCGGGAGGGGATACGTGCCCTCGAGTTCGATGGGGTTCTGCGTGGCGAAGACGAAGAACGGCTTGTCGAGCTCGTAGGTGCGTCCCTGCACGGTGACGCGCCGTTCCTGCATGGCTTCCAGCAGTGCCGCCTGGGTCTTGGGTGGGGTGCGATTGATCTCGTCGGCGAGCAGCACGTTGGCGAACACCGGCCCGGGCATGAAGGCCAATCGGCGCTGTCCGGTGGCCGGGTCATCCTGGATGACGTCGGTGCCAGTCACATCGCTCGGCATGAGATCGGGCGTGAACTGGATGCGCGAGAACTTGAGGTCGAGCGCCCGCGCCAGCGTGGAGATGAGCAACGTCTTGGCCAGCCCCGGGACACCCACCAGCAGGCAGTTGCCGCCGGCAAACAGCGCCACGAGCGCCTGTTCCACCACGGCATCCTGCCCAACGATCACCTTGCGGAGTTCGCTGGCGATGCGCTGACCGGCACCCTGCAGACGGTCAGCGAGGGCGGCATCGTCGAGGCGATCGAGTTCGGAAAGAGAGGCAGTCACGCAGGTCCTCGGTGGGGGGAAGAGTCAGCGGGTCAGTGCGTAGATCACGTAATTCACGCCCAGCTTGTACGCTTCATTCGACATGTCGACGGGGAACATCCCCACGTCGGAGAACTCCCACATCTCCGACAGGTCGTTGTTGTAGTTGGCGATCGCCAGCAGGCGCTTGCGCGGATCGTTGTCCTCGAAGAACCCGTAGAACACCGCCTTGAGCCCGTAGAACGGGTGCGTGTAGTCGAGCGAGGTGATCTTGTAGAACGAATCGAAGATGGGGTGCGACGTATCCAGCGGGACGGCCCGCACGTTGGGGAGTACGCGCTGCATCTGGCTTTCGAAGTTGAACCAGTGCTGACCGGCAAAATCGTCGAAAATGATGAAGCCGCCCTTGGCGAGATAATTGCGCAGCCCGAGTACTTCCTTGTCGTTGGGGCGCCAGAATCCCGGCTCGGCCATGTATGCCACGGGGTACTTCCCCAGCAGCGGATCATCGAGCGTGAGGATGTTGCTCGCTCCCAGACGCACGCGCGCCGTGGAGAGCTCACTCATGATCTTGGTGAAGTTGCGTTCGCCGCGCGGATAGTCGTGCGACCACGGCAAGTCGCGCCCGCCGCGAAAGCCGCTGCTGCTGCTGAAGTCGGGAAGGATGTACTTGACGCGCACCCAGGTGAGCCGTCCGTCGTACGGCACGTTCGGTTCGAATTCCGGTGCTCCGCGGCGCCGCTGGCCTTCCACCGCCGCGAGCGCCACCAGCGACAGCAGGGCGCTCGCCATTGCAGTCCATCGGCGCCACCAGCGCGTGTTCCGTTCCGTCATGGGGTCCCCCCGCGCTTGCGGAGCTCGAGCAACAGCTGCTGGGCGCCCTCGTAGCTCGGGGCCTCTTCCAGCAGGCTCAGAAGTTCGCGTCGTGCCGCTGCCGTATCGCCACCCGCCGCGAGCGCGCGGGCAAGTTCGAGCCGCGCTTCCATGAGATCCGGCGGCCGCAGCGCGATCACCGCGCGCCGCTCGCGAATTGCCCGCGCGTGGTCGCCGGCCCGCGCGGCGAGCACGGCCAAGGCTTCGTGGTCTCCCGCCGTATACGGCCAGATCCACAACAGCCGATCGAGGGCCGCCATGGCGCCCGCGAGATCGCCGCGACGTTCACGGAGTTCCGCCTCCAGCTTGTTGGCCGCATAGGCGGTTTCGTCGCGCCCCGTGACCTGTTCCACCATGGCCAGTGCCAGCGTCGTGTCGCGCACGTCGAGCGCCACGCGCGTGAGATACCACGCCGGTCCATCGTCGCCGGCATAGGAGGGGAACAGCTGCCGCGCCTTGTCCAGCAGCACCCTGGCCGAGTCGCGGCGCGTCTCCATCAGACCCATTGCCTGCCGCATCGTGCGCACGAACTCGCCGCCGCTGCTGTCACGGCCGTCGGCATCACCCAGTGAGCTCAGCTCGGTCGCGAAGCGTCGTCGCATCCAGGAATCGAACTGGGCATCCACCTGCGCCATGCTCAGCCCCAGCACCTGCTGCATGGCGCGCGGCGTGTCGGCGCCATCGCGATACGCGGTAAGCAGCGCCGGTAGCGCAGGCGCGCCACGTAGCTCTTCCACCCATTCGCAAAACAGCGAAGCGTGGTAGTAACTGAAGCCCGTTTCTTCCGGGTATCGCGGACGCATGAACCCGTCGTTCATCTGGCTGACCGGTCGCAGGCGTCCACTCCGGTACGCCAGCATGTACGGCAGCGACGTGCGGGCGCCCCATCCCACATGCGCGCGCCGTTCCTCGAGCACCGAGAGCCCTTCGGAGAGCCACCGGGGAACGCGATGCCCCGAAGCGCCCAGGGTAAACGCGTGCGTGAGCTCGTGCCACGCCGTGCTCCCCCAGTTGAACGCACCGCGCTCCCGCGCATTGGGGGTATCCATGGCCAGCAGGCTGCCAAAGCTCACGCCCAGCGCACCCAGTCCCGTGAGCCCCACGGTGCGCACGGAGAAGTCGGCATGCTGTCGGAAGAACTCGAGGCGCACCGGCGTGGGCGCCTGGTACCCATAGCGGCGTGAGAGGGAATCGTAGGCCTGCTCGAGCAGTGGTACGATGTACAACGCCAGCAACGCGGCATCATCGGACGGTGCCACGACTTCGAAGCGTCCCTGCCTGATGGTGCGGAAGCCGCGCATCTTGTCCAGCAGATCCAGGGTGTTCTTGTGCCACAGATTGTAGGGATCGAGCGCAAAGGCCCGCTCCACCGACAGGCGCCCGGCATCCAGCTGCCCGATGCGCAGCTGATTGGTGCCCAGCACTCCGAGCGCCTGTGCCGACAGGCTGTCGAAGCGCACGGCCTGCTCTGCCAGGCGCACGGCTTCGGCGTACCGCCGCTGTCGCACCGCTGCCTCGGCGAGGGCCGTATAGAACTCGGCGGGCCGCGGCTGCAGGAGGGTGGCGGCCCGCAGTGCGCGCTGGTGCGTGGCGGAGTCGCCGCGCAGCCACGCCTGTGCCCCCAGTACCGACCACGCCGAGAGCAGCATGCTGTCGGCGCGCACGGCGCGTTCGGCCACGGCGCGCGCCGAGTCGAACGCCTCGGCATCGAGGTGCAGGCGGGCCACATACGACAGCACGCGCGCACTGGTGGGGGCCGCCGCGAGCGCCTTGCGTGCCGTGGCCATGGCCGTGCCCTTCCCCTCGAACTCCTCCACCATGGCCAGCCCCAGCAGCGCCTCCGCGTCACCATCCGCGCGGGCGAGCACCGCCTCGAACGAGGCGCGCGCCTCGGGGCCGTTGTACGCGTCGAGGAAGAGCTGCCCGAGGCGCCGCCGCGCGTCGAGGTTGCCCGAATCGGCGGCCACGGCCAAATCGAACGCCGCCAGCGCCGCGCGAGTCGCCGCGGCGTTCCCCGTCGCCAGCAGCACGTACGCCCGACCGGCCGCGCTGTGTTCGGCGCTGCTGCGCGTGCCTGTCTGTTCGTACGTGGCCGTGATGCGACGTGCCTTGGCCATGGCGTCGGCGCGGTCACCGCGCTGCGCGGCGGCCTCGGCTGCGGCGACCTCGGCGCTGTACCGATCGGTGCGCGTCGGTACCTGTGCGCAGGCGGTGGAGAGAGGAATCTCCAGCAGCACACTCAACAGGCCACTCGCCATCACCAGCCAGCGACGGTTCACTTGCTGCCTCCCGCCGCCTTGATGGCGGCCGACTTCTCCGCCAACGCCAGCAGCAACCGCTCGAGTTCGGCCTCGTAGGCAGCCGGTTCCATGGTGGCCTTGCGCGCCCGCAGCGCGGCGACCTGTGACTCGAGTGCCTGCCGTTCCTCCAGCAGGCGGGCCACGCGCGGATCCGAGGTGGCAGCGCGCGCGCCGAATGACACCCGGGCCGCTGCCGCGGAGTCGCTGAGCACCGCATGTTCGGTGAGCATGCGGTTGTTCGCCTCGTACGACTTCGCCACCTCCGCGCGCGCAAAGCGGAACGCCTCGAGCGCAGACAACCGTCCATCCTTGTTCGCGTCGGCGTCGTCGGTAGTGAGGGCGCGGGCAAAATGCTGCAGAAATTCCGCCTCGTTCTTTTCGACCGCCGAGCGCGTGGCGGTCATCACCACCCGGCCGCTCCCGGCGATCACCGGCACGAAATCCCCGCTGCCAGTGGCGGCGTTCACAAACACCACCTGTTGCGCACCGAAGGGCGCGAGCCACGCGGCGTACTCGCTGGCGGTGGCATCAGGGCCTGGCAGGTTCACCTTCGAGCCGGCGCCCTCACCACTCCCGTGACCCACCAGCAGCACGAGCAGCACGTCGCCGGGGCGCGTCCGCCGCGACAGCGCCGTAAACGCGCGCGCGATATTCTCGCGGGTGGACCGCCCGTTGAAGGCCGTTGAATCCTCGGTGAGGACAATGAGACTGGAGTCGCTCACCCCCCATCGCGTCGCGGCGGCCGACCGCACGGCGCTCACGGCGCTGCCGAAGCGCGTCTTGAACGCCGGGTCCCCAGAGAGCCCCGAGACGATGAGAACGTGCGTGCTTTGTGCGGCCACGGCCCACGGCGTTCCCGCCGCGGCCAGGCAGGCGAGTACACCGGCCAGTCGTCGTCCCAGCGCCTTCATGCCAGTCCCCTCCAGCGTCGGTAGCTCCACTCGGCCCCGAGCACGAAGGCCAAGAGAAGAAATACCGCCGGCATGTCCCACAGATCCTTCGCCTCGCGCACGGTCACGCCGGCGTTCGTATACACGGCGTCATCGGCGAGGGCGCCGGCCTCGGCAATCGGGTAGTAGCGCCCGCCGGTCTCGTCGGCAATGCGCCGCAGCAGCGGGGCCCGCAACTCGGCGTGCGCCACGTCGGCCCCCCGTTCGTCCACCAGCACCGTGGTGGTCACCGCCTGCACTGAATCGCGCCCGGTTACGGCCACGGCATCCACGATGTAGCGCCCGGTGTCGCGGGGGGTGAACCGGGCCGCGTAGCTGCCGTCGTCGCGCAGCGACCACTCGAGGGCCAGGGTTTCACTGCCGCCGGCCGGTGCGGTGACGGTGGCCGTCACCTCCGCGTCGTTGATGTCTTCGAACTGTGGCGTGGCCACCTGTGCCCGCAGCACCACAGTCTCGCCAGGCGCCACGCGGGCTGGCGTGGTCGTGACCTCGAAAGGCGACGGGGCGCCGTCCACGAGCCAGCGCGTCATCTGGCGCCAGAAGGTCTGGTGTGAACGGTCTTCCACCGCGATGCTGGCGTCCATGCGCCACAGCCATGAGTCCTGCACCGTGAAGACCGCGCTCATGCCCCGCCCATAGCGTTGCCACGCCAGCACGGGAACATCACTGCGTCCGTCTTCCGTACGACCCGCGAGCAGCAGCGTGGCGCCCGCGCGCAGCGCGCCCACACGGTTCACGAGGGTGAGCGGGGGCAAGGAGTCCCACCGCTGTCGCGAGGCGGCCAGGGTCTCCCGCAGCTGAAGAGCCGGGTGAACGTCACCGGCGCGCGTGGGGCGTACCTGCACCGAGGTGGCCGGCCCGTCCACGTTGATCTCGCCGCGCGTGAGGGTGAGCGGCAGGACGTCCGCGAGCGGCGTGCCGGCAAATCCGCCTTCACTGAGCGAGGCGCGGCCACCCAGCACGAGCAGGCCGCCACCGCGAACGCTCACGAAGTCGGCCAGCATGCGCAACTGCTCGCCGCTGAAGAAGGCCGCCTCGACGCTGCCGAGGATGATGGCGCGATAGCCGAAGAGCTCCTCGCGTGTGGTGGGAAAGCCAGTGAGCAGTTCGAGACTGTCACGCACACCAAGTCGCAGAAACTTCCGCTCGGCACTGCGCATGAGTCCCACCACCTGCATGGCGCTGTCTTCAGCCACGGCGCGCCGCAGGAACGCGAATTCCGGACGCGGTTCCCCTTCCACGTAGAGTACGCGCTCGGGGCCACTGCGCACCTCGAGACTGGTTTGCCACTCGTTGTTCTGTGTAACGACTTCGTTGGCGAGCGGGCGCGCCCGTACGGCGAGGCGGTGCACGCCGGGCGGAAGCGGGGGAATGCGCATGCGCAGGGTGCCAAGATCACCCTTGGGAGGGCGCTGCATGTTCTCCGTGGCAATCACGCGCCCGTCAGCCTCGAGTGTCACCGACACGCCGCGTTCGTCGAGGCCGCGCATCCGGATGTCCGCCTCTACGACACCGGCGGCTCCGGCGAGCAGGCGCTGCGGCGCCTGCACCCGTTCCACCGCCACGTCGCGCGCGAAGCGCTCCGTGCCCACGCCCACCGTGTAGACCGGCACGCGGCGGGCGCGCAGGCCGAGCAGCGCGTCGTCGAGTGAGGAGCTGCCGTTGTCGGCCCCGTCGGTCACCAGCACGACGCCTGCGAGCGGCATGCCGTCGAGATCCTGTCGCACGTCGTCGAGCGTTTGCGCGAGGTCGGAGCGGGTACCCGCGGCGCGTCCCTCATCGGCGGTGCGCACCGGCGTGGCACCGGCGGAAAACCGGAAGCGGCGGATCGCGAATCGGGCCCCCAGCGCGCGCATGAGCGCCGTGCTGTCATGGAAGGCGCGCTGCATGACGGCGAGGCGCGACATAGCAGCCGTGGTCGCGCTGTCGCCGCGCGCGACGGACGCGCCGACATCGGTGATGCGCATGCTGCGCGAATCATCGAACACCACCGCGAGCACGTTGCGTTGCGGAACAGCCGCGGCGATCACCAGGCCGGGGCGGAAGAGGCAGGCCAGCACCAGCAGCACGGCGGCCGTGCGCAACGTCGCGAGCAGGAACCGATCACGCCAGGGCAGCGTGCGCAGGCGCACATGGCTGGCAACGATCAGCAGCACCAGCACGATTGCGGCCCCGATCAGCAGCATGGCCGGTACGACCGGCGCCGTCACGAACTCCCCGCGGGCAAACGCGCGCGGAGAGTACTTGAAGAGCCAGGTGCCGATCGTGTCGAACCAAGATCCCACGTGAGAACGGCCGGTGAGGGACAGGAAGGGCAGGCGAACACGAAACGACACGGCACCCACACGGTGAGTTGGGCCCACCATGCATCCTACGATGCACCCACGGACTCGTCCTGCACCAGCGCAACGCGCTCCCGTCGCGCGACGCATGAGCTAGACGCAACAGTGGCCCGCGACGTTGGCGCCAGCGTGACGACGCGACCAGCGCCTTAACGGTCAGGACCGGCGTACGTCCAATGGGGTGAAGCGGGCGCCGGCTGGGCGCCGCCACACTCAACCGGAAGGCTTATATGACACATATCCGTTCCCGTCTGTTGCTGGCGACCGCGCTTGCCAGCCTTGCACTCGGCACCGTGGGTCAGGCACAGGCCGGCGCCGGGGCACCCCGTTCGCGCGAGCAACAGGGGCCCGCCGGCACAATGCGTCGCGGTGGGCCAGCGGCTGGTCCCAACGCCGGGGCGGGTGATCGGCGCATGGGTCGTGGAGGCCGTGGCAATCCGGCCGGCATGCTGTTGCGGATGCGCTCCGAACTGCAGCTGACCGATGAGCAGGTGAAGCGACTCGAAGCGCTGCAGGATGCGCCGGCCGCGCGGGCCAATGAAGCCGATCTGCTGCGGGCGCGTGCCGATCTGCTCGAAGCCACCCAGGGTGATGGCAACCTGTCCAAGGCTCGCACCGCGCTCGATCGCATGAGCGCACTGCGCAACGAACAGATCATCGCCGGTCTCAAACAGCGACAGGAGGCGCGTGGGGTGTTGACCGCGCAACAGAAGACCCGCGTGGACAACATGCGCCGCGAGCTGCGGCAGCGTGGGGCGATGCGCGGGCAGCGTGGCGCTGCGCGAGGGGTTCGCAGCGGAGGTGGTAGGGGGCCCGGTGTTGGCGGGATGCCGTTCCGTGGTCAGCGCGGTCCCGACGGGCCGCTTGCGCCAGGGATGAACGGCGGCCGGGGACGACGCGGTGCGCCAGAGGCACCGGTAGCGCCGGACAGCCAATAACCGCAGCGCGCACCACTGTTGTGGGTTACGAACGCCGCGTGCCCCCGATGCCATAGGGTATCGGGGGCACGCGGCGGTTCGGTGTTCCGTTGGCGCATTACGTGTTCGCCGATCGACCGCCGCGCTCCTGCGTCTGTCGCCACCGTGCCACGTCGGCAGGGGTATCCAGATCGAAGGCCCCGTCGCCGAGGGGCACGGCAATGGTGTCCTGCTGCAGCAGCGGCTTGGCACCCTGTTCACCAGACAGCATCTCCAGCCACGGCCAGTCGGCACGAGGGAGGATCGCGGGAATGCCACGGGCAGGCGCCGTGGTTGCCGCTACACTTGCGGTGGGCATATACGCCCCCGCCACGTACGCCGCCGCCACGCGCTCGGTCCCAGTGAAGTGTGCGCGCAAGGCCCCAAGGAACGGCGCGGTAACCGCCGGCATGTCACACGGCGCAATGAGCACGCCCTGCACCTCGTCGGTTGACGCGGTGATGTCGAGCAGCGTCCGCATCCCCGCGCTAATGGAGCTCCCCATGCCATGAGCCCATGCCGCGTGTGTGACCACGTGCACCGACTCGTGCGCCAGGCTGCTCGTCACCGCTTCGGCGGCGGCGCCAACGACGACGAGGACCGGGGCGCACCCCGCATCACGAAGCGCTCGCGCCATGCGCACCACGGCCGGAACGCCGGTCTCGTCCACCAGCAGCTGCTTGGGCTCGCCGAGGCGATGCGACCCGCCGGCTGCCAGCAGCAGCCCGGCGACGCTGCCTGGAGACATGAGTGGGCTGCTCAGCCGTCAGGGAACTCGGGGAGATCACAGCGCAGCGGCTGGTCAGCCAGCGTGCGTGCCGCGTCGCGAGCGAGGAGCTCGGGGGTGGGCGTGCGCGCATGAATGGGACTCTGACGCTCACGCAGGAATCCCGCCGGGCGCGCGTGAATCACCGCCTCGATCTCGGCAATTGCCGCCAGCGCAATGGACGCCGGGGTCTCCCCACCCAGATCGAGACCGATGGGCGCGTGGAGCTTGTGTCGCTGACGTGCCGTGAGCGGCGTGCCGCGCAGAGCGAGCTGCTGGGTGGCCTGCTCGGTGAGCTGCGCGGCGCGTTGCCGAGAACCCAGCACCCCCACGTAACCGAACGGGAGGGGTAGGGTGGCGGTGAGCCACGCCACGTCGACGTCGAAGATGTGCGTCAGCAACGCGACGGCCGTGCGCTCATCATGCGGCAGCTCCGTCACCGCCTGCTGCACGGCGTCGATCTGTCCCACCCGGCGTACCGCGACCCCCGCGGGTAGTTGCAGCGCGTCCAGCAGCGCCGGGCGGTGATCGAGAACCGTGACCTGCCAACCCAACGTCGCGGCGATCTGCGCGAACGCCTCGGCGCCGCGCCCGGCCCCCACGCAGTGCAGCGCAACGGGTGCCACCAACGGCTCCACGAACACGGTGACATCGTCGGCGATCGCGTGCAGCACGGCGTGCCCGGTGCGCCGCGCCGCATGCACGAGCGGCGCGAGCTCGTCGGTCGAAACGAGCCGCGACTCATGGTGGAGGCGATGCCACCGACCATTGCTCACGCCGCCGTCGAGCAGCACGCAGGTGGCCCCACTTCCCCGGGCATCGAGCACGGTAACCACCGCGCCCCCCTGCCGTCGGCCGCGCACCGATTCGGCTTGTGCCATCCAGCGCCAATCGGGGAGGGGCTCCAGCAACAGATGCGCGATGCCGTCGCACCGGGCGCCGAAACCCCAGATCGTCTCGAGGTCGGCGCGCAAGTCGTACATGAGGCGCAAGGCCCGCCCGCTGGCACACACCTCGCTGGCGCGCGCGGCCACATCGCCTTCCAGGCAGCCGCCGCTCACGGCCCCCGCCAGCACCCGAGCCTCGGCGTCCACCAGCAATCGCGCCCCGGGCTGTCGGTACGACGAGCCGTCTACCTGCACGAGGGTGGCGAGCGCCAGCGGGACGTCAGGCCGTGCCAGACGCGCGGCCTGGGCGGCACGCGCAAGATCGACGAAGCCGGACACGATCGCTCCTGGGGGAAGGCAGGGATGACGAGCTGCCGCACACAGCGGCACTCAACGGCGTACACCGATCGGCAAAGAATAGATCGTGCAGGACGGCTTCGCCAACGCGGAAGGCGTCGGGAAACCATCCCGTTCCGGTTTCCGTTAGGAGGGTCGGGGGAGACCTAACGCTGTTCCATAATGCGGCAAGCAAGTGCCTACTTGCACGCAAGCATGTACTTGCATATCATGTCGCCATGACTGAAGACCATCGGCAGCGCATTCTCCAGGCGGCGGCCCGCGTCTACACCCAGCATGGATGGCGCGGGGCGACCACGCGCCGCATCGCCGAAGAAGCGGGCGTGAACGAGGTTACGCTGTTCCGGCACTTCGGCTCCAAGGACGCGCTGCTCGAGCAGATGATGCGCGACCTCGTGGCGGCCAAGGAGCAGGAGCGGCTCCCGGACGACCCGCGGGAGCCGGAGGCCGAGCTGTACGCCTGGGCGCGCGCGCATCATTCCGAGACCTGCGGCATGCGTCCGCTCATCCGGCAGATGATGTCCGATCTCGAGGAGCGGCCCGACCTCGCGCCGTGCGCGGTCAGCGGGCCGCACAGCGCCATGATGCAGCTGCGCCGCTACGTGCATCAGCTGTACGTGTCCGGCTACATCGACCATGACAAGGTGGCCACCCCCACGGAAATCGAGGCGGCCGTCACGATGTTCATGGGTGCGGTCTTCGCCGACGGCATGAACCGCGACGTGATGCCCATGATGTTCACCCAACCGGTGGAGGACACGGTGCGGGCGTATGTGCGCCTCTTCCTCCGCGGGTTGCATGTGCTGTCCCAACCGGCCGTACGCGCGCCATTGGTTGCGCCCGAGTCGACCCTTACCACGATCTCCGAATGATGGTGACTCTTCGTGTCCGCGCGCGTCGCGCGGCACTTGCTCCCCTGGCGGTGGGCGTGCTGCTCTCCGCTACGTCGCCGTTGTCGGCGCAGCGGCCGACAGCCGCGCCGCGGCCACTCTCGCTGACCGACGCCCTGCGCCTGGCCGGGGCCACGAGCGAAGCCGTGGAACTGGCCCGAGCAGGCGCGCAGCGCGCACGCGGGCAGCAGGCGCAGGCGCGCTCTGCCGGGTTGCCGCAAGTGAACACCACCCTGAACTGGCAGCGGCAGCTGCAGAACCAGTTCGCCGCCGTCGCCAGTCGTGCTGGTGGCACCGGGGCCGGTTCGGGTGGTGGTGCGGACTCGTCGCAGGCAGACAATCCCATCACCCGCATCTTCGCGTCGCAATACAACTTCAACTTCGGGCTCGCGGCCTCGCAGCCGCTCTACACGGGGGGACGCGTTGCCGCCGGTGTGCGCGGCGCGCGCTACGCCCGGGAGTCGGCCGATCTCGCCATTACCAGCGCCGAAGCGCAGGTGCAGCTCGATGTCACCTCGGCCTACTACGACGCGCTGCTCGCCGAGCGGCTTGCCATCATCGCCGACTCGGCTTTCGTCCAGGCTGAGCGCACCCTGCGGCAAGTGCAACTCACCCGCACCGTGGGGTCCACGTCGGAGTTCGAGCTCATTCGTGCGCGTGTGACACGCGACAACCAGCGCCCGGCGCTGCTGCAGGCGCGCACCACGCGCGAAACGGCACTCATTCGACTGCGCCAGCTGCTCGATTTGCCCACCGATCAGCCGCTCCAGCTCACCGACAGTATCGCCGAGCTGCCGCTGCCCGCGGCCACACCCGCTGGCGCCATCGGGAATATCACCGTGAACGCCGACTCGGTGCTGGCCGCAGACCCGCGTGTGCAGGGGGAGGTATCGCGGCTGGTGGCTGCCAGCGATACCGCCGCCCGCGCCCGCGCCGCGGTGCGTCAGGCGGCCTTCGGCGTGAACGTGGCTGAGCAGCAGCTGCGCGCCACCAAGGCGCAGCGACTGCCCCAGCTCTCGGCCACGACCAACTATCAGCGGCTGGCGCCCACGCCCACGGTGCTGCCGCGCAGTCTCGCCGACTTCCTTCCCAATTGGACCGTCGGCATCGGCCTCTCCTACCCGATCTTCACCGGTGGCAACATCCGCGGGCAGATCACCGCGGCCGAGGCCGGCGTGGTGGAAGCGCGGCAACGCCTCAAGCAGGCCGAAGAGGGTGCCACGCTCGACGCTCGGCTCGCTGCCCTGCAGCTCACCGAAGCGGAGACCAACTGGCAAGCCAGCATCGGCACCGCCGAGCAGGCCCAGCGCGCCTACGCCATTGCCGAGGTGCGCTTCCGCGAAGGCATCTCCACGCAGCTCGAACTGTCGGAAACCCGCGTGCAGCTGCAGCAGGCGCTCGCGAACCGGGCGCGGGCTGCGCGCGACCTGCAGGTGGCACGCAAGCGCCTCGAACTCCTTCCGTATCTCCCGTTGTCGGTCGGCGGCGCGTCCGTTCCGATGTCGGCTTCCACGAACATGGGTATTTCCCGATGACCACCGCTTCGCGCCGATCGGCGCATTACACGCTGCTCGCTGTCACGACGCTGTCGCTCGCTCCGCTTGCCGCCTGCGGCAAGCAGTCGGAGGCGCCCGCTGATCAGACGGCCGTCGTCCAGACCATTGGCCCCGACAACATGGCCGTGGCGACCTCCGACACGCTGAGCAGCGGCCCCAGCATCTCGGGTACGCTCGCGGCAGACCGTGAAGCCCGGTTGCGCGCCGAGGTGGCCGGCGCCGTGCTGCAGACGTACGCCGACGCCGGGCAGCGCGTGAACGCGGGCGCGGTGCTCGCCCGCATCGACGATGCCGCGGTGCGTGATGCCGCCCTGTCCGCGCGCTCGGGCGTGACGCAGGCCTCGGTCGCAGCGCAGCAGGCCGAACGTGAACTGCAGCGCGCCCGCACGCTCGCGGCGGCGGGGGCCATCGCCGACCGTGACGTGGAAAGCGCCGAGCGCGCCAACCTCTCGGCGCAGGCCGGGCTCGCCGAGGCGCAGGCGCGGCTCTCATCGGCGGAAAAGAATCTGCGCAACACGGTTGTGCGTGCCCCCTTCGCCGGCATCGTCGCGGAGAAGGCGGTGAGCCCAGGCGACATCGTGACACCGGGGAGCGCGATGTTCACGGTGATCGATCCGCGCAGCCTGCGCGTGGAGGCCTCTGTGCCCGCCGTGTCTCTCGGCGAGGTCCGTGTGGGCGCCCCCGTCACCTTCACGGTGAACGGCGCTGATCGCGCGCTCACGGGGCGCGTCACGCGCATCGCCCCCATGGTGAACGCGCAAACCAAGCAGGTGGCCATTCAGGCTTCCGTGCCCAACAACGCCGGTGTGCTGGTGGCCGGTCTCTTCGTGGAAGGCCGCGTCTCGTCGCAGAAGCGCGTCGGTGTGCTCGTTCCGGAGCAGGCCGTCGACCAGACCGGCATTACGCCCAGCGTGATGCGCCTCAAGGGCGGCAAGGTGGAAAAGGTGGACGTGCTGCTCGGGTTGCGTGACGAGGTGGCGGAGCGGGTGGAAGTGACCACCGGGCTGGCCAGCGGCGACACGGTGCTCCTGGGCGCTGCGCGCGGTATCTCCGTGGGCGTGCCCGTCACGGTCTCGGCGCCGAGTGACGCGCCAGGCCAGCGCGCGGCCACCAAGGGCGTTGCACCGGCGACGGACACGACCACGCCGATCTCGAAGAACTGAGCACCCCCCGCGACATTCCGCAGCTCATCCCAAGGCATCCATGTTCATTTCCGATTTCGCGATCAAGCGGCCACTGATCACCGTGGTGGCCATGCTGGCTCTCGTGGGGTTCGGGCTCGTTGCGCTGTTTCAGCTGCAGACCGACGAGTTCCCCGAGGTGCAGCCGCCGGTCGTGCTCACGACAATCATCTACCCTGGCGCCTCGCCAGAGCAGGTGGAACGAGAGGTCCTCGAGCCCATCGAGGAGGCCATCCAGTCCATCTCCGGCGTGAAGAAGATGGAGGGCGAGGCACGCGACGGCTTTGCGCAGATCATCACCACCTTCGTGTACTCGAAGGATCTGCAGGAAGCCTCGCAGGAGATTCGCGACGCCATCGGCACCAAGCGTCAGGACCTGCCGCAGGAAATCGAAGAACCGATTCTGCGCAAGTTCAATCCCACCGACGCCCCCATCGTGACGCTGGGGCTGTCGTCCACGGCGCTGTCGCCCGCGCAGCTCACCCTGCTGGCCGACCCTGGCATCACGCGGGAACTGCGCGCCATTCCCGGCGTGGCCGACGTATCGGTCACCGGTTCCGTGAAGCGTGAACTCACCGTCAATCTCGACCCGCAGCGGCTGCTCTCGGCGGGCGTGTCAGTCCCGCAGGTGGTGTTGGCGTTGCAGCAGGGTAACCTCGCCGTGCCGGTGGGACGGGTGAACGGCGCGCTGGACGAGCGCACGATCCGCCTGCGCGGTCGCCTCGATGGCCCGCAGGACTTCATGTCGCTCGTCGTTGCCGAAAAGGGCGGGCGGGTCGTGCGCCTGGGCGATGTCGCCACGGCCGAGGACGGGATCGAGGAGCAGCGGACGCTCGCGCTCTACAATGGCAAGGATGCCGTGGGCATCGAGATCAAGAAGACCAAGGGGTACAGCACCACCGCCGTGGCCGAAGCAATTCTCGCGAAGGTGGGCACCCTGGAGAAGGTCATGGCGCAGCAGGGCGCCACGCTGGCCGTAATCAAGAACAAGGGGCAGCGCGTCACCAATTCCGTAAACAACGTGCAGAGCGCCCTCATCGAAGGGGCCGTGCTCACGGTACTCGTGGTGTTCCTGTTCCTCAACTCGTGGCGCTCCACGGTCATCACCGGGCTTGCCCTGCCGGTCTCGGTGCTGGCCAGCTTCGTGGCGGTGTGGGCCTTCGGCTTCACCCTCAACACGATGTCGCTGCTCGGGCTGTCGCTTGCCATCGGCATTCTCATCGACGACGCCATCGTCGTGCGAGAGAACATCGTACGGCACGTGGAGATGGGGAAGGATCATTACACCGCCGCCCGTGAAGGCACCGATGAAATCGGCCTCGCGGTTGCGGCGACCACGTTCTCCATCGTGGCCGTGTTTGTTCCCATCGCCTTCCTCCAGGGGGAGTCGGGGCAGTGGTTCAAGCCGTTCGCGCTTACCATTGCCTGTTCGGTGCTCGTGTCTCTCTTCGTGTCCTTCTCCCTCGACCCCATGCTGTCGGCCTACTGGCCCGATCCGCATCTCGAGGAGCACCAGAAGAGCTGGATCACCAGGCAGCTCGACAAGTTCAACCACTGGTTCAACGGCCTTGCCGCCGGCTATCGACGCCTCATCGGCTGGGCACTTGATCACCCCAAGAGCATGGTGTCGCTGGCGGTGGGGACCTTCGTGTTCGCCCTTGCCATGCCGGCGCTCGGCTTCGTGGGGGGCGGCTTCTTCCCCCTCGAGGACAACGCTGAACTCAACATGACGGTGGAAACGCCCCCGGGCGCCAATGTGGACTACCTGCGGCAGAAGGTCTCGGAGGCCATTCGCCTGGCCGACCCGTCGCGGCATCCGGAAGTGCTGTACAGCTTCGTGACGGCCGGCGGGGCGAGCGGCGCCGTGGACAAGGCCAGCGTGTATCTCAAGCTTCGTCCCAAGGGCGAGCGCCTCAAGGACGGACAGCTCTCGGCGGAGGAGCTGGGGGACGTGATGCGCAAGGAAGTGGCGGGGATTGGCGGTGCGTCCGTCTCGCTGTACACGAACGATTTCGCTGGCCAGCAGAAGCAGATCTCGCTCGAACTGCGCGGCAACAACAAGGACGCGTTGCAGAAGACCGCCGATCAGTACCTCGCGGTCATCAAGGGCGTGCCGGGCGCGGTCGACGTGGCGCTGAGCACCAAGGGGCAGAAGCCGGAACTCACCGTGCAGGTGGACCGTGGCCTCGCCGGCGCCCTGGGCGTGAGTGTGGGGCAGGTGGCCACCGCCATTCGTCCGGCATTCGCCGGCCTCGATGCCGGTGACTGGGTGGATCCCACCAACGAAACGCGCAAGGTCATGGTACGGCTGGCCCCGGAAGCGCGCGCGCGTGGCGCCGATCTCGCGCAGCTGCCGATCGCCGTGGGGCAGGGTGCCAATGGGGCGCTCATTCCGCTGCAGCAGGTGGCGCGCATCAAGAGCGAGCTCGGGCCGGCCATCGTGAACCACCTCAATCGCGACAACGTCATCAAGGTGGAAGCGAACATCGCCGGGCGTTCGCTCAGCGAAGTGCAGGCCGACATCGAGAAGGGGCTGGCGAACATCACCCTGCCGCCGGGCATCTCGTTGTCGAGCGGAGGCCAGGTGGAGCAGCAGCAGGAGGTCTTCAGCAGCATCTTCATCGCGCTTGGCGTGGCGGTGACGCTCATGTACCTCATTCTGGTAGTACAGTTCGGCTCCTTCCTGGATCCGATCTCCATCCTCATCTCCCTGCCGCTCTCGCTCATCGGCGTGATGGGGGCGTTGGCGATCACGGGCAACACGATCAACCTCATGAGCCTCATCGGGGTGATCCTGTTGTGCGGCATTGTGGCCAAGAACGCCATCCTGCTCATCGACTTCGCCAAGTGGGCGCGCGAGAAGAACGGCATGCCCCTGCGCGAGGCGCTCATCGAGGCGGGCGCCATTCGGCTGCGCCCCATCCTCATGACGACCTTCGCGCTCATCGCCGGTATGGTACCGGTCGCACTGGGACGGGGCGAAGGCGCGCAATTTCGTGCCCCACTGGGTGTCGCCGTGATCGGCGGCGTGATCACCAGCACCGTGCTCACACTGCTCGTGATCCCCACCTTCTATGAAATCTTCGATGGCTGGCGGACGCGCCTGTCGCGCATGGTCGGGCTCAAGCCGCCCCACACCGGCGAGTTCCGCACGTTCGACATGCCGGTACCTGAAGCCGGTGATTGACCCGAAGACCATGGCGTGACGAGCGCAGACCGGTGCGCGTTAGATTAGCATCGTATGCGCCTGCCGGTCTCCCTCCTCATTGCTGAAGCCTCCTGGCTCTCCATGCTGACCGATGCGCCGTGGACGTACATCGTCCTCGGCGCGTCGGCGATTATCACGGAGGAGTTGGCGCCGATCTTCGGTGGCATCGCGGTGCACGAAAAGGAGTTGCGCCTCGTGCCGCTGCTCGTGGCGATCACCCTGGGTGGATGGATTGCCACGGCCCTGCTGTACACGGTGGGGCGCCTCAAGTGGGAGGCCATTCGACGACGCTTTCCGCGCACCCGCGCCACCGGTACCGTGGCGCTCCGGGTGGTACGCCGCAATCCCGTCACCGCGTCGTTTCTGGTGCGCTTCGCCTTTGGGCTGCGCATCGTGCTGCCCATGGCGTGCGGGGCCGCGCGCATGCCCCTGTATCTGTATCTCCCGGTGTCACTGCTGGGCTCCATCGCCTGGACTGCGGTGTTCACCGCCGTGGGCTACGTGGCCGGGGAAGCGGCGGTGCAGGCCATCGGGCATCTCAGCAAGGTGGGCGAGATCGTCGGCGCCGTGATCGTGACGGTGGCTGTGTTTGCCTTCCTGCGCTGGCAGCGTCGGCGGCGAGAGAAGAAGGCCGAGCGGCGCGCCATGGTACAGCGCGCGCTCGACGCGTCCCGCCACGACGCGTAGCGCCACGGGGCGCTACGCGCCCGCTTCGAGAGCTGCCGCCGCGGCGCGCAGTTCGTGCCACGCCAGCTCGATGTGCTGGCGGTCGGTGCGGATGTTGCCGATGGCCAGTCGTAACGTGTACTGCTCACCAAGCTTCGTGTGCGAGAGGTACACGGCACCGCGCGCGTTGACCCGCTCCATGATCTGTGCATTGAGAGCGGCAATTGCCACTTCATCGGCCCCCGGCGGCACACGCCGGAAGCACACCAGCGACAGCGTCACCGGTGCGGTCAGCTCCCACCCGCCCTCGAAGTGCACCATGCCGGCGAACTCGCGGGCCAGCTCACAGTGGAAGCGAATGCGCTCCGCCAAACCGTCGCGACCGAATGCACGCAACACCATCCAGAGCTTGAGCGCCCGGAAGCGCCGACCAAGCTGTATGCCGTAATCCATGAGATTCGTGGCCCCAGTGGACGTGCTGGTCACGAGATACTCGGGAAGCAACGCGAACGCCTGCTTGAGCGCGCGTGCGTCACGCGTGTAGAACACCGAGCAGTCCATGGGTGTGAAAAGCCACTTGTGCGGATTGACGACGAGTGAGTCTGCGCCGTCGACGCCGTCCATCAGGTACTGCAACTCAGGGACAATGGCCGCCACCCCGCCATACGCCGCGTCCACGTGCACCCAGCACTGGTGCTCGCGGGCAATTCGCACGACTTCGACGACCGGATCGATGCTCGTGGTGCTGGTGGTCCCCACGCACGGGACGACCGCCAGCGGCACACAGCCAGCCGCCACATCAGCGGCCATCGCGGCCCCGAGTGCGTCCGGCCGAAGCCGGAACTGCTCGTCGGCCGGAATCTTCACCAGGTTCTCGTGGCCAAGTCCAAGGGCAATCACCGCTTTGTCGATGGACGAGTGCGCATGTTCGCTGCAATACACACGCAGGCGGGGCAGATCGGTGCGCGCCGCCATGCCCTTGGTGCGGATGTCGAGCCCCGCACGCTCACGCGCCGCAGCGAGCGCGTAAAACGTACTGATGCTCGCCGTATCGGTGATCTGGCCGAACCATCCGTCGCCAAGTCCCATCAGCTGCCGCAGCCAGTCGAGCGTGACGGCTTCGAGCTCGGTGACCGCCGGACTGGTGACCCACAACATTCCGTTGGCATTGAGCCCTGCCGTGAGCAACTCGCCAAGAATGCCGGAATACGACGCCGAATTGGCGAAGTAGGCGAAGAATGCCGGGTGATTCCAGTGGGTGATGCCCGGCACGATGGTGCTGACGAAATCCTGCAGCATGGCATCGAGTGGCTCCCCGAGTGTCGGGGGCGACGCAGGAAGCGCGTCGCGAATGTCGCCAGGACGCACCCGGCTGCGCACGGGATACTGGCCGCTGTGCTCCAGATACTCGGCGATCCAGTCGACGGCGGCATGCGCCGCCGCGCGAAATTCATCGGGGGACAGATCCCCGGTCAGTGGCGGCGTGGACATGCGTCAACTTAGCGGGAACAACCCGGATTCATCGGATGTCGGAGGTCGGATGGATGCCGGAAATCGGCGTCGGGACTGCGGTCGGAGGTGCGAGGTGGGATGGGCTACCGCCAAGGCCCCAACGATGACTCGCGGGCGTAGGTAGCCCAAACACCTCCGACTGCCGATTTCGGACAACCGTCCCACTTCCGACTTCGGGCATCGGTCCGACCTCCGACCCCTCCGACATCCGAACGCATCCGACAGCCGAGCCCTTGGTCAGGGGATGCGGGGTACTCCCCCCGTCACCAGAAACTCCACCGCCAGCGTGCTCATGGCGCGCACGCCAACGGGCAGCGCCTTGTCGTCGCCCTGGAAGAGCGGGGAATGGTTGCTCGCCACCCCGAACAGGTCCACCGATGGCGGGGTAACCGACAGGTTGAAGAAGAACCCGGGCGCCTTCTCGGCGAACCGTGAGAAGTCCTCGCCGGCCATGCTTCCCGACTTGTTCTCGAAGACACCGGCCGCGGTGCCCACGCGCTTGAGGGTCTGCGAAAACCGCGACACCATGGCGGTGTTGTTGATCGTGCTACCGTACCCCAGCACCACATCGACCTGCGCGGTGGCGCCGTGCGCGGCGGCGATGTTCTGCGCCAGCTGCTTCATGCGCTGCCCCACCAGCTCCCGGGCCTTGGGGTCGAAGGTGCGGATGGTGCCGATCATCCACACGGAATCGGGGATGATGTTCTCGCGCAGGCCACCATGAATGGCCCCCACGGTCACGACCGCGGGACCGGCGGTGAGGTCGAGCGAACGCGACACAATGGTTTGCAGCGCCGACACGATCTCGGCGCTCACCACGATCGGATCAACGGTGGTGGAGGGGAACGCGCCATGTCCCTGCTTGCCGCGCACGATGATCTTCCAGCTATCGGAGGCGGCGCTGATCGACCCGCTGCGGAAGCTCATGGCTCCCAACGGTCCCGGCCCCACGTGCAGCCCGAAGACGCCATCGACGCCGTTCATGACACCGGCCTCGATCATGGGCTGGGCGCCACCACGCGGCGGGACCTCCTCGGCGGGCTGGAAGAGGAACTTCACGGTCCCCGGCAGTTGCGCCCGGAGGCCCGCGAGGACTTCCGCTGTCCCCATGAGCATGGCCGTGTGCATGTCGTGGCCGCAGGCATGCATGACGCCCGTCTCGACGCCGTTGTACACCGTGCGCACCATGCTCTTGTACGGCACGTCAACCTGTTCGGTGACCGGCAGCGCATCCATGTCGGCGCGCAGCGCCACCGTGGGGCCAGGCTTGCCACCCTTGAGGATGCCCACGACGCCGGGAATCCCGCCCACGTTCTCCTGCACCTCCATGCCCAGCGACTTGAGGTGCGCGGCCACCAGCGCCGCCGTGCGCTTCTCCTGATACCCGAGCTCGGGGTGCTGGTGAATGTCGTGCCGCCACGCCGTGACCTTCTCGGCAATGGCGGTGGTGCGGCGATCGATCTCCGCCTGCAGGGCCGCGCTGAACGGGGGCTGCTGCGCCGCCGCGGACCGCGGCGGGAGCGACAGCAGCAGGGCGACCGTGGCGGCGGCGGTGGCGGGCAGCGTGACCCGGCGCATCAGTTGTTGCCCTTGGGCTTCGCTTCGATAGGGCGCACCGTGGGATACTCGATCCCCAACTGCTCGAGATACGTCTTGTACTTGGAGGGATCGTAGTAGAACTTCTGCAGCTGCGGCTTGTACTTCGCCATGATGTCGGCGTTGAGCCAGATGGGCGGCTGGTCCGACGGGCGAATGAACGGTTGGTACTTCACCGTCTTGGTCTGCACGTTCTTGAAGTAGTCCCACGCGTCCGTCACCACCGTGGGCGTGAGCAGGATGTCGAGCAGCGTGAGCGCCTGCACCTTGGCACCAGCCAGCGCCCCCTTGTGCGCAATGGGCGTGGCCATGGAGATGGCATTCGCCCAGTTGTGCCCCGGCAGCGACGGAATGTTGGACGGGAAGCGCAGCGTGACCGTGGGCACGTTCCAGGCAATGTCGCCGATGTCGTCGGAGCCACCACCCATCCAGTTCTGCGGCGTCTCCGAGCCTCGCAGCTGCTTGTTCACTTCGCTCGACAGGCCGAAGTCCGGCTGGCCCAATTCACGCTGGATCCCCTTGGCCAGCGTCTGGTCCTTGTCGTCCCACACCGGCATCCCCACCGTCTGGATGTTCTGATGCATGGCCTCGGCAACCGGCTTGCTGAAGTGCGCCGACCAGCCGGACCCAAGGATCATGACCGTATCGAGCTTGGTGTCGGTCATCATCGCGGCGCCCTGCGCGATGCGCTTGCCGGTGTCGAACAGCTCCATCGTGCGCGGGTAATCCTGCTCGCGGAAGTAGAACCAGATGCTGGCGGTGCTGGGCACCACGTTGGGCTGGTCACCGCCATCCTTGATCACGTAGTGTGAGCGCTGCTGCAGGCGCAGATGTTCGCGCCGGTACTCCCACCCCTGCGCCATGAGCATCACGGCGTCGAGCGCCGACTGGCCGCGCCAGGGCGCGCCGGCCGCATGCGCACTGGACCCCTTGAAGCGGAACTCGGCCGAGATGAGGGCGCTCGATCCGCTCGCGCCCCACTGCACGCCGAGGTCGTTGCTGACATGCGTGAACAGCGTGACGTCGGTGTTCTTGAAGATGCCGGCGCGCACGAGGAACGCCTTGCCCGCCATCTGCTCCTCGGCAATGCCCGGCCAGAGCAGCAGGGTGCCGTTGATCTTGTCACGCTGCATGAGCTGCTTCACCACGATCGCGGCCACGACATTGAGCGCCTGCCCCGCGTTGTGCCCTTCACCGTGGCCGGGGCCCTGCACGACCATGGGGTCCTTGTAGCCCACCCCGGGCTTGTTGCTGGCCTGGGGGATGCCGTCCACGTCGGAGCCCAGCGAAATCTCGGGCTTGCCGGTGCCGTAGCTCCATTTGGCGGTCCACGCCGTGGGAATGCCGGCGACCCCCTTCTCGATCTTGAAGCCTTCCTTCTCGAGCAGCGTGGTCAGGTACTTCTGCGACTCCCATTCCTGGAACCCGAGTTCCTGAAAGGAGAAGAGCATGTCCACGATTTCCTGCACCTGCTTGGCGCGCCCCTGCACCATCTGCAGCGCTTCCTCCTTGAGCTTGGCGAGCCGCGGGTCGGCGGCCGTCACCTGTGCGACGGCCGCGGCGGGCGGCGAGGCCGCCGGCTGCTGCGCGCCGGCAACGGTCGTCGCGGCGGCGAGTCCGGTGAGGAGACGCAGCACCGGCAGGGGGCGAGAGGGGCGGAGCAGCGAGGGGAGGAAGCGCACGGATGATCTCCTGAAACGAAAGACGGCTGGCCGGGGTCCAACTGTCCGAAGTTACGTTTCCGCGCCGGAAACCGCTCGCGCCGTCCGTCCGTACGGCCGCACGGTGGGCGCGCCGGGACTCCGGCGGCGTCCTGAACGAATCCGGTCTCCCATTACGCCATGCGACGTCTGTCCTTTTTCGGTCTGTCTGCGGCCCTCGCCTTCGCCCCGGTGGGCGTGTCGGCGCAGGCATCGCGCACCACGCCCGCCGGGCGTCCCGGAGCCGCTAATGACTCGGCCCGGGCGCGCGGCGATACGCTCACGGCCGAGCAGCGACGAGCCGTGCAGGAGGCGGTGCGCGAAGCCCGCGCGATCAACCGGCGTCGTCTCGGGGGGGACAGCGCCGCACGGGCGCAGCTCGCGGCGGAGGCCGCCACGTCGGCCTTCGGCAGCCCCGAGGCCCGCGCCGTGTTCGAACGCGCCCGCGAAGCCCGGGAGCGGCAGGACAGCGCGCTGCGCTCGTATCGCGCCACCACCACCCAGCGTATGTCGGTCCATCTTGGCGCGCGCCGCCTCGGGCTCGAGAAGCTGCTCTTCCGCGGCGACAACGTGGCCGAGATCTCCTGGCGCCGCGAGGTGGGCGTGCGGGTGCGACCCCTGGGATCTCGCATGACCGTCCCCATGGCAGACGACGTGACGGGGGATTTCGTGTCGGCCGTGTCCATTCCCTACTTTCCGGGGCGGGAGCAGCTGTGGTTCCCGTCGTCCGATTTCGGGCGGGTGAAAACCGAGGTGGACGACCGCAACATCATCCATCCGCTCGCCCGCGGCGCCGAGCGATTCTATCGGTACGACGTCGGTGATTCGGCCGACATCACGCTTCCGGACGGCCGGGTGATCCGGCTGCGGGAGCTGCGCATCACGGCCCGCAAACCCGACTGGCGTACGTTTGTGGGCTCGTTCTGGTTCGACCGCGACGGCGGCCAGCTCGTGCGTGCGGCCTATCGACTGGCCACCGACCTCGACATCTGGGGCATCACCAGCGATGAGCTGAAGCGCGATCGCGTCGAGAATGCCACGCTCGCGCCGGTTCGCGATTCGGTGCTCCGGGCCCGCCTGCCGCGCGAGCTCTACGTGAAGGATAGCCTGCAACGCGTCCAAGCGACCCGGGGCACCTCCCTCTTCGGCGGGGCGGTACAGGTGGAGGCGTCGGCGGCCTCGTCGGATGCGGCCGGCGACGAGGACGAGGTGCCAGGCTGGGTGAGCGCCACCTTGCGCCCCATGCGCGCCAAGCTCGATGCCATCACCGTGGAGTACGCCCTCTACAAGGGGAAGTTCTGGCTGCCGCGCGCGCACAGCGCCACGGCCAGTGCGGAGGTGATGTTCATGCGCATCCCCTTCCGGCTCGACGAGAAGTTCACGTACGAGGACGTGGACGGCGACTTCACGCTCGCGCCGCTGCCGCCGGCGCGCAACCGCTTCGATGTCGGCCCGGGCGACGACTCCACCGAGGTCGATCTCGATAACGAGGCGGAGGTCTCCATCGTGGCCGGCGGCGGACGACGTCGCCCGCCCTCCGACTCGGCCGCGCGCGACTCGGTCGAGCGGCGCAAATACGGCCGCAGGAAGGTCACGCAATGTCGCACCGACAGCACATGGGTGCGAGTCGAGGAGCGCTTCGACCGTTCGCTGCGCATGGCCTACGACATGCCGTGCGACATGGACCGGTTGGCCAAGTCCCCAGCGCTCCCGACGGCAACGGCCAGCGACGAAGAGCTCTTCGACCTCCGCAGCGCGGAACAGCTGGCGAACGCGCTGAGCATGGGGTTGCAGGTGCCGTGGGTGCCGCAGCTCCCCACCATTCGTACGGGCAGTGACCTGTTCCGCTACAACCGCATCGAAGGGCTGTCGGGTGGTGTGGAAGTGAAGCAGGTACTGGGGGCGGGCTACACCTTGCGCGGCGTGGGGCGCATCGGGCACGCCGACCTGCATGCCAACGGCGAGTTCGCGCTCAGTCGCACCAATGGCGCGCGCACGATCACCGCCGGGGTCTATCACCGCTTGTCGGCGATCAACCCCGAGTGGGCCGGTGCCCTCACCTTCGGGACGTCGCTGCCGGCTCTGCTCTACGGGCGTGACGAAGGCTTCTACTATCGCAACTACGGCGTCGAACTGGGTGAGCGGCGCGAGCAGCGGCGCGGGGCGCTCGAATACCGCCTGTTCGTGGAGCGGCAGTGGACGGCGGGCGACAGCTCGGTGGTGAACACCTTCTCGTTCGCCCGTGCCTTGAATGGGCGGCGTTTCGCCAGCTTTCTGCAGGCGGAGCCGGGAGATTTCGCCGGCGTGAGCGCCACCTGGTCGCGGGCGTTCCTCGACCGGCCGGGCGGCGTGCGGCTCGTCGGCATCACGCGCGCCGAGGCCGCAACGGGGACCTTCGAATACGCGCGCGGGTCGTTCGAGAGCACCATCTCCCGTCCGCTGTTCGGTCGCGCGGCTGCGGCCCTCACCGGGGCGATCGGCAGTTCCATGGGGCGGGTGCCCTTCCAGCGCGGGTACGCCGTGGGCGGACTGCGCACGGTGCGCGGGCAGCTGCCGGGAACGCAAACCGGGGATGCCTTCTGGTTCAGCCGGGCTGAATTGGGCACCCGGGGTGGCGCATTCCGGCCAGTCGCCTTCTTCGACGTGGGATGGGCCGGCAGTCGGAGGACGTTCGGGCAGGTCCAGCCGCAGCGGGGGGCGGGTATTGGCTTCGGCCTGCTCGATGGTCTCATGCGCTTCGACATCGCGCGGGGGCTCTACCCCAACAAGGGCTGGCGTCTGGACCTCTACTTCGACGCGCCGATCTGACGCTGGCTGCGTCGCCCCGGGTTCTCTACCTTGCGGGGACTCGAATATCCGGAGCGTCACCTGCGTCTCGAAATCGTGTACGTCGCCGCACTTGCGCTGCTGCTCGAGCAGTTGCGCGAGTGCGCGCCCACGACCGACATGCTGAACAGCGTGCAGCGCCTGAGCACCCTGGCCCACGTGGGGAGTGTCACCATCGACGCCGCGACGCTCGCTGAGGCCGCGGCCATCGACGCCACGGCCGACGGCGCGGCCGTTCTGCGGGACCTCTTGGATCGCCATGGTATCGTGGGCATCGACATTGCGTCCACCGTGACCGATACCGAGTTCCTCAAGCTGGGCGGGCTACTCGTTGGCACACCGTCCGCCGTGCCGGGGGCCATTCTCGAGAGTGTCGATGCCATGGGCATCTGGAACATCCGACTCCGCGTTCCCGGGCGGGCACTGCGCCCGACACCGGCCGGCATGCGCGCCCTGGCCGACGTCGTGCCGCACGATGTGTCGCACGATGGTGGCCTCCCGGACAGCTCCGGCGATGACGACGCCAGGATCGACGCTGGGATCGACGCTGGGGGCATGCTTGCCCGCCCCGGCGCGCCGGCACCGGCATCGGCAACGGGGCCGTCGCCGGTCGAGCGCCCAGCCGCCTTTGCGCAGGCCGTTGAGCGCGGCGATGGCATGGTCGTATGCCAGCAGCTCAGCGCCGTTGGCGACGCCGCGCTGTTCGAGCGGATGGCCACCCCTGATGCCCTGCAACTGCTCGTCGATCTCCTGCTCGATGCCCCCGACAGCCACGACGCCGTACATCGTCTGCTCATCCGGGCTGGACTGCCGGGCGCCCGTGCCGTGTTCGAACAGCTCATTGCGGTCACCGAGCTGGCGGACCGACGCGTTCTCTACGACGTGGCGGCCTCCCTGCCGGCCACGATGGTGGTCGCGCGGCAGTACGCGCACGACCCCACGTGGTACGTGGTACGCAACGCTGCCGGCTTGCTTGGGGAGTCGCGCAACCAGGCGGCCATTGTCGACCTGGCCCGCCTGCTGCGGCACCCCGATACGCGCGTGCGCGTGGCCGCGGTCGTGGCGCTGGGGCAGATCGGCGGCCCGGCGGCCATGGCCCGCCTCGAGTCGGTCCTCTTTGACAGCGTGCCCGACGTGCGCAACCGTGCCCTTTCCATCGTATTCGCCGCCCCTGATGCCGACCCGCTCGTCGATCGCATGACGCTGGCCATACAGGAGGAGCGCGCCTTCGAGTACCAGTTGGAGATCATCGCGGCGCTCTCCCATGTGCACACGCCGCGAGCACGGCGGAAGCTGGTGGAGTATGCCACCAACACGTCGCGCTCCCCCGACGATCTGGAGCTGCGCCTTGCCGCCATCGGTGCCCTCGCCGCCGGTCACCGTCCGGCGGCGGACAGCACGCTGCGCGCGCTCGCCGCCGATGAACAGGCCGAGGTACGCGAGCGCGCCACCGTCGCCCTGCAGGGGCGTTGACCGCGAGCGTGCCGTTACACCGGCACGGCCTGATCGCCGCTGAGGGCGGCAAGACGCGCCATCCATGTGTCGCGAACCCGCGCCACATGTTCACCGGCTCCACGCGGCTTCACCTTGCGCCAGCGTCCATGCTGGTGCTCCCAGTCGTTCAGAATCCAGCGGGCGCGGGCACTGCCCGTGCGCGCGATGTGCAACCGCAGCAGCTGCGTGACCAGCAGGGTGTCGTCGCCATCCAATTCAGCCAGCAGCACCATCTCATGGTTCAGCCGGCTCGCGAATGTTTCCGACTCGTCGAACACGTAAGCCACCCCGTTCGACATGCCCGCACCGAAATTGCGCCCGGCGCGCCCCAAGACCGTGACCACGCCCCCTGTCATGTACTCGCACGCGTGGTTGCCCACCCCTTCCACCACGGCGCAGGCACCGGAATTGCGCACCGCGAACCGATCACCCGCCTGACCGGCAGCGCAGAGTAATCCGTCGGTCGCGCCGTACAGCACCGTATTGCCAAGGATCATGTTGAGGTGGCTGGCGCCGCGATAGCGGGCATTGGGAAAAGGGCGCACGGTGATTTCCGCGCCGTTGAGCCCCTTGCCCACGTAGTCGTTGGCTTCTCCCTCGAGCTCGAAGCGCATGCCCCGCATGCCGAAGGCTCCGAAGCTTTGGCCGGCGCTCCCCTGAAACGCGAGGTGGACCCTGCCCGACGGTAACCCCGCGTCGCCGAACCGCTCGGCTATTGCCCCCGACACTCGTGCCCCCACCGTGAGATGGTGGTTGCGAATGCCATAACGGCCGCGGAAGGGGGCGCCCGTCGTGAGGCCGTTGCCCAGATCGGCGAGGATACGCTCGTCCAGCTCCACCGTGCCCGGGCGCTCGTTGCGCTCCGTCGTGCGCACGCGCGGCTCGTCGACCCGTCGAGGTGAGCTCAGGACCAGCGACAGGTCGAGCATGGTCGAGCGCGGCAGTTCAGGACGCTCCGCGCGCTGCAGTCGTTCCACCTGGCCGATGATCTCCGACAGCGCGCGCACCCCCAGCAGCGCCAGCTCGGTGCGCACATCCTCCGCGATGCGGGAGAAAAACGCGACAACCTGCTCGGGCGTGCCCCGGAACTTGGCGCGCAGGTCTTCACGCTGCGTGGCAATGCCGGTGGGGCAGGTATTGAGGTGGCACTGGCGCGCCATGTCGCAACCCATGGCCACCAGCGGGGCGGTGCCGAATCCGTACGACTCCGCGCCCAGGAGTGCGGCAATGATCACATCACGGGCCGTCGTGAGCCCGCCGTCGACCCGCACCTCCACCCGGTGCCGCAGGCCATTGGCCACCAGCACCTGCTGCGCTTCGGCCAGCCCCAGTTCCCACGGCGAGCCCGCGTGCTTGATACTCGAGAGCGGACTCGCGCCGGTGCCGCCGTTGTGCCCTGCAATGAGCACGTAGTCGGCAAAGGCCTTGGCCACACCGGCCGCCACGGTGCCTACGCCACTCTCCGCGACGAGCTTCACCCCCACCCGCGCGCGAGGATTGACGGTCTTGAGGTCGTGCACCAGCTGCGCGAGATCCTCGATGCTGTAGATGTCGTGATGCGGCGGCGGCGAGATGAGGCCGACCCCCGGGGTGCTGTGGCGCAATCGCGCGATGAGGGCCGTGACCTTGTGTCCCGGCAGCTGGCCACCTTCGCCGGGCTTGGCCCCCTGCACGATCTTGATCTCGATCTCCTCGGCTCGCACGAGGTACTCGGTGGTCACGCCAAACCGGGCCGAGGCCACCTGCTTGATGCGACTGTCGCGGCGATCGGGTCCGGTATCGCGGTAGAAGGCCGGGTCCTCACCACCTTCGCCGCTGTTCGACCGCGCCTGCATGCGGTTCATGGCAATCGTGAGCGTCTCGTGCGCCTCGGGCGACAGCGCCCCCAACGACATGGCGCTCGAGATGAAGCGCGCGCGGATCGCTTCCATCGGCTCCACCTCCTCGATGGGGATGGGCGTACCGGAGCGAATGGCGAGCAGGTCGCGCACGGTGGCTGGCGTACCGCCGTCCGCGCGCGTGGCGAAGCGACGCCACGCGTTGTCGGGGTCGGTGCCGGCCCGCGAGGCGCGAGCGCTGCCCACGGCCTGCTGCAACGCCAGCACGTGCGGCGGCGCCCACGCGTGCGCCTCGCCTTCCTTGCGGAACCGGACGCGCCCATGGTCAGGCAACGTGGCCTGCGACGCGCCATCGGCCGTGAAGGCGCGCCGGTGCCGCTGCAGCACATCCTCGCTGAGCTCCCGCAGCGACAGGCCGCCAATGGGGGAAGCCGTACCGGCGAAGCAGCGGTCGATCACGTCAGCCCCAAGACCGAGGGCGTCGAACGTCTGCGCGCCGCAGTAGGACGACAGGGTGGAGATGCCCATCTTGGCGAGCACCTTGAGCAGCCCCTTCTCGACGGCGGCACGATACCGGGACTGCGCCAGCGCCGGCCCGGGGCGCTCGGTGTCGGCGTCGGCCTTGCCGTGGGCTTCGGAGAACAGCGTGGCCACGGTTTCCATGGCCAGCCACGGGTGAACCGCTTCGGCGCCGTAGCCGAAGAGCGCCGCCATGTGGTGCTGCTCGATGGCGTCACCCACCTCCACCACCAGCCCCACCCGGGCGCGCAGCCCGGTGCGTACGAGATGCTGACGCACGGCGCCGAGCGCCAGCAGCGCCGGAATGGGCGCGCGGTCGGCGCTCACCTTGCGATCGCTGATGATGAGCAGGCGGGCCCCCTTGCGCGCTGCCACCTCGGCGCGTCGGCACAGGGAATCGAGTGCCGCCTCCAGCGCTTCCGACCGCGAGCGGGCGTTGTACGTGGCGTCGAGCGTGGCACTCGGAAACTGCGGGAAGGCCCGCAGGGCGGCCATTTCGTCGGGGAGCAGCACCGGATGCTCGATACGCAGCATGCGCGCGTACGCGGGCTTCTCCACCAGCGGCGACCCACGCCGCCCCAGGTGCATGCGCAGCGACATCACCATGCTTTCACGGAGCGAGTCCATGGGCGGGTTGGTCACCTGCGCGAACCGCTGCCGGAAGAAGGCGTACAACGGCGGCGTGTTGGTGCTCAACACCGCCAACGGCGCGTCGTCGCCCATGCTCCACACCACTTCCGCGGCCGTACTGGCCATGGGCTCGAGCACCAGGCGCAGGTCCTCGTGGCCATAGCCGAAGGCCATCTGCGTGGCGCGCAGCTGGTCGCTCGAGCGCACGAGCGGCTCGGCGCCGTCGCTGGGCGGAAGCGTGGCCATGTGGGCGGCAATCCACTTCGCGTACGGACGGCGCGTGGCCACCTCACGCTTGGCCGCCATGTTGCGCACGATGCGCTTGCCCGCCGTGTCCACGAGGAATACGCCCCCGGGGCCGAGCTTGCCGGTCTCCACCACGTCGCGCGGATCGAAGTCCACGATGCCCACCTCCGATCCCGCGACCACCATGCCATCCGCACGGATCTTGTACCGGCACGGGCGCAGGCCGTTGCGATCGAGCGACACCGCCACGGTCACGCCGTCGCTGAAGGCCAGCGCCGCCGGCCCATCCCACGGCTCGATCACGCACTGGTGGAACTCGTAGAACGCCTTCACCGCCGGCTCCACGTCGGGGAACTTCTCCCAGGCCTGCGGCACCAGCATCATCGTGGCGTGCACCGGCGAGCGGCCGGCACGCGTCAGCAGTTCGAGCGCGTTGTCGAGACTGGCCGAGTCGCTGCCACGCGGTCGGATCGGGTCGCGCACGCGATCGGCGCGCTCCCCAAAGGCGGGCGCGTCCAGCAGGGCACCGCGCATGGCCATGCCGTTGCGGTTGCCCCAGAGCGTGTTGATCTCGCCGTTGTGCGCCAGCATGCGGAACGGCTGCGCCAGCTCCCAGCGCGGCATGGTGTTGGTGGCGTACCGCTCGTGAAAGACGGCAATGGCCGACTCGAACGCCGGGTCCCGCAGGTCGGGGAAAAAGGCGCCCAACTGCCCGCCGTTGAGCAGCCCCTTGTAGACCACCGTGCGGCAGGATAGCGAGCAGATGTAGAACGGCTCGAGCCCCCGGGCCAGCGCCCGATGCTCCATTTCCCGGCGGGCCAGATACAGCTGACGCTCCCAGGTGTCGTCGTCGGCGCCCGCGGGGCGTCCCACGAGCACCTGCTGGATCATCGGCATCGCGGCCCGTGCCGATGCACCCAGCACCTCGGGCCGAACGGGCACTTCGCGCCAGCCCAGGACCGGAATGCCGTCGCCAAGCAGCACGTCGGTCACGAGCCCCATTGCCTCCTCGCGCGCCTGAGACTCGGTGGGCAGGAAGCACATCCCCACGCCAATGGAGGCGTCGGCGGGCAGGTGAATACCCAGACGCGAGGTCGCCAGGATGAACAGGCGGCGGGGGATCTGGGCCAGCAGGCCGGCGCCGTCGGCGGAGTGATCGGTGGCCGAGGCGCCGCGGTGCGCCAAACGCGCCGCCGCCTCGAGCGCCAGGCTCACCACTTCGTGGGTGCGCTCGCCGCTCTGGCGGGCGATGAAGCCCACGCCGCAGGCGTCGCGCGGGGCGTACGGGGAACCAACGTGGTCATCGAAGAACGAACCAACGGCGTCATGCAGGGGCATCGGCAGCGGGCTGAGGGTCCATGGACCAAGCGTAGAGCAGCTCGTCCCGTTCCACCGGGCGTTCGTCCCGCTCCCCCCGGATCCATTTCGCCCACGGCCGATTGGCACTACGATTGCCCCATGGAGACGGAGCGATCCCGCACGGAGGCGGCCACCGCCGATATCCTGATCTGGCAGACCGGCTATCGGCTGGCGCTGGCTGTGGTCACGGGGATCGTCACGATTGCGCTGCGCGTGAGTGGCTCGCTGCCGCTCTCGCCGGTCGCCGACGTGACGCTCGGACAGGAATACGTGAATTGGGTGCTGGTCGCCATCACGGCGCTCTACGCCGGGCTGGTGCTCGGTATTCGCGCCTTCACGCGCCGGACGCGCAGCGCCAACCGCACCCTCTCCACGCTCATGGTGGCCGCCGACCTGACCGTCGTGTTCTGGCTTGTATTCCTGCTGGCGCAGCCCGACAACTACTACTTCGGCCTGTTCGTCGCCTTCGTGTCGCTGCAACTCACGCATGTGTATTTCGGGCGCTCGCCGGCGCTGCTCATGCTCGCGGCCACGGCCGTCTCATATCTGCTGCTCAATGACATCGCCGAGCGGCACGGCAGCCCGGTCAGTTGGGGCCGGGTGCTCGTCACGCTCTCGATCTTCAGTACGGGTGCGCTTCTGCTCGAACGGGTGCAAAGCAACCTGCAGGAACGACTCGCCACGCTGGTGTCGATCTTCGAGAAGGCCGAAGAGGGAGACTTCTCCGAGAGCTACGATGTGGCCGCCGACGAGCGACCCGATGCGATCACCTCAGTGGGCCGGGCCTACAATCGCATGCGCACGCAGCTGGCCAGCATCGTGCTCACGGATCCCCTGTCGGGGTGCTACAATCGCCGCGGCTTCGAACAGCAGTTCCGCCGGGAGCTCGCGCGGGCGGTGCGCGCCAATACCGACGTCGCGCTGCTCGCCATCGACCTCGATCACTTCAAGGCGGTCAACGACACCCATGGCCACCTCGTGGGCGACCGGGTGATTGCCGAAGTGGGGGAACTGCTGCGTGCCAATGCGCGTACCGAGGATGTGGTCGCGCGGACGGGCGGTGAGGAGTTCATGATCCTGGCCCCCAGCACCTCGATAGACGGGGCGCAGCATCTTGCACTGCGCATCGTGGAGGCCTTTCGGCGACGGGTCTTCGTGGAACCGTCGCCCCGGGTCATGCTGACCGTGAGCATCGGGGTCGTGGCCGACGCCGTGCCCAACGACGACATGGCCGAAGACCTGCGCGCACGCGCCGACGAAGCGCTCTATGCCGCCAAGCGCAGCGGACGCAACCGTGTGGTGCTCTGGTCACGCGGGCTCGACGCGCTCAAGCTCGGACAATCCGGTTCCCAGTAACGCCGTCAGTCGGGCACCACCATGGTGCCCTGGGCCATGACCACGCTGGCGCCCCCCACGCGCACCGCGGTGATGCCCCCCTGCCACTTGTCCGCTTCTATGGACAGGCGGCTTGGTCGGCCCATCTCCACGCCCTGGGCGACCTCCCAGCGCAACGTGCCCTCACGCGGCGTGCGTGCGGCCAGATACCCGGCCAGCGCGGCGTTGGCCGAGCCCGTGGCCGGATCTTCCGGTACGCCGCAGCTGGGTACGAACACGCGGGCGCGGAGGTCACAGCCCCGTACGTGGTCGGCGAGGTCCCCGCTGTGCGTGCCGCCGGTCATCGCGAAGACCATCGGCCACTCCGCCCACGTCCCGCCAAGCACCCGCTCCCACGCCTCCACGCGCAGTCGCGCGCGAGACACCGCGTCCACGCTGGCAAGCGGAATCATCTGAAAGGGTAAGCCGCAGCTCACGCCGGCCGGGGCGTAGTCGCCGTCCAGCAGGTCGGTCACTTCCAGCGAGAGCATGTGCGCGATCGCTTCGCGGTCGGTGACCTCCACCCGCTCCTCCGGCAACAGCGCCGTGGTGAGCTGCGCCCACGACGGCCCCCCCTGATCGAGTCGGAGACGGACCGGCACCGGTCCCACGTTTTCCCCGAGCACCACCGTCATTTCCCCCGCCGCGATCTCCTCCGCCGACGGCTTTACCTCTCCCGTGGCCACCAGGACGTGCGCGGTACCGATGGTGGGGTGCCCGGCGAACGGTACTTCCATGCCCGGTGTGAAGATGCGGACGCGCCGCGTGGTGCCCGCCGACTCCGGCGCGAACACGAACGTGGTCTCGGAGTAATTGAACTCCCGCGTGATGGATTGCAGCGTGTCGGTCGACAGGCCCTCCGCGCCGAACACGACGGCGAGCGGATTGCCGGTGAAGGGCTGCGACGTGAAGACGTCGGCGGTGACGTAGCGGATCGTGCGCATGGCGATGCGGTTGATGGCGCGCGCGGCGCGCGCGCCCGTTCATGACACGGGAGGGGCAGGGGGAAGGTATCAGGGGGAAGAAGGAAGACGGCTTCCCCCTTCCCCCTTCCCCCTTCCCCCCTTCCTCCTGCCTCCTCCCTTGGAAACAAAGCGGGCCGGCCACCGGCCGGCCCGCCGTCCTTCACCCAAGGAAGGGGTACGTCCAGTCGAGCGGCGACGAGAACGTCTCCTTGATCGTCCGCGTGCTCACCCAGCGCATGAGATTCGACTTGCTGCCGGCCTTGTCGTTCGTGCCTGAGCCGCGCGCCCCGCCGAAGGGCTGCTGCCCCACGACGGCCCCGGTGGGCTTGTCGTTGATGTAGAAGTTGCCCGCGGCGTTGCGCAGGTGCGTCATGGCTTCGCGCACCGCCTGCCGGTCGCGCGAGAACACGGCACCCGTGAGCGCATACGGCGACGTCCCATCGACCAAGGCCAGCGTTTCCATCCACTTCGCATCGTCGTACACGTACACCGTGAGCAGCGGGCCGAACAGCTCGTCGCACAGCGAGCGGTAGTTCGGATCCTGCGTTTCCACGATCGTGGGCTGGATGAACCACCCCGTCGACTTGTCGTAGCCCCCACCGGCCACAATGGTCGCGTTGGTCTTTGCGTCGTCGATCGCCCCGGCGAGCCGGTCGAACGCGCGCTCATCGATCACCGCCGCCACGAAGTTGGAGAAGTCGCGCGTGTCCCCCTGCTTCATCTCCGCCATCATCGCGATGCACCGCGCCTTCACCGTGGGCCACAGCGACGCTGGCACGTACGCCCGGCTCGCCGCCGAGCACTTCTGCCCCTGGTACTCGAAGGCGCCGCGCACCATCCCTACGGCCACGGCCTGCGGGTCGGCACTGGGGTGCACCACGATGAAATCCTTGCCCCCCGTTTCGCCCACGATGCGCGGATACGACCGGTACTTGCCCATGTTCTTGCCCACCGTCTCCCACATGCTGTTGAACACACCCGTGGAGCCGGTGAAGTGCACACCGGCCAGGTCACGATGTGTGAGCGCGATATCGGAGATCATGGCCGCGTCGCCGGGAATGAAGTTGATCACCCCCTTGGGCAGGCCGGCCTCCTCGAGAAGCAGGTAGGTGTACCAGCTCGACAGCAGCGCCGTGGCCGACGGCTTCCACAGCACCACGTTGCCCATCAGCGCCGGGGCCCCGGGGAGGTTGCCGCCAATGGCCGTGAAGTTGAACGGCGTGACGGCGTACACGAATCCTTCGAGCGGCCGGTAGTCCAGCTGATTCCACATCGTGTGGTCGCTGAGCGGCTGCTCCGCGTACAGCTCCTGGGCGAACTGCACGTTGAAGCGCCAGAAGTCGATCAGTTCACAGGTGGCATCGATTTCGGCCTGATGCACCGTCTTGGCCTGCCCCAGCATGGTGGCGGCGAGCAGCGTGTTGCGCCATGTGGTCGTGAGCAGCTCGGCCGCTCGCAGGAAGACGGCGGCCCGCTCCTCCCAGCGCCAGCTGGCCCATTCGGCGCGCGCCGCGGCGGCAGCGGCAATGGCCTCGTGCACGAGCTCGGGCGTGGCCTTGTGATACGTGGCCAGCACGTGCTGGTGATCGCAGGGCATGCGGACCGTGCCGGTGTGGCCGGTGTGAATGCGGCGGCCGCCGATCACCACCGGAATCTCAGCCACCTCGGCGGCCATCTGCTCGAGGCGCGTCTGCAGGGAGGCACGTTCGGCCGATCCCGGCGCGTACGCGCGCACCGGCTCGTTGACCGCAGGCGGTACGCGGCGCGTACCGTCGAAGGCAGCAAAGGACATCGTGGGTCTCCAATGGACTGGAAGCAGCGAGCCCGGCGGCAGTACGGTGCCCGGCCGCAGGCGAACGGATGTGGCCAAAGCTAGCAGACGCGCTGGCGTCGCGCCGTTCTTGCACTACCGTTCGCGCATGTCCCGTCCGCTGCCACCTTTCCGCCCCGCCGCGCTCCTTACGGGTGCCATGCTCGGGCTCACCCTCACCGCCTGCGAGGAACCACCGGCGCGGTGGCTGGACGCGGCGCCCGTGGCGACCACGAAACCGTCGCCACTGCGCTACCCGCCGTTCGCGCCGTACGACAGTACGCTCGCCGACAGCTCCACGACGGCGGCGTTCCTGCTCACGGAGGATCAGCTGCGCGAGGCGGGGGCCGTCACCCTGCTCGTGGGGCCTCTCGATTCCCTCGCGCAAGCGGGGCAGCGACTCGCCGCGTCGGCGACGCTGCCGCCCATGGAAATGGCCCCGGCGCCCACGACCTCGCTGGGAGACGGGGAGGTGCCCCTCGACGCCGCCCGCTGTGCCCGTTCGCTGCGGCTGGCGATGGCCCCGGCGCGTGGCCGGGTGGCAGTGTGGTGGACGCGCGCGACGGGCGGCCGTGTCCACCTGGCCGCCGCCTGGCGCGATTCGGTCCGCAGCGAAGGGCGCCTCGGCGCCTGGCGCGGTCCCATCATGGTGGACACGCTCGATCAGGGGCCGCGCGATGCGCAGGCCGCCGATCGCGGCGCGTACGGGTGCGCGCGCCCCGCGCCGAGTCTTGCGGTGGATAGCCTCAACGGATATGTGCATGTCGCCTACGCCCTCACCGGCCCCGAGGGCCCGGGGGTGTTCTATGCGCACCAGATGGATCCTCGCTCCGCCTTCGAGCCGCCGGTGGCCGTGCTCTACGGCGAGCGGCTGGGGCAGGCGCGCGTGGCGTCGCACGGCGAACTGGTGGCGGTGGCCTACGAGGACCCCAACAGCCGCGCCCGGGTGACGACGGCGGTGGCGATTTCCCGCACGGCCGGCCATCTCTTCGAGGAGCGGCTGACGGCAAGTGGCGGGACCACGGCGCGCGATCCGTACGTGGCGGTGCGCGGCAAGGCCGTGGTGGTCGGGTGGAGCGACTTCGCCTCGCCCGATGCGGAACCCGTGTTCAAGATCCGTCGTGCCGTCGTGAAGTGATCTGCGTCCTGCTCCCTGAACGCCCCCTCCCTGCTTCCTGAGCCATGCTCCTGTTGGGCGCCCACTGCATCGATACCGGCGGCATCCCCATGGCAGCCCGTCGCGCCGGCAATGCGGGCATGCACGCGCTGCAGATCTTCAGTGCCATCCCCAAGTACTACAACGACAAGGTAGGGGTGAAGCCGGACCGGGTCGCCCGCTTCCACGACGCGCTCGCCGCCGCCGGCATTCAGCCGACGCATGTCATCGTGCACGCCGCGTACGTGCTCAACTGCGCCACGCCGGACGCCGAGAAGTGGGCGCGTGCCGCCGCGGGGCTGGCCAAGGAGTTCGAGCGCTCGACCGCGCTGGGCGTGGGTGGCGTGTGCTTTCATCCGGGGGCGGCGACCACCGGTGACCGCCAGGAGGCGTGCGAACGGGTGGCAGAGGCCATGCGCCGCGCACTGGCCGCAGTCCCCGAGGGCACGACGCGCCTGTTGATCGAGAACACGGCAGGCGCCGGCACGACCGTGGGGCGCACCCCCGACGAGGTGGCGCTCATGCTGGCGGGCATTCCCCGTGATCAGCGGCATCGAGCTGGCTACGGTCTCGACACCTGTCACCTCTTTGCGTCGGGCTTTCCCCTTGCCGAGTCGCGGGAGGCGCTGACGGGCGTGCTGGACGCCTTCGAAGCGGCCACCGGTGAACCGCCGGCCTTCCTGCACCTCAACGACAGTGAAGGGGCGATGGGGTCGAACAAGGATCGGCACGCGCTCATTGGCGAGGGGCTCATTGGCGCTGAGCCGTTCGGCTGGCTGCTGCAGGACCGGCGCGCCCAAGGGATCCCGCTCATTCTCGAGACGCCGCAGCAGCTTCCCGACGTCGCTGAAGACGATGCGTCGCCCGATCCCTGGGACGTTCAGTGCCTCACGCGCCTGCGCGCGCTCGCCGACGCGGCGCGCTGACGCGGCGCGTGGTCGCGTGCGCGTTGCTGGGGATCGCCGCGTGCACGCCCCCCGCCCCGACCGGCACGTGGCGTGAGGAGCGCGCCGTGGTGGCGATCGACGACAGCATCACCCTCGTGGGGTCGCTCACGTTGCCGGCGTTGCCCACCCCGGTGGCGGCCGTGCCGTCGCGCGTCCCTGGGGTGCTGCTGATCGGCGGCTCCGGGCCGCAGGATCGTGACGGCGCACGGGCGGAGCTGTCGGGCTACGCCCCGTGGCGCGAGCTCAGCGAATCGCTGGCCGCGGCAGGGATGGCCGTGCTGCGTCTCGACGATCGGGGCACCGGCGAGTCGGGCGGACGGTTCGCGGGAGCGACGACGGATGACTTTGCCCGCGATGCGGCCGCTGCCGTTCGCTGGCTGCGCGCACAGCCGGCCATCGACCGTGCGCGGATCGCGCTGGTGGGGCACAGCGAGGGCGCGGTCGTGGCGCTGCTCGCGGCGCGTGCCGACCCGGCGATCGCGGCCCTCGTACTGCTGGGCGCCCCGTCACGTCCCGGGCGTGAAATCGCCCGCTGGCAGCGGCAACAGCTCGTGAGCAGCGACCTCGCCCGGTGGCCTGGCGAGGCCCATACGACGGTGCTCGCGGCCGCCGATGCCGAGGCGGAACTGCTGGCGGCGGCGGACCCGTGGCTGCGCCGCTGGTTTGCGCTCGACCCGCGCGAGGTGGCGGCCACGGTGCGCCAGCCGGTCCTGTTGCTGCACGGTGACACCGATCGCCAGGTGCCGCCGGCACATGCCGACGAGCTCGCACGCGCGCTGCGCCGCGGGGGCACACGACCGGTAGAGGTGCGGCGGTTTCGCGACACCGATCACTTGCTGCTCCCCGATCACGACGGCGAGCCCGAGGGGTACGTGCGCCTCGGCGACCGGCGGGTGCGCCGCGAAATTCTCGCCGCCACCACACATTTTCTCTCTGTTCACATGGCGCCGCGCTGAGCGGGCGGTGCGCCGCGAGCGCGCGTTTGAGAGGAGAAACGGGGCGCGCCGCGACGAAAAAATCCGCGCGTCAGAGGGGAAAACGGAGAAAAACGGCAAGAAATCGGCGTTTTTCAGAGGGAACACGTCAAATCCACTATTGCGCGACCAAGGTGTGATTGTAGCTTGTGCGCGTCCGCGAAGCGCTTCCCGCCTTCGCGCGATCTGTCGAGATCATCCGGTTGCTCGACGCGACCTACACGGTCACCACTCTCAGGAGACGACATGGCCGCTGCGAAGAAGTCCGCGAAGAAGGCTGCTCCCAAGAAGGCCGCCAAGAAGGCTGCCCCGAAGAAGGCCGCGCCCAAGAAGGCGGCTGCGAAGAAGGCCCCGGCCAAGAAGGCCGCGACCAAGGCTGCGGCGCCCAAGAAGGCGGCCGCGAAGAAGGCCCCGGCCAAGAAGGCCGCCAAGCGCGCGCCGAACCCGGCGTTCATGAAGCCCCTCACGCCGAGCGCCGAACTCGCGGCGATCGTCGGTGAGAAGGGCCTGCCGCGCACGGAAGTCGTGAAGAAGCTCTGGGCCTACATCAAGAAGAACGGCCTCCAGGATCAGAAGAACAAGCGCCAGATCAACGCCGACGACAAGCTGAAGAAGGTGTTCGGCGGCAAGAGCTCGGTCAGCATGTTCGACATGACCAAGCTCGTGTCGAAGCACCTGTCGTAACCCACGATCGGCTGCTTTCGTACGACAAGGGGGCGCGTCCATCCGGATGCGCCCCTTTTACATTTCCGGTGGTTTGCCCTCCGCCCCGCCGGGCGCCTCCGTGGAACACCTACCCGCACACCCGTGGCCTCGAAGAAGTCCGCCTCCTCCAGCAGTGGCAGCGCCGTCTCGGCGCTTCGCGCCGGCAAGTCCACCGGCGGGTCCGGCCACGGCCCCACCCTGTGGGAGAACGCCAAGGCCGTCCTGTTCACGGTGGGAGTCTTTCTCCTGGTGCGCACGTTCCTGCTCGAGGCCTATCGCATCCCCTCGGGCTCCATGATTCCGACGCTGCTCGTTGGGGATTGGCTGTTCGTGAACAAGCTGGCGTACGGCCCGCACGTGCCGCTTACCTCCATCAACCTCCCGGGATACGACGACCCCGCGCGTGGCGATGTCGTGGTGTTCGTGTCGCCCAATCAGTTGGACCAGCCGGACGACCCCACCCCGACGCTCGTGAAGCGTCTGGTCGCCGTGGGAGGCGACACCGTGTGGATGCGGGGCGGACTGTTCTATCTCAACGGCGTCCCCCAGCGACAGGGGTTTGCCGCGGCGCAGAACCCCACGGGCGATGGTGGATTCTCCCACCCGCTGTTCCAGTGGCAGAAGCCGTTCGAGGTGCAGGGCACCGCCGCCGGCGATCCGCCCGCCCAGCCGACACTCGACGACTGGGGGCCGCTCGTCGTGCCACCGGGGATGCTGTTCATGCTCGGCGACAATCGCTACGACTCCAAGGACGGCCGCTACTGGGGATTCGTGCCGCGCGAGAACGTGCGCGGGCGCCCGGTCTTCGTGTACTACTCGTATCGCGCCGACGAAAGCGATCGGCCGCTCCCCTTCCTCACCGATATCCGGTGGGGACGCATTGGCGACATCATCCGGTGATGTGCGCGTGACCAGCCCGTGGCGCCGCTTGCGGGGAGTGTGCCACGCCGTTGCCGGGCTCCTGGCGGCGGGGGCGGCGGCACTGCCGGCGCAGTCGGCAACGGGTACCGTCATCACGGATACGCTCTGGGCGCAGTCCCTCGGCACCCGCAAGGCACTCACGGTGTACCTGCCGCCGTCGTACGGGCGCAGCGATGCCACCCGCTACCCGCTGCTGGTGTACCTGCACGGACTGGGCGGCAGCGAACGGGACTGGGTCACGGCGGGGCGGTTGCCGTCGGTCATGGATTCACTGGTGGCCGCCGGCTTCCCCGAGGCGATCGTCGCCATGCCCGACGGGGACGATGGCTGGTACACCACGTGGGCGTCGCTCCCCGACGCAGCGTGTGCCGCCGATACGGTGCGCCAGGAGCCGGCTGCCACCTACTGCGTGCCGTGGCCGCACTACGACGACTACATCGCGCGCGATGTCGTGGCGCATGTGGATCGTCGTTACCGCACCCGGGGCACCCCCGAGAGCCGCGGCATCGCCGGCCTCAGCATGGGTGGCTACGGTGCCATGACGCTCGCCCTCGCGTATCCCGACGTCTTCCGCGCCGCGGCCAGCCACTCGGGTGTCCTCTCGCCGCGGCTGCGTGTCGGGGCCGTGCCCGCCGACCCCGCGCGCTACGCCAGCACCGTCGCCGAGCTGGCCGCCGCGGCGCGTCAGCTGTGGCGCTCCCAGCGCCCGGCCTTTGGCTCCGACACGCTGGGGTGGCGCGCCCGCGACCCGCAGCAGCTGGCGGCCCGCCTGGGGGCCCGCGTGCAGCGCGGCGACGCGCGCTATCCGGCGCTCCAGTTCGACAGCGGCGTAGACGACGTCTGGGCGCCACACAACCGCGACTTTGCCGCCTCCCTCACCCGTCTGGGGGTGCCGCACCGGTACACGGAGTACCCGGGGGCGCACACCTGGAGCTACTGGCGCGCGCACCTGCCGGAGAGTCTGGCATTTCTGCTGCGCGTCGTGCGGTAACGGCGCGGGGGACCACGCGCGATCGACGACGCGTTGGCGACGACGCTGTGGCGGGAACGCGTTGGCGGGAACGCGTTGGCACCAACGCGGCGCAGCGCGGGCGCCAACGCCGGCACGGACGCACGGCAACTACGCGGGTCGGGGTTGGGGTCGGGGGGCGGCTGCGCCGGCGTCGGTGTCTGCGTCGGTGTCTGCGTCGGTGCCAACGCGTCCCCGCCAACGCGTCGTCGATCGCGCGTAGTCCCCCGCGCCGTTCCCCCCCACACACAGGGAAAGGCCTAGCGCCCCCTTTCCCCGCAGGTAGCTTCACCGGAATGTCCCGTTTCTTCCCGCGCGAGGTGATCCACTGGGGTGAGGAGAAGCTCCACCCCCTGCGCGCCTTCGCCATCCGCACCGTGGAGCCAGCCGGCATTACCGGGCTGGTGCTGCGCGGGTGGCGTGCCGTCATCCTCGGCAGCGGGAGCTGGCTGTTCTTCATCGTCGGCCTCACGCTGGGCGTGCTGTTCCTGTGCGGCATGCTCACCTGGCACCTCGGCAACTATCCGGTGCGCCGCTGGCCGCTGCGCGCCGTGGCCTTCTTCGTCATCGAGTTCGCCGTGGAAATGGGGATGAGCTCCGTGCTCATCGCCCTCGGACGCGAGCGCTATGGCTCACAACTCGCCGGCTGGGGGGACTGGTGGGCCATGGCCGGCCAGACGCTCTGGCAACGCGGCCTCACCATCGCGCTCTTCGCCCTCATCCTCGCGGTCGTCGTGCAGATGGTCCGGAAAGCCGTCGACCAGCGGTCGCCGGCCACTGGTTGAACGGACGGCCTGCTGCCCAACCACCTCCATCCCCCACGGACCTCGTGACAATGCGTCCCACCATCGCCGCCCTCGCGCTGCTCGCCCCCCTCGCCGCGCACGCCCAGCCCATCGCCTTTCCCGCCACGCCGGGGGCACGCACCTCCGGCTCCGTGGCGGCCGACTCGCTGCGCCCGTTCGGGCTGCTGCGCGATCAGGCGATGCAGCAGCAGAAGTGGTTCGAACTGCGCATGGAGCGGACGCTCCCCATGCTGATGCGTCGCGAAGGCGTGGACATGTGGGTCGTCCCCATGCGCGAGTACAACGAGGACCCGCTGTTCAAGGCCATCACGTCGCCCACCACCTTCGCGGCGCGTCGGCGCACCATCTACGTGTTCTTCGATCGCGGCCCCCAGCAGGGCATCGAACGCATCGCGCTGGGCGGCACATCGCAGGGGAACGTCTTCAAGGCGGTGCGCAGCATGAAGCCGGTGGCGCAGCCCGCGGCCGGCAGCCGTGAGAACTCGCGGCAGGCCGAGCTGTGGGGCGATGAGCAATGGACCGTGCTCAAGCAGGTCATCGAGGAACGGAAGCCGCAGAAGATTGCCATCAACACGTCACGCACCTTCGCCTTCGCCGATGGCCTCTCGAGCGGGGAAAAGGAGGGGATGCTGCAGGCGCTCGGCGCGCCGTGGACCACACGGATCGTCAACGCCGAGGCGCTCGCGGTGGACCTCATCGCCGCGCGTCAGCCGGAAGAGGAGGCCGCGTTCCGTGAGCTCAATCGCGTCGCGTGGGAGATCATCAGCGAAGCGTTCTCGAACAAGGTCATCACCCCCGGTGTCACCAGAACCGACGACGTCGTGTGGTGGATGCGCCAGCGGCTGGCCGACCTGGGGCTGTCCACCTGGTTCCAGCCCAGCGTGGAAGTGCAGCGCGCCTTCGGCAGCCCGGAGCTGGTGGGAGTGAACCCCGTCATCCTGCCCGGTGATCTGCTGCACTGCGACTTCGGCGTGACCGCGATGGGGCTCAACACCGACACGCAACACAATGGCTATGTGCTCAAGCCCGGCGAGACCGACGTGCCGGCGGGGCTCAAGAAGGCGCTCGCCACCTCCAATCGGCTGCAGGACATCACCGTGGAGGAGCTCAAGCCCGGACGGACAGGCAACGACGTCCTCAAGGCGGTGCTCACCCGCATGAAGGCGGAGCGGATCGACGGCACCGAGTACTCGCATCCGATCGGGCTGCACGGCCACGGAGCGGGCGCGCTGATCGGTCTGTGGGACTACCAGGACGGCGTGCCCGGGCGCGGCGATCACAAGATCATCCCCGGCATGTGGTACTCCATCGAACTGCAGGCTACCACCCCGGTGCCGGAGTGGAATAACCAGCAGGTGCGGTCGGCGCAGGAGGAGGACGTGATCATCGATGCCAGCGGCAAGGTGCGCTGGGCGTTCGGACGGCAAACCACGTACCATCTGGTGAGCGCTCCCCTCAAGTGAACTGAAGTGGGGCGCCGGGTGTCATCCTGACACTTTCCGTCGGCGTTGTCGTAGTGGCTGCTACACCTGAACCAGGAGCTTCCGTGGCGCTGGGCGATTTCCTCCGCAAGCAATTCATCGATGTCATCCAGTGGACCGAGTCCGGTCCCGGGGTGCTCATGCACCGCTTCCCCATGCGGGACATGGAAATCCAGAGTGGCGCCCAGCTCACGGTGCGGGAGTCGCAGCTGGCGCTCTTCGTGAACGAAGGGCGCGCCGCCGACGCCTTCGGCCCCGGGCTGCACACGCTGGTGACGCAGAACCTGCCGCTGCTCACGAACCTCATGAACTGGGACAAGATGTTCCAGTCACCGTTCAAGAGCGATGTCTACTTCTTCTCCACCCGGCAGCAGACCGGACAACGGTGGGGGACGCAGCAGCCCATCACCATTCGCGATCGCGAGTTCGGGGCGGTGCGCCTGCGCGCGTTCGGTATGTATGCGTTCCGCGTGGCCAACCCCGCCGTGTTCCAGCAGACCGTGGGCGCCACCGATACGGCGTACACGGTGGCGCAGATCGAGCCCCAGCTGCGGAACGCCATCATTGCCGGCTTCACCACGGCGTTCGCCAACGCGAACGTGCCGTTTCTCGACCTGGCCGCCAATCAGGCGCAGCTTGCCACGCAGATTGCGAGCGGCGTGGCGCCGGCGTTCGAGCAGCTGGGGCTCAAGCTGGAGTCGTTCACCGTCGAGAACCTGTCGCTGCCGGACGAACTGCAGAAGCGCCTCGACGAGCGTATCTCGATGAACATGATCGGCGACATGCGCACCTACGCGGCGTACCAGGCGGCGCAGAGCATTCCCATTGCGGCGGCCAACGAAGGCGGCATTGCCGGCCTCGCGGCGGGGCTGGGCGCCGGCGTAGGAATTGGCGGGGCCATCAGTGGGGCCATTGCCAGTGGCATGCAGGCACCGGCGGCGCCTGGCGCAGCCGTGCCCCCCACGCGCATGGCGCCCCCCGTCGAGCCCTCGGCCGACAGCAAGTTCTGTATCAACTGCGGCACGCGGCTGCCGTCCATCGCCAAGTTCTGCTCCGCCTGCGGCACCGCGCAGGGAAGCTGAGCGCACGGCCCGCCTTAATCGCCGCCGTTCGGCATGACGACATCCACTGCCGGTGAAGAGTGGATCGTGGAGGCGCTCGGCTGTGTGCCCGAGCGCCTCGCCGATCCTGCCACCTTGCGCGCGCTCTTTGCGCAAATCGTGACCGAACTGTCCCTGCATCCCGTGGGCGAGGCGCTGTGGCACCAGTTCCCGGCACCAACGGCCACAGCAGACGGTGATGCTGGGGAGGCCGGGGGGATCACCGGGCTGCTCATGCTCGCCGAGTCGCACCTTACGGTGCACACGTTCCCGGAGCACGGGTCCGCGTGTCTCAACCTGTTCTGCTGCACGCCCCGCGCGGCGTGGGACTGGGAGGCGCGGCTGCAGGCGCGTCTTGGCGCCACGGTCGTTCACGTGCGGCACGTGGCGCGCGCGTATGCGCCAGTGGCTGACGGCGCGGGGCTGACGCGCTCGTGACCGTACCGCAGGCGCACCGCGCCACCTGCCCCAATTGCGGCGCGCCCGTGCGCTTTCTGTGGGCGCAGGCCGTGCAGACCACCTGCGCCTACTGCCGCAGCCTGCTCGTGCGCCGCGACCTCGCGCTCGAGCGCGTGGGACTGCAGGCCGACTTTCCCGTCACGGGCTCGCCCATTCAGATCGGCACCACGGGGCGCTGGCGCGGCCAGTCGTTCCTGGTCGTGGGGCGGCTCACCTATGGGTGGGAGCGGGGACGCTGGAACGAATGGCACTGTCTGCGCGACGACGGATCGAGCGCGTGGCTCGCCGATGCGCAGCTGGAGTACGCCATGACGGTGCAGGTGTACCCCGATGGTCGCCTGCCGGAGCTGCGCACTGTGCTCGTTGGCGATGCGTTCGCGTGGGGGGATGGGCGATACGAGGTGGCCAACATCCTCGAGGCGCACTATCTGGGCACCGAGGGCGAATTGCCCTTCACCACATTCGCGAAGGGCACCAGCACGTTCGTCGACCTGGTCAGCGACGACGGCCGCTTTGCCACCGTCGATGGTACGGAAACGCCGTCGCTGCTGTATCTGGGGGAGTACGTGTCCTTCGATGATCTCGCCATGACGCAGTTGCGCGACTTCGAAGGCTGGTGAGCACCCCATGACCTTGCCTACCACATCGCCAGTGGCCCGCAGCGTGGTTCCGCGCGTGGCATCCCTTTCGTGCCCCTCGTGTGGTGCCGCCATCGAGATGCGGGCGCAGGGATGGGCCGAGAGCGTCGTGTGTGCCGCCTGTGGCGCGCAGCTCGATGCCGCCAACGACAACCTGCGGGTCCTGCAGTACGGTGAGGCCGTACGACTCAAGCCGCGCATTCCCCTGGGCACGCGCGGGGTGTTGCGGCGTGTCACCTGGGAAGTGATCGGCTGCCAGGTGGTCACCATAACCGTCGAAGGGACCGACTACTCGTGGACGGAGTACGTCTGCTTCAATCCGTATCGCGGGTTTCTGTACCTGTCAGAATACGACGGCCACTGGAACGTCATCGAGAAGCTCAAGTGGCGCCCCCGCGGTGGCGTGAGCGACGGGCTGCTCACCCTCACCCACGAGGGTCGCCGCTACAAGCACTTCCAGACGGCGCTGGCGCGCACCACGGCCGCGCTCGGCGAATTCCCGTGGGAACTGCGCGTGGGCGACTCCGTGGTGAGTCGGGACTTCGTCGACCCGCCCTTCATCCTCAGCGCCGAGGAGTCGGCGGGTGAGGTGACCTTCTCCCGTGGCAGCTACACGCCGCCGGAGGAGATCGCCCGAGCCTTCGGCGTGCCCTCGCTCCTCACGCCCATCGGCGTCTTCGCCAACCAACCCAATCCGTACGGCGACCTCCCCAAGCGCATGGGGCAGCGGTTCCTCATCGGTCTGCTGGTGCTCTTCGCGATGCTCTTCGCGAACCTCATCTTCTCCAGCAAGCGCACCGCCTTCTCGCAGGCATATACCTTCGACCGCAGCACGAGCACGAACGCCGCCTTCGTGACGGCCCCCTTCACGCTCGACGGACGCCCCTCCGGTGTGGCGATCGATGTCGCCGCGGCGCTCGAAAACGACTGGGTGTTCTTCACGCTGTCGCTCATCAACGAGCAGACGGGTGAGACACGCGAAGTCACACGCCAGCTCGAGTACTACTCGGGGCAGGACAGCGACGGGTCGTGGTCGGAAGGCGATCGCTCGGAGACGGTGCGGCTGTCGGCCGTACCCGCTGGCCGCTACTTCCTGCGCGTTGAACCGGAAGGTGGTGAGGTTGGCCGACAGCGTGTCGCATACACCATCGAGGTCCGTCGCGACGTGCCGCACTATGGCTTCTACGCGTTGGCGTTCCTTGCGGTCCTCACGCCCATGATTTTCGCCCTCTTTCCGTCGGCCGCCTTCGAAAACCGGCGCTGGGCGGAAAGCGATCATCCCATCGGCGGCACCTCCGCCAGCGAAGACTGAGCATGGGCCCTCGCATTTACACCGTCTGGCTCGCCCTGGTGCTGGCCCTGCTCGGCATGGCGCAGTATCGCGGCTGGACGCTCACGCGCGCCAACGAAACGCGCAACGATCCGCGTTCGGTGCGCGACAATCCGGGCGCGTACCGCTCATCGTACTACATCCCCGGGCGCACGCTCCGTGGCAAGTGACACCCCACGCATGAGGATTCAGGCATGAACGGACAGTTCGTGGAGAACGTCGTCAACTCCGCCGCTTTTGCGCTCATCGGTATCGTGATGTTCGTGGCGGCCTTCTTCATCCTCGATGCTCTCACCCCCGGCAAGCTCTGGGATGAGATCAGCGAGAAGAAGAACACCGCAGCGGCCATTCTCATGGGTTCGGTCGCCATCGCCCTCGGCATCATCGTCGCTGCCGCCATTCACTGACGCGCGCGGCATCGCGCGCGGGGCATCGCGCCAACGAACGCGTCACCAGGGTTCCCGTGCAACTCGCGCTGTTTCTTTCCGTATGCCTCATCGCGGCGTGCGGGCTCATCTACGAGCTCGTCGCGGGAGCGCTCGCGTCGTATCTGCTGGGCGACAGCGTCACGCAGTTCTCCACGATCATCGGCACCTATCTCTTTGCCATGGGGATAGGAAGCTGGCTGTCCCGCTTCGTGGTACGCGGAGTCGTGACCCGCTTCGTCATCATCGAACTGCTCGTCGGGGTGGTGGGGGGGCTGTCCTCGCTCGCCCTCTTCCTCGCGTTTGCGTACACCGAGGCCTTTCGCCCCACGCTGTATGCGCTGGTGCTGCTCATCGGCATCCTGGTGGGACTCGAGGTGCCGCTGCTCATGCGCATCCTCAAGGACCGCTACTCGTTCAAGGATGTTGTGGCCAATGTCCTCACGTTCGATTACATCGGCGCCCTCGTGGCCTCGCTGCTGTTCCCGCTGCTGCTCGTGCCGCGACTCGGCCTCGTGCGTTCTGCGCTGCTCTTCGGTGTGATCAACGTGGCGGTGGGGCTGTGGAGTACATGGCTCTTCCGTGACGTGCTGCCGCGACGGCGCTGGTTGCAGGGAGCCGGGTTGCTGGCGCTCCTCGTGCTGGGGGGCGGCCTCTGGAAGGGGCAGGCCATCACCACGCTGGCCGAGGAGGGGATGTACGCCGATCCCATCATCCTGGCGAAGGACACCCGCTATCAGCGCCTCGTGCTCACCAGCTGGAAGGACGACCTGCGCCTCTACCTCAACGGGCATCTGCAGTTCGCGTCGCGCGACGAGTATCGCTATCACGAGGCGCTCGTGCACCCCGGACTCGCCGCCGCGCGCGCCCGCGGGCGGGTGCTCGTGCTTGGGGGCGGCGATGGCCTCGCGGTGCGCGAAATCCTGCGTTACCCCGACGTGCAGCGGGTCACGCTGGTGGATCTGGACGAGGGCATGACCGACTTGTTTCGGTCGCATCCGCGGCTCACGGCACTCAACGCAGGCTCGCTGAACGATCCGCGAGTAACGGTGATCAATGCGGACGCCTTCACGTGGCTCGCCGCCAATGCGGCGCAGTTCGATTTCGTGATCGTCGATTTCCCGGATCCGTCCAACTATCACGTGGGCAAGCTGTACACGAGCGCCTTCTATCGCCTCGTGAAGCAGCACCTCGCGCCCGGTGCCTTCATTGCCGTGCAGAGCACGTCGCCCATGTTCGCGCGGCAGTCATACTGGAGCATCGTGACGACGCTGGAGGGCGCTGGCCTTCGCACCTGGCCGTATCATGTGTACGTGCCGAGCTTCGGCGAGTGGGGCTTCGTGATTGCGGGGGTCAATAGCTATGCCCCCCCGGCACGGTTGCCCGCAGGCTTGCGCTACCTCACGGCCCGGGCCGTGCCCACGCTCTTCGACTTTCCGGCGGACATGCAGCGCGTGCCCGCCGAGGCCAATCGACTCAACGATCAGGTGCTCGTGCGCTACTACGAGCACGAGTTCGATGCCATCAATCGTTAGGCGCACCACGCGGGGCCTCGCGTGACCACGCGTCGGGCGTTCGTGCAGTGCGCCGCGCAGGCGGCGGCGCTGACGATCGGTGCGCCGCTCGTCGCGCACGCGGCCCCCGCGCTCGTGGGGCTTGCGCCAAAGGGGCGTGTCATCGGGGGCGGCTTCGTGGACGACGATGCGGCCGCGGGCCACGCGCTGCGTGACGGCGTTACCGTGCCCACGGGGCCCCGAACGGAGCGCGCGGTATCGGTGGCCATCGTGGGTGGTGGCATTGGCGGGTTGAGCGCCGCGTGGCGGCTCGATGCGCGCGGTCTCACCGACTGGACGCTGCTGGAGCTCGGTACCCAGCTGGGCGGCAATGCCCGCTCGGCGGAGTACCCCGGACTCGACGGCCTGCGTGCACCGTGGGGAGCGCACTACCTCCCCGTTCCCGATGCGAGCGCCGTGCACGTGCGCGAGCTCTGTCGCGAGCTGGGGCTGCTCTCACCGACCGGTGAGTGGGACGAGACCATGCTGTGTCATGCGCCGCAGGAGCGCCTCTGGCAGCACGGCCGCTGGCGCGAGGGGCTCGATCCCCTGGATGCGGCTACCGCTGCCGAGCGGCGGCAGTTCGCCCAGTTCGAATCGCTGGTCGCGGAGTGGCGCGCGAGTGGCATGTTCAGCGTGCCGTCGGCGCAGGGCCATGCGGTACGCGAGGAGGCCAGACGGCAGGGTGGGGCGGCAGGCCGGCGTGCCGCCGAGGTGGACGCCCTCGACCGGTTCACCGCCGACCAGTGGCTGCGCTCGCTCCGGCTCGATGCTCCGGCGCTGCGCTGGTGGGTGGAGTACGGCACACGCGACGACTACGGGGCGTCGCTGCAGCAGGCCAGCGCGTGGGCGGCCATGCACTATTTCGCGGCGCGCGGCGACGAGGAGCAGGGGCCGCTCACCTGGCCGGAGGGAAACGACTATCTCGTGCGCGCCCTGACGCGCCGGTTGGCGCGTCGCGGCGACGCGCGCGGGCGCGCGCGCCTGCAATCGTCATCCCCCGTACTGCACCTGACACGTCGAGGGACCGGCTGGCTGCTCGACACACCGCGGGAGCGCATCATTGCCGAGGCCGTGGTATGGGCGGCGCCGTTGTTCGTGCTCTCCCGCGTGTTGCGCAGCGCGGTGCTGCCAGTGCGCATCGAGTACGCGCCGTGGATGGTCGCCAACCTCGTGCTCGACCGGCCTCCAGCGGAGCGCGGTGCACCCATGGCGTGGGACAACGTGATCTACGGAAGCAGCGCGCTGGGCTACGTGAACGCGCAGCATCAACAGCTTGGCACCCCGCAAACGACGCAGCTGTGGACCTGGTATCACGCGCTCACTGACCGACCGGCACTCGCGGCACGCCAGCAGCTGCGCGACACGCCATGGAGCGCGTGGCGCGATCACATCATTGCCGACCTCCAGCGTGCCCACCCTGACATCGCGCAACGGCTGGTGCGCATCGACATCAGGCGCTGGGGGCACGCGATGGCGCGCCCCGTCCCCGGTGCACTGGCGCGCGTCAAGGCGCTGCGGGAGTGGGAGCCCGGGCCGCGGTTGTTCATGGCACACGCGGACCTCAGTAACTTGAGTCTCTTCGAGGAAGCGCAGTGGCATGGCGTGGCGGCGGCCGATCGGGTCGTGCGCGCACTGCAGTGACGCCGCGCCTCGTTGCTGGTGCCGGCCCCGACTATCGCCCATGAACTCCGACGCCTTCGCCTGGCCTGAACCGGCACCATCCCTGGCCCGAGCCGTGGGGGAGGAGTTTCTCCTTCAGCGTGAAATCGGGCGCGGGGGAATGGGCGTGGTGTATCTGGCCGAGGATACCCAGCTGCAGCGGCACGTAGCCATCAAGACACTCCCGCCACACCTCGCGGCCGACCCGGCAGTGCGCGAGCGATTCCTGCGGGAAGCGCGTACGGCCGCCGCGCTGTCGCATCCCAACATCGTCCCCATCTACTCGGCCGCCGAGCGCAACGCGGTGGTCTACTTCACCATGGGGTACGTGAAGGGCGAATCGCTCGCCGAACGGCTCGCGCGCACGGGCCCCCTCGACGTGCCGAGCGCGCTCGCCGTCATGCGACAGCTGGCGCTGGCCCTCGAGGCCGCGCATGCGCTGGGGGTCGTGCATCGCGACATCAAGGCGGAGAACGTGCTGCTCGACGAGGCGGGTCGTGCCGTGGTGACCGACTTCGGCATTGCGCGCGTGAGCGAGGCGCAGCCGCTGACTGCCACCGGCACGGTGCTGGGTAGCGTCCACTACATGAGCCCCGAGCAGGTGGTTGGCGACACGCTCGATGGCCGAAGTGATTTGTATGCGCTTGGCGTGTTGCTCTTTCACTTGCTCACGCGGCGGTTTCCCTTCGAGCGTACGACGCCGTCGGCGGTACTGGTGGCACATGTGAACAGTGCGCCGCCGCGTGTGCAGTCTCTGCGTGCCGATGTCGCCGATGACGTGGATGCACTGGTGCAGGCGCTGCTCGAGAAGCAGGTCGGGGACCGCATTGCGTCGGCGCGTCTGCTGCTCGAGCGTCTTGATGCCTTGCGCGTGGCACCCGCGAGTACGCCGCCCGCGCAGGTTCTTGCGCACGGCGAGGCGCCGCTGTCGTCGACGGAGGCCAATGCCGTGTGGGCGCGCGCTGCGGCGTTGCAGGCCAACACCGGGTACCATGTGCCGCCGCCGTCATTCCCAGCGCCTGCCTCCGGCGAGCCGCTCACGCGCGGCTACGATGTGGAGGCCGTGAAAGAGGCGGCGGTGGAAGCGGGAATCCCGACGAAGTATGTCGAGCGCGCGTTGGCGGAGCGCCACGCCGCGAGTCGCGTGGTCACGGTCGCGAAGGGCACCCGGATGCAGAAGGCGCCCAATCCGATCCTCGGCGCGTATACCAAACTCGAGTTCGAGAGCGTGGTGCACGGCGAGCTTTCACTCGAGGCCTTCGAGGATCTTGCCGACATTGCCCGCCGCGCCCTGGGTGACCTCATCACCATCAGCGCGGTGGGGCGCACGCTCACGATGTCCACCAGTGCGGCCCGTCCGGGGCAGAACGGCATGATGCGCCTGCTGCAGATCACCGTGGCCGTGCGAAACGGCAGAACCACCATTCGTGCCTATGAGGACATCAGCGGCGTTGCCGGGGGCCTGTATGGAGGGCTCGGCGCCGGACTCGGCGTGGCCTTGGGGAGCGTGACCATGGCAGTCCTGTCCAAGTCCGCCGGCGCGCTCGTGGGACTGGGGGCGCTGTTGGGTATCCTTGGCAGTGCCCTCGGCGGGGCACGGTATGCATTCACCCTGTCTTCCGCGAGCAAGCAGCGAGAGCTGCACGACCTCGTGCTGGAGTTGGGCCGCTTCGCGGAGGCGCACGTGGCGCAACAGGCGCGGACGGGGCGCCCCTCGGCTGTGGGGCCGGCGGATGGCGGAGGCACTTCCGCCGGCCGCTAAATTGCTGGAATGACCAGGAAGCGATTGATCGTCGTCGGGGATCGTGTCCTCGTAAAGCTCGAGGATGGGGAGCAGCGCTCCAAGGTGGGGCTGTACCTGCCCCCTACGGCCGTGGACAACCAGGCGGTGCAGGGTGGGGAGATCGTGGCCACCGGGCCAGGACTCGCCCTGCCAGATCTCGCCGACCAGGGCGATGAGCCCTGGCGCATTGGCGGACAGGCGGGGCGCGAGGCGCGCTACGTGCCCATGCAGGCCCAGGTGGGCGACTACGCGCTCTTTTTCCGCAAGGCCGCCGTGGAGATCACCTTCGAAGACGCACAGTATCTCGTGGTCCCGCAGGCCGCCATTCTGGCGCTGGTGCGGGAACCGCGAGAGGATATCCCGGAGTATTGAGTCAGAGCAGGAAGCAGGAGGCAGGAAGTCCACACGGCGGAGTGCTTATGCATCGTCCTTCTGATCCCTTCCTCCTGCTCCCCCGCGTTTTGGTTTCTCGCCGCCCATTTGCACCCACACGGAGTTTGCACCGATGATGTACCCCGAACAGCTGCTCATTCCCATGCGCCAGGAGCTCACGCGGCTCGGCGTCGAAGAGCTCAAGACCGTGGCCGAGGTCGACGCGAAATTCGCCGAGCATACGGGCACAGCGCTCGTAGTCGTGAACTCCGTGTGCGGGTGCGCGGCCCGCAATGCCCGTCCGGCGGTGGCCATGGCGCTCCAGCACCGCGTGAAGCCGGAGGTGGCCACCACGGTGTTCGCCGGGCAGGATACGGAGGCCACCGAGCGTGCGCGCAGCTACTTCGTGGGGTACCGGCCGTCGTCTCCCAGCATCGCCCTGCTCAAGGACGGTGACGTGGTCTTCATGCTCGAGCGCCATCAGATCGAGGGGCGCAGCGCGCAGGAGATCGCGGCCGACCTCACGCAGGCCTTCGACCAGCACTGCGCGTCCTTGTGACCCCAGGCCGCGGGCGCTGAATCGCGTTCCCTGCGCGGCCCGGGGAATGCCGGGTGGCTTACCCGTTCACCCGGATCCAGCGAACGATCTCGGCAAGGGACGGCCGCTTGCCATACATGAGCAGCGCCGTGCGATAGAGCCGCGCCGCCGCCACCATGGCGGCGAGGGCCGAGATCACGAGGAGCACGATGGAGAGCAGCAATTCGCTCGCCGGCACCGACGCCAGCCCAAGCCGCAGGGGCATGAGGATGGGCGACGAGAATGGCACGATGCTCATCGTGCGGGCAATGGGGCCATCGGGGTCGCTCAGCGCGGGCTGCAGCAACGCCATACTCCCCACCAACAGCAAAACCACCGGGGTCTGCGCCTGCTGCGCCTCCTGCTCGGAGCTCACGATGGAACCCACCGCGGCGAAGAGCGCCGCGTACAGGATGTACCCAAACACGAAATAGGCGAGCAGTGGGGCCAGTTCGAACAGGGTGACCGCGGGGAGCGTTATGCTCGTGCTCGTGACCCCGAGCGCGCCCAGCAGGCGCCCGCGATTGGCCAGCAGCGTCACCGCGCTGGCGGTCCAGAAGCCCAGCTGCACGAGCGCCACGCCGCCAATACCGAGCACCTTGCCCGTGAGCAACACGCGCGGCGACACGCTCGCCAGCACCAGCTCCGAGACGCGCGACTGCTTCTCCTCGGTCACGCCCCGCAGCACGATCTGGCCATACAGCACGATGATCAGGTACAGCAGCAGCGCCACGCCAGCGCCAAACAGCAGATTCACCTGCGCCGACCCGCTGCGGCCATCCCTCATGACGCGTTCCACGGTGGCCGTTATGCGCAGCTTCGCAATGCGCTGCGCCTGCTCGAGGTCGATGCCCGCATCGGCCACGCGCCGCCGCAGGAGCTCACGCTCGGCAGCCGCCTGCACGCGCTCGGAGGTGACGATCGGCGCCCCGCCGGCCAGGAGCAGCCGCATGCTGCCTACGGCCAGGGTGTTGGCGTCGATCACCGCCACCGCCGGCAGCGCGTTGCTCCCCAGGCGCGTGCGCAACGAGTCCAGCACCTTCCCGGAGTCGGTGGCCGTTGCGGCAATGACGGTGGCCCGCTGCCCGGTCGCCATGAGGCCGCCCGCGAGTTCCGTGGCAATGCCGTCCCCCATCGTCGTGCCGGAGACGTCGACAATCACCATGGACGAGAAGTCCACCGAGCGCGACGACTTGTATGCCAGGTACGGCGGGCCGATGAACAGCGCCGCAAAGAGCAGCGGGGCAAAGAGGGTGCTGACCAGAAACCACTTGGAGCGGACGCGCTCGCCGAATTCCCGTTCAATGACCGCCAGCAGCTTACCCATGTCCGCTCACTCCCGGTTCCACGCCCGTGGCGCCCACCCGCTCGAGGAAGATGCGGTGCAGTGAGGCTTCCGTGCGGTCGAAGCGCACCAACTCCACCTCGTGGGCCAGCAGCGCCTTGAGCAGTTGCTGGGAGTGCACGCCGGGCACGAGATCCACTTCCACCTGCTGGCCATGATCATCGAGATGGGCTACCAGCGACGGGTCGGCCAGCACGGCGCGCGCGCGATCGCGCCCGTCGTCGGCGAATTGAATGAACACCCGCCCTGGCCCGCCGAACTCCGCCTTCAGCGCCTTGAGCGACCCGTTGGCCACCACTTCCCCTCGGGCGATGATGGCCACGGCATCGCACATGCGCTCAGCGGCATCCATGACATGGGTGCTGAAAATGACCGTGCGCCCTTCGCGCCGCAGATCGAGTACGGTATCCTTGAGCGCCTGCGCGTTCACCGGATCGAGTCCGCTGAACGGCTCGTCGAGGATGACCAGCTCCGGATCGTGCAGCATGGTGCCGGCAAACTGCACCTTCTGCTGCATGCCGCGAGACAGATCTTCCACCTTGGCCGTGCTCCAGTCCTGCTGCGCGGTGCGCAGCCCGAGGCGCTCCAGCCACCGGTCAATACGCCGGTCGGCCTCTCGCGTTTCGAGCCCCTTGAGCCGGCCGAGAAAGCGAAGGACGCGCCGCACCTGCATCTTGCGATACAGGCCGCGCTCTTCGGGGAGATAGCCCAGACGGTCGGTGATCCCCGGGTCGGTATTGGGGCGCCCCAGCACCTCGATGCGTCCCGCGTCGGGGATCATGAGGTTGAGGATCATGCGAATGGTCGTCGTCTTGCCGGCGCCGTTGGGGCCGAGCAATCCGAAGATCGTGCCGGTGGGGACGAGCAGCGACACATCGCGCACGGCAACGTGGTTTGCATACGCCTTGCGCACCTGTTCGACGCGAATGGCAACCGATGATGCAGACACCAGGGCAGGTCGTGGAGGAAGAGCGGTCAGCAGGCGGTGAGGATCCCGCCGCGAATAGGCTGGAAGCTAACAGCGCGTCCTCCGGGATGTGGCTGGTGATTGCGGCGGGCGTGGGCGCGGCATTTCTCTCGCTGCTCACCGACGCCGCGCTGCCGCTGCATCAGCGCGTGGGCGGCTCGTGGTTTGCCCCCTCATGGCTACCGGAAATCCTCCGCGCCGTGGTCTGGCGACAAGCAGGGAGCATCGGACTCGCCCTGCTGCACGCGGGACTCATGGGCGCATCCCTGCTGGCCGTGTGGGATCTGGCGCGCCGGGACCGCTGGACGCTGTGGGGTACGCGTCTCGTCCTCGCGTTGCACGTGCTGCTTTGGGGGATCGTACAGCCAGCCACGATCCCGGAACTGGCGCTGGCCATAGCCCTGCCCATGGCCTGGAGTGCCGCCCTGCGCCTGCGCGACGGCACATGGGGGGCGGGTACGCTGATGGCCGCCTTGGCCGCCACCCTGGCCGTGAACAGCCATCGCCTGTTCCCGCTGGGCATGCTGCCGGTCGCCTTCCTGCTGGCCGATCGCCGGCAGGCGTCGCCCCACGCCCTGTGGCGCTTCGTCGTCGCTACGCTGCTTGGCTGGTGTGCCACGCCACACCTGCGCGATCTGCCGAACATCGGCTCGCTCAACGTCGCGCGCACGGCGCTCGCTGGTGGAGGGGCAGCCATACGGGAGCATGAGCCCGGTTTCGTGTGGCTGGCGCACGCCCCAGCGGGCATGCTGCTCGTGACCCTCCTGCTGCTGGTGCTGCCGCTGCTCCCGGCCAGTATGGGGCAACACGCGGGCAGGCTGCGCTGGCTTACCATGGCGTGGCTGGCGGGGCTGCTGCTCTTCACCCTGGCGGCGCCCGGGCTGTTGCTCTGGTGGCTCCTGGCCTTGCCCCTCGTTGCAGCCACCATGGGTGCGATTCCGCGACCCACCCGGGAGTGCCTGCGCCGGGTGCTGAGCGCCGCCTGGTGGTGCGTGCTGTTGACCATACCACTGCAGACGTGGCCGGCGCAGCGGTCGCGCAACACCACGTACCTGCTTGCCGCGCTGCAGCCGCTGCTTCAGGTTCCGCGCATGCCGAGCACGTGTCGCTGGTCCCCCTGCTCGTTCGTCTGTCGTACGCCCGCTTGCACTCTCTGAAATGCCCTGGTCGCTGCCGGTCGTGGGTGTATCCGCTCGATGTGCGCCGTGAGCGCCGCGCCTGCCGTTCGAGCGGTCGAGCAACCTGCGCTTTCATTTTCCCGCCACGAACTCGCCGGCGCCTTTGGTGACCTCGGCACCGACCTCCCGCTGCTTGTGGGGGTGGTGTTGGCCACCGGAATGGACGCCCCCGCCGTGTTCGTCACCTTCGGTGTGCTGCAAGTTCTCTCCGGGCTCGCCTACCGGCTCCCCATGCCGGTGCAGCCCCTCAAGGCGATGGCCGCCATCGCCATTGCCGGGAAGATCGCGCCGCCGCTGCTCGCCGCCGGTGGGCTCATCGTCGGCGTCACCATGCTGGTACTCGCCAACTCCGGCGCCCTCGAATGGATGGCCCGTACCGTCCCCAAGGCCGTCGTGCGCGGCATTCAGGTGGGACTCGGCCTGCAGCTGCTCATGCTCGCCGTCACCCGGTTCCTGCCGTCCGGCGGATGGCTGGGGTGGGCGCTGGCCGCCGCGGCGGTCGCCATCGTCGTGGGGTTCCGGCACAACCGCCTGGTACCGCCGGGGCTGCTCGTCCTCGCGCTCGGTCTGGCGGTTGCCGCCGTTACCTGGCCGGCCGACCTCCCGGGTCCGTGGGGCTTTCGCCTCCCCAGCCTCCCGACACGCTGGCCCACGACGGAGGAGTTCGGGCGCGCCGCCCTCCTGCTGGCGCTCCCGCAGATTGCCCTCTCGCTGGGCAACTCGGTGCTCGCCACCCGGCAGGTGGTGACCGACTTCTTCCCCGACCGCGAACCACTCTCGGTGCGCCGCATCGGCACCACCTACGGGCTCATGAACCTGCTGGCGGCACCGGTGGGTGGCTTGCCCGTCTGTCACGGCTCCGGCGGGATCGTGGGCCACTATGTGTTTGGAGCCCGCACCGGCGGCAGTGCCGTGATCTATGGCATCACCCTGGTGCTGGCCGGCCTGTTTCTCGTGGGTGACCCGGCGGCCTTCCAGCGGCTGGTCCCCGGGCCCATTCTTGGAGCGCTGCTGCTCGTGGAGGCCGTGGCGGTCCTCCTGCTGGTGCGCGACCTGTGGCGGTGGCCGTCGGCCTTCGCGCTGGCGTTGATCTGCGGCGCCACGGCCGCCTTCGCGCCCTACGGATATGCGCTCGCCCTCGTGCTCGGCACGCTGACCAGCCTCCCCCTCCGGCACCGGTGGCCGCCACAGGCCGCCGCAGGCCGCCCCTGACGGGCGGCGCATGGTGCCCGCAGCCGCCAAGGGCGATCCGTCACCCGGCGGATGATTGGCTCAGAAGAACCAGCGCCGAAGCCCCGTGCGATCGGCCCGACCGGCACCGGCCAGTCGGCGATTGGCTTCGCGCACCGCTTCGTCTTCGCCGAAGAATTCCACGCCGGCCACGATGACGCCCGTGAGCGAGGCGAACGCAAGGAAGAGGGCGGCCGGGGCACCGATCCACCGGTGCCACTGGCGCCAGAAGGCAGGAGTTGGCATGCTGGCGAAACGCACCGTGACGCGCTTCCGTTGGGTGTGTATCCTTTACAGCGACACCGGGTACGATGCTCCGCCGCACCCGGCGCTTCCCTCATGACCGACCCATTTCCCAGAGTCCCGCCATGTCCTTGCCCCGTCGCCTTCTCGCCTCGCTTTCGCTCGTTGCCGCCGTGGCCAGCGTTGCTGCGGCCGCCCCGCGCATCATCGCTGACCTTACCGGCAAGTGGAATGTGTCTGTCGCCACGCCCGGTGGTGAGCAGCCCTCGGTCATGACGATCACCCAGAAGGGCGACTCCGTTACGGGGACGCTCGAGTCGGAACTCGGCACGGCGCCCATGGCGGGCGTGGTGAAGGGCGACACGCTGCGCTTCGCCTTCCAGTTGGACATGGGTGGCCAGCAGCTGGTCATCAACGGGGTCGGCGCCATCAAGGACAAGGACAACATGAACGGCGCCCTCGATGTCTCGGGCATGGGTGTCATGCCCTTCACCGCCGTTCGCCAGCCGTAACACCGAGCGCGCGCCAGCGCTCGACCAGCCCCACGAACTCGGCGCGATAGCCGCCCCGATCTTCTCCCAGCGCCGCGCGGGCCTGCTCCAGGACCTGCGCGGCGCTGCTGTTTCCCTTGTACTCGCTGTCGCGCAGCAGCATGCCGAAGCTCGCCACCGCGGCAATGAACCGGGCATCGGTGCTCGGGCGCGCCGAGATTCGCGACGGTACAGCGTGCGACAGCAGCTGGCTGGCCGAATTGCCGGGACGCTTGTAGCGCAGCTTCACGAAGAGCAGTTCGTCGCTCGGGCCGCGGGTGGTGCTCCGCACGGTGGCGTCGGGCGCCACGTAGCGCAGCGAGTCCATGCCCCGCACTGGCACGGTGCCGTCGACACCCACGGGCACGACCTCGTACAGCGCGGTGACCTGATGGCCGGTGCCAATGTCGCCGGCGTCCTTGGCATCGTCGTTGAAGTCTTCGGTGGACAGCAGGCGGTTCTCGTACCCGATGAGCCGGTACGCCTGTACCCGTGAGGGATTGAACTCCACTTGCAGCTTCACGTCGTTGGCCACCGTGAGCAGCGTGGCGCCCATCTCTTCCACGAGCAGCTTGCGGGCTTCGGCCGGCGAGTCCACGTAGCCGGCATTGCCGTTCCCCACCTTGGCCAGCTTTTCCATCTTCGCTGCCTGGTAGTTGCCGGTGCCGAAGCCGAGTACCGTGAGGTAGGTGCCGTCGCGGCGCCGCTGCTCCACGAGTCGTTCGAGTTCGGCGTCGCTGCTCACCCCCACGTTGAAGTCGCCGTCGGTGGCCAGAATCACCCGGTTGTTGCCGCGCTCCAGGAAATGCTCGCGCGCTGTGCGGTACGCCAGTTCGATGCCCGCCCCGCCGGCGGTGGATCCACCCGCCTCGAGCCGATCGATGGCGTCGGCAATGCGCGCCTTCTCGTCGCCACTCGTGCTGGGCAGCACCAGGCCGGCGGCACCGGCATAGGCCACGATGGCCACGCGATCCTGTGGTCGCAGCGCGTTCACGAGCAGGCGCAGCGACTGCTTCACGAGGGGCAGCTTGTTCCACTCGTTCATCGAGCCGGAGACGTCGACGAGGAAGACGAGATTATTGGGGGGCAGACTGGCCGTTTCGATGCGCCGTGCCTGAAGGCCAATGCGAACCAGCCGGTGCTGCGGCTGCCAGGGGGCCGTCATGACCTCACTGGTGATGGCGACCGGATCGGAGCCGCGCGGCTCGGGCAGTTCGTACGGGAAGTAGTTGATGAGCTCCTCGATACGCACCGCGTCCTTGGGTGGGCGCTGGCCGCTGGTGAGGAAGCGGCGCACGTTGCCGTAGCTCGCCCGGTCCACATCGATGGAAAAGGTGGACAGCGGGTTGGTGCGCACGCCGAGGAACGGATTGTCCTCGATGCGGTCGTACTGCTCGCGGTTGAACGCGTCCCGTTCCGTGCGGCCGGTGCCGATGGGGCCGGCACTCAGGTCGCCCACGCGCCGTGCGGCACGTTCGTGCACGGCCATGGATGGGGACGGCGCCGGCGCCGCGGCCGGCAGCCGTTTGCTTGCCGGCCCGTCGAGCACCGCGGCAGATGCTGTCGCCATCGCGCGGGGCTGCGGCATCGGCGCGGGGACACCGGTGACGATCCTGTTCAACGCCACCGCGGCGTACGTGAGCTTCACGTGCAAGGTGTTCTGCGCGGAATCCGCCGCGAACTGCCCCGAGACCGCCCTGAAACCGAAGGCTCGCACGCCATACTCGATGCGCGCCCCCCGTGCGACCTCGAACGTCGGCAGTGCGTAGCCACCCACCGCATTCGTCTGCGTCTGGCGGGTGTCGCCATTCGGTAGGCGCACCCACACCTGGGCGTTGGCAATCGGCTGCGCCGATGCGGCATCGCTGACCATGCCGGCCACGGTCACCGTGATGTTGGCAACTGGCGAGGCATCGGCGGAGGCGAGACGGGCGGGCAGCGCCGGCGGTGCACCCTCGGTGGCAGGGGGAGCGGACGCACGAACGGCGGCAACGCGTGCTTCGGCAGCGGGAGCCGCGGGCACGTTGACGACGGAGGCCCGGGGTGCGGAAGTACTGGGCGCGGAAGTGCCGCGCGCGGCACCGGGTTTACTCGCCGCGGCATCCGATGCCGCCGGCACAGCCTCCGCCGTCCGCGCTTCCGCCGTCCGCGCCACCGCCGTCCGCGCTTCCGGAGGACGGCGGTTCCCTTCCGACCGACGCAGCAGCACCGTCCCGCCGAGCACCACGAACAGGCCTGCTGCTGCCTTCCACCACCACTGCGGGCGCAGCGAGGGTGCGGTACGTCGCGCGGCGGCTGCATGCGCCGTCACCATCGCGGGCGTTGCGGCTGGCGCATCGAGTGCCGCCAGCACGCGTGAACTCGCGGCGCTGAATCCACGCGCTTCCGCGACCTGGTCGGCGCAGTGAGCACACTGCGCCACGTGCGCGGCCACCAGCGCGGCCGCCGCGTCGTCGAACGCCTCGTCTAGCCAGGCGTGCACCGTCCCTTCGTCCACGTGCCCTGCGTCGTCGAACACGGGCAGCAGGCGTTCGTCGGACACCATGAATTCGTCACGCGACATCGGACCCCTCCATCGCCGCGCGCGTACCAGAACGGTCGCGCTGCAGCGTCTCGTAGACTTCGACCAGGCGGCGGCGGGCCCGGGAGAGCGTCGTGCCCACGCTCCCCACGCTCAGTCCCAGCACCGCGGCGATTTCGTGATAGTCCAACCCTTCTTCCCGCATCAGCAGCGCCATGCGGTCCCGTTCGGCCAGCGCGTCTACCGCGCGCCGCGCCAGCGCCTGTTCGCGCACGGCATCGGCCGCCCGTTCGGCCGTGTAGACGTCGGGCTCCTGCGGGCCGGCCACGTCGGCCTCGCCTTTGAGCAGTGACAGGCGCCGGCGCTCCCGGGCATCGCGACGCACTTCGTCGCGCACGAGGTTCGTGGCCACGGCAAAGAGCCAGGCGCGCTCCCGCGCCACGGGGCCATGGCGCATGGCCCGCACAAAGGTCTCCTGCGCCAGTTCCTCGGCCAGATCACGATCGCCCACACGGCGCGCCAGGTAGCGCACCAGCGGATCGTGATACTCGCGGAACAGTCGTTCGAGGTTGTCCATGGTTGGGAATGGTGGGTGACATGCTCGACCCGGGTGCCACGACTCAGTCACCCTGTAGGACGCCACCGCCTTGGGAACTTGCACACCGGGTGGCCCGGGGGGATCCTTCGGAGTCCTTCCTCCCTCCTTCCCGCTTCACCACATGGCACGGAACCTTCCTGTTGCACTCCTCTGTCTGGCCGTCGGCGCCGGCGCTACCTGGGCGGGTGCCCGCGGTATTGGCGAGGTACCGCCCCTGGGGGCGCTGCTTTCCCCCGCGGTTGGTTTGTGGGCCAACACCACCAACGACCTCCCTGCCTCCGCGTCGGCGAAGATCCCCGGGCTGACCGACGCGGTGGATATCCGCTACGACGCGCGCAGCGTGCCGCACATCTTCGCCAAGACGGAGCTCGATGCCGTGCGGGCGCTGGGGTACGTCGTGGCGCGAGACCGGCTGTTCCAGCTGGAGCTCCAGTCGCGGGCCGGCGAGGGGACGCTCACGGAACTCGTGGGCGATGTCGCGCTCCCCGCCGATCAGGAAACGCGCCAGTTGGGCATGCCGCGCGCAGCCGAGCAACGCATGCAGCGCATGGACACCACCGGCACGCTGTACCGCATCCTGTCCGCGTATGCGGAGGGGATCAACGCGTATCGCACGTCGCTCTCCACGGCGCAGCTGCCCGTGGAGTACAAGCTCCTGCAGCGAGCGCCGCGCCCATGGCTGCCGGTGCATTCCATGCACCTGCTCAATCGCATGGGGTACACGTTGGCCCATTCGCCTATTGAGCTCGACCTGCTCGAGGCCCGCGCGCTGGTGGGCGACAGCGCGGCGCGGGCGTTCTGGGACACCTCCTCGCCCGTGCAGGAGCCCATTCAGCCCGCGCCTCGTACGGCGCCGCGCGAGGCATTCGCCGCGCTGCCGTCACCGGGTTCGCCGGATACGGCCGCGCTGCGCAGGCTGGCCGCCCTGGGCACGGGTGCCGGGGCGTTGCGCTGGCAGCGTGATCTGGCCTTGCCCGCCGAGGCGCGGTTTGCGGTGCAGCAGGAGCGCGCCTTTGCTTCGAACAACTGGGCCGTGAGCCCGCAGCGCAGCACCAGTGGCAAGGCGCTGCTCGCGGGTGACCCGCATCTCGAACTCACTCTGCCCAGCATCTGGTTCGAGGTGCACCTCGTGGTGCCCGGCCAGATGGATGTGGGCGGGGTCACCATTCCCGGGCTGCCGGGGGTGACGATTGGCTACACGCGGGCTTTTGCGTGGAGCTTCACCAATACCGGCGCCGACGTGATGGACTTCTGGCGGGAGACGGTGAACAACGCGGCCGCGCCAACGTCGTACGAACTCGATGGACAGCCCGTTCCGCTCGAGAGCCGGGTGGAGGTCTATCGCAACAAGCAGGGCGCGGTGATCGATACGGACACGGTGTACTACACGCATCGTGGTCCCATGCGCCGGCAGGGAACGGAGTGGCTATCCATGCGCTGGACGGTGCTCGAAGCCGGCAATGAGTTGCTCGGTTTCTACAGCGGGCTGCGGGCCACGAGTGCCACGGCGTTTCTCGATTCGCTCGCGGCGTACTACCAGGCGCCCGCACAGAACATGATCGTGGCCGATACCGCGGGCACGATTGCCATTCGCTCCACAGGACGGCATCCCATTCGCGCCAACCGGGGGCGCGGAACCGAAATTCTCGATGGCCGCACGCGCGCCAATGACTGGATGGGCTTCCGTACCGTGGCGCAGTATCCGCAAAGCATCAATCCCGCGCAGGGTTATCTGGCGTCGGCCAATCAGGAACCGGTCGATCCCGCGCTCGACTCGCTGTATCTGGGCACCGACGCGCACTACGAAATCTGGCGCGCCCTGCAGATCAATCGGCTGCTGCGCGCGGACAGCGCCATGACCCCCGACAAGATGCGGGCGTTCCACACCGATCCGGGGAGTGTGCGTGCCGATCGTCTCGCGCCGGTGCTGGTGGCCGCGGCACAGGCGCGGGTGAAGCAGGGAGACACGTCGACCAGCCTGGCCGCCGCCGAGGCGGTGCTGCGCACGTGGGACCGGCGCTATACGCGCGACAACACCGGAGCGCGCCTGTTCGAGACGACGCTGGCCCGGGTATCGGCGCTGCTCTGGGATGAGTTCGCTCCGCCGGGGAAGTCGGCACCTGCGGTACGGCCGTCGGAGTCGCGACTGCTGCAGCTCGTGCGTGACTCCACGAGTCCGTGGTGGGATGATCGCCGTACGGCCAACGTGCGGGAGGATCGCGATGCACTGCTCGCGCGCGCCTTGACCGCTGCGTATGACACGCTGCGGGCCGACTTCGGCGATCCGGCGAAGTCGCCGTGGACGTGGGGAAGGGTGGCCCCCGCACGGCCGCGGCATCTGCTGCGACTCGATGGGTTCTCCGCCCCGCCCACGCCCATCGATGGGGGGCGTGGTACGCTCAATCCCTCGGTGGGGTCGGCGTACGCCAACTTCGGTGCCAGCTGGCGCATGGTAGTGGAGCTCGACGGGACGCCACGCATCCACGGCGTGTACCCCGGCGGCCAGAGCGGCAACCCGGCGAGTCCGCGCTACCTCGACCGGTTCGCCATGTGGAGCAACGGCGCGCTCGACAGTGTGCGCACGCCGCGCACGGCCGCCGACCTCGCCGCGTCGGATGTGCGCGCGACGCTCACCCTCACCCGCTGAGTGACCGCATGACGATGAACATGACGACGGGCATGCTGGTCGCGCTGGCGCTGCAACTCGTGGCGCAGGCGTTCGGTGGGGTGTGGGGGGCGGCCGTGGCGGGGATCGTCACCGGCGTGCTCCTTCGCGATCGCGGGGCGTTTCGCGTGGGGTTTGCGGCAGCGGCCGTAGCGGCGGCGCTCCTGCTGCTGTGGACGGCGCTGCAGGGCGGCAACGTGCTGCGCTTCGCCGGCATGATCGGCGGTAACTTCACGCTGCCGGCGTGGGCCATCCTGGCGGTCACGCTGCTGCTGCCGGCGGTGCAGGCAGGTGGCCTCGCCGGCGGCGTCTCGCGACTGCTGCGCAACGATCGCGTGAACGCCTGACCCGCGGTCGGGGGTGGTTGGGGTCGGGGCACAGCCACCACGGTCGGGGTACTGCCACGGCAGTCGGGGCACAGCCACCACGGTCGGGGTCTTTCGGGCAGTCGGGGTCGTGGCCGGGCCCGGGGTAGGGCGGGGGCAGCCGGTCGAGGTCGGGGCGCGGGGGTACGGCGGCGCGGGTTTGGGTTGGGGTCGGGGAGGCGCGCGACGCTGCGCTGGCGCTGGGTCGGGGTCGACTGCGATACGGCGGTCGGGGGACCGGTTGTGGTCGGGGGGCGCGACGCTGCGCTGGCTTGGTCGGGGTCGGGGGGGCGCCGGCTCCGCGGTGGTGATCGGCATCCCGTTGCCGAGGCGCCCATCGTTGTGTGCGCGTGTGTGTGCGCCGGCCGCCAGTGTGGCCAAGGGCGACCTGCTGGCGTCACGTGGTGCCTTGTGTGCTACAGGCGCACCGGCGAGCATACACGAAATCGCTCTTTCTCCTCCATTCTGCACAATGCCGGCGAAGAAGACTCCGCCCACCAGGGCTTCCGCAAAGAAGGCTGCGGCAGCTGCCCCGCCGACCACCGGGAAGGCCCCAGCGGCCACCGCGTCGCCCACCCCCGCGCGGTCGTACGAGCATGTGGCCGCCGACGCGGCCATGCGCCCTGAGGCGGGCACGCAGGCGCAGTTCCGCAAGAAGAAGGCGCCGGCCACCTACCGCTACGACTCGTCGCTGGCGCCCGAGCTGGTGTGGGACGGCGGCCACGCGGCGCTGCGCGATCGCGTGAGCGAACTGCTCGCGGTGGTGCAGACGGGGTTGGCCGCCGAGGGTGACGGCGATGCGGCGAAGGCCGCGCGTGCCGCCGGGCGTGCCGCGGCGGCGGAGCTGGCAACACTGCAGCAGCCCTTCCTCAACTGGACCGGCAAGGCGGAGCGGCTGTCGTTCGACGTGCCCACGCTGCCGCTGTTCGTGCACGAGCGGCTCAGCACGCAGGCAATTCTTGAAACGCTCGGCGCGCACAGAAAAGACCAGCAGCACGACCTGTTCGACCTGTTCGCCGACCCGCGCCGCCCGGTGGTGGACCAGGTGCTCAAGGCCTACGAGCATCGCGACCGCTGGGTGAACCGCATGATGCTGGGCGATTCACTGGTGTGCATGAACAGCCTGCTGCAGTACGAAGGCATGGGTGGGCAGGTGCAGATGATCTACATCGACCCGCCGTACGGCGTGAAGTTCGGTAGCAACTTCCAGCCGTTCGTGCGCAAGCGCGACGTGAAGCACAACGACGACGCCGACCTCACCCGCGAGCCGGAGATGGTGCAGGCGTACCGCGATACGTGGGAGCTGGGGCTGCACTCGTATCTCACGTACCTGCGCGATCGGCTGCTGCTGGCGAAGGAGCTGCTCACGCCGAGCGGGAGTGTGTTCGTGCAGATCTCGGACGAGAATCTGCACCACGTGCGTGAGGTGATGGATGAGGTGTTTGGGGCGGAGAACTGCTGTGCGGTGATCGCATTCGCAAAGTCTGCTGGATCGACAGGCGATCTTTTGCCCGGATCCACAGACTACGTGCTGTGGTATGCCCGTGAGCGGAGATCCGTGAAGTACAGGCCACTGTTTGTGCCGCGAGATGTGCGCGACGCAATCGAGGTGTCCGGCTACAACCACGTCGAGCTTTCGAGCGGTGAGCGCCACCGCCTCACTGAGACGGAGCGAAGGAACCCCGAGTCTCTCGATGCAGGTGCTCGGCTCTTCAAGCCTGCTGACCCAACGAGCCAAAGGCTCGGACGACAGTCGGGTCCGGGATCTGCGATGCACTTTGCGGTAACCGTTTCAGGACAGGACTTCTTCCCGTCCGGTCAGCGCGGCTGGACGACTACCGAAACTGGGATGGCAAGGCTAGTAGAGTTGAACCGCCTCTTCCCGGTAGGAAACACGCTCTCATACGTTCGCTATTTATCCGACTTTCCGCTCACGAGCCTGACTCAACTTTGGACTGACACGTCAATCGCAGGATTCGCGTCGGATAAACTCTATGTTGTCCAGACCAGCATAAAAGTCATCCAACGCTGCCTCCTGATGACCACCGATCCCGGCGACCTGGTCCTCGACCCGACCTGCGGCTCCGGCACGACCGCGTACGTGGCCGAGCAGTGGGGGCGCCGGTGGATCACCATGGACACGTCGCGCGTGCCGCTCGCGCTGGCGCGGCAGCGCCTGCTCACGGCCACCTTTCCGTGGTACACGCTCAAGGACGCGTCGCGCGGTCCGGCGGGCGGGTTCACGTATGTGCGAAAGCAGAACAAGCGCGGGGAGGATGTCGGCGGGCTGGTGCCGCACATCACGCTCAAGAGCATCGCCAACAACGAACCGCCCACCATGGAAGTGCTGGTGGACCGCCCGGAGGAGGAGAGCAAGGTCACGCGCGTGGCGGGCCCCTTCGTGGTGGAGGCCACCATTCCCACGCCGGTGGACTGGGAAGGCGACGGCGAAAGCGACAGCGGCGCGATGCCCATGGAGGCCCACGGCAACTTCGTGGATCGCATGCTGGAGGTGCTGCGCCGGAGCCCCAGCATAGCCACCGCCAACAACGAGCGCGTGGCCTTCGAGCAGGTGCGCCCGCCCGCGCGGGCGCTGGTACTCAACGCCGAGGCCGTGCTGACGGGCGAGACGCCGGAGCCGGTGGCGTTCGTGTTCGGCCCCGAACATGGCGCCGTTTCCGAACAGCTCGTGCATCAGGCGCTCAAGGAAGCCGACCGCAAGAACTACACGCGGCTGTTCGTGGTGGGCTTCGCCATTGAGGGGAACGCGCGGCTGCTGGTGGAGCAGAGTGCGCAGTTCGGCGTGCCCGCCACCTACGTGCAGGCCACCCCCGACCTGGTCATGGGCAGCCTGCTCAAGACCACCCGCGCCAGTCAGGTGTTCAGCGTGGCCGGGCTGCCGGATGTCACCGTTACGAAGGTGCCCCCGGCGGCGGCCGGTGACCCGCCACGCTGGCAGGTACGGCTGGGGGGGCTCGATGTGTTCGACCCGGCCACCATGACCACGTCACACACGCAGGGCAGTGATGTGCCCGCCTGGCTGCTCGACAGCGACTACAACGGCCGTGTGTTCCGGGCTACGCAGGTGTTCTTTCCCCGCACGGGGGCGTGGGAGGCCATGCAGAAGGCGCTCAAGGCCCAGTTCGAGCCTGGCGTGTTCGAGCATCTGGCCGGCGACACCAGCGCGCCATTCTTCGCCGGGGAGCACAACCAGATTGCGGTGAAGGTGATCGACGACCGCGGGAACGAGCTGGTGGTGGTGAAGGCGCTCGCGTGATCCTCTTCCACATCGACGATTCGGGCAATACGGGAGCGAAGCTCGATCACGATGTCGAGCCGATTCATTGGCTCGTCGCTGTCGGCATCGACGAATCACTCGTGCGCGATGTCGATCGTGGTATCTATCTCACGTGCTGTCGCCATTTCGGTACCAGTGCGACCAGCCACATGGACTTCGAGGTCAAGGGATCCGAACTGTTCAGCGGTCGTGGATGCGCGCAGGGAATGGCACCGGCCGGGCGCATTGCCTGCTACGAGGAGTTGCTGTCACTGCTTGCACCGTACCACGCACGGATCTTCTCTCGGGGAATCAACAAGCGCGGGCTCGCGATCCGGCAGGCCAGAACTGGACTCGCGCCGGGCCACCCGTACGATCGCGGGTTCCAGTACCTGGTGGAGCGTATCAATGACTGGCTCGCGTCCCCAACCGTGTCGGCACTCGGTCTGATCGTTGCCGATGAACAGCAGGAGGTCGAGCGGCGAATGATCCATCAGTTCAATCAGTGGACCCACATCGGGACCACGACCGGATACCGAGCCCGCGAGATTACGCACCTGCTACCGTCACTTCACTACGTACGTTCGGTCGATAGTCGGCTGGTGCAAATGGCCGACTGCGTGGCGTTCTTGAGAAACCGAGTTGCCAAGATCAATGGGAACCCGAAAACGGCGTCCGACCGCGAGGTGCTGAGACTGTGGACCACGCACTGCGCGCCGTTGGTCGTCGACGACCGAGTATGGCCATGACAAAGGCGCGATCGGGGGTCCTCCCCGAGGGGAGGACGCTGGGGCTCACCGTGGCAAACCCGCTCCCGACCGCGCCGATGTGTGTGTGTAGTGACTACACACGGTATACGATCATTGTCAGCCGAAAGTTGCACATTGTCAACCATCGTTGACCATCGCTGATCCCATGTCCTTCGAAGTTCCCTCCCCCATCCTCTGCTCGCCGTACGCCGAGCCCGACCGTCACTGGTTCATGCCCGAAGGGGCCACGCCGGTGGAGCGGCCGTCGCGCCGCCCGGCGTTTGTGTTCCAGCCCCGGGATGGGGAACTGACCTGGGATCTGTCGGACGGCACGCTGGCCCGGTTGCCGGAGTACGACCGCGCGTGGGCGCTCACGCTGGTCAACCGCATTCGCGCCCGCGTGGCCGAGTGGCGGGCGGCCGGGTATCCCAACGCCACGGGTACCACCCTCGATCTGCTGGCGCACTGGCGCCGCGATGGGCGCAAGCAGCCGCTCTTCTTCGCGCAGCTCGAGGCGGTGGAGACGGTGCTGTTCCTGGTGGAAGGGCGGGCCGACCTGCGGCAGGGAATCACGGTCCCGCTGGACGAACCCACCGAGGAGCAACTGGCCGCCGGTGCCCGGGCCTTCGTGCGTTACGCGTGCAAGATGGCCACGGGGAGCGGCAAGACGACCGTCATGGGCATGCTCGCGGCGTGGAGCATCCTCAACAAGGTGGTGAACCGCGCCGACGCGCGCTTCTCCGATGTCGTGCTCATCGTGTGCCCCAACGTGACCATCCGGGATCGTCTGCGCGAGCTCGACGTGGACGGCGGCGATGCGAGCCTGTACCGCACGCGCGACCTGGTCCCCGCGCACCTCATGCCGCGTCTCGCGCAGGGGCGGGTGGTGGTCACCAACTGGCACGTCTTCGAGCCGCGAACGCAGGGCGTCGGCGGCGAATCCGCGCGCGTGTCGAAGGTGGGGAAGGCGGTGACCCGCACCGAGCGCGTGTACATCGGCGACAAGAGCACGGTGGCCCGTGGCGAGCGCTATCTCACCCTGGCCGACTACACGCGATTGGCGGCGAGCGGCGAGATCGAGGAGATCGAGCCCCCCAGCACCAGCGGGACCGGTGAACGCGTGAGCGCGCTGGTGCGGTGGACCCGCTATGTGGAGAGCGACGCCAGCATCGTGGCCCGCGTGCTGGGCCGCGCGAAGGGGAAGCAGAACATTCTGGTGCTCAACGACGAAGCCCATCACGCCTACCGCATTCGTCGGCACGAGGAAGACGACGAGGAGCGCCTGGAGCTGTTCGGCGATGACGAGCAGGAGCAGGAGTACGTGCGCGAGGCGACGGTGTGGATCGAAGGGCTCGATCGCGTGCACGCCCTGCGCGGCATCAACCTGTGTGTGGACCTGTCGGCGACGCCGTACTACCTGGGGCGCATGGGGCGCGACTCGGGGCGCCCGTTCCCGTGGCTGGTGAGCGATTTCGGGCTCACGGATGCCATCGAATCGGGGCTGGTGAAGGTGCCGCAGCTGGCGGTGCGGGACAACACGGGGAGCGAGCGCCCCAAGTACCACAACCTGTGGCGCTGGATCATGTCCTGTCTCACACCGGCCGAACGGGGCGGTCGGCGCGGCAGCCCCAAGGTGGAAGCGGTGCTGAAGTGGGCGCACCAGCCGCTCGCCATGCTGGCGCAGGATTGGGAGCGCATTCGCGGCGAATGGGCGGCAACGGACGAGGCCCGCCCGCCGGTCCTCATCATCGTGTGCCGCGACACGAAGCTGGCCAAGGCCACCTACGAGTGGATTGCCGACGGGTGGTCGAGCACCGAGGTGCCATCGTTCGACATGGCGTCGCTGCGCAACCAGCACGGGATGGTGAACACCATCCGGGTCGACTCGAAGGTGGTGAGCGAGACGGATGGCGGAAGTGTGGCCTCAGGGGCGCAGGGTGATCTGGCCCGCTGGATGCGATTCACGCTCGACACGGTGGGACGGCGCGAGTGGCCCACCGATTCGCAGGGGCGCCCTGTGTATCCCCCGGAGTTCGAGGTGCTGGCAGAAAAGCTGGAGAAGCCGTTGCACCCGCCGGGACGCGACGTGCGCTGCATCGTGAGCGTGGGCATGCTCACGGAAGGATGGGACGCGAATACCGTGACGCACGTGGTGGGGCTGCGCCCGTTTCAGAGCCAGCTGCTCTGTGAGCAGGTGGTGGGCCGCGCGTTGCGTCGCGCGAGTTACGACGTGGACGACACGGACCGCGGCCCCCGCCTCCGGGATGAGGAGGCCCAGGTGCTCGGCGTGCCCTTCGAGATCATTCCGTTCAAGGCCACCGGCGCGGTGGCCCCAGCGCCGAGCCGTCGCCGGCATGTGCGCGCGTTGCCGGAGCGCAGCGCGTTCGAGATGCGCTTTCCGCTGGTGGAGGGATACACGCAGGCCGTACGCAACCGCATCACGGTGGACTGGGACGCGGTGCCCGAACTGATCATCGATCCGGCAAACATCCCGCCGGAGGTGTACATGGCCGGCGTACTGACGGATACGGCGGGCAAGGTGAAGCCGTTGTCGCCGGGGCGCACGCAGGAGCTGGCGCTCGCGCCCTACCTCGCCACGCAGACGTTGCAGCAGCGGGTGTTCGTGGCGGCCGGCACGCTCACCCGGCGGTACATCGAGGAGTGGCACGCCACGGTGCCGGCGCACGTGCTCTTCCCGCAGATCGCGCGGATCGCGCAGCGCTATGCCGAGACGAAGGTGCGCGTGATCGGCGAGCCCAAGGACGTGCGCGCCGCATTCGTGGCGCCGTACTACAGCCAGCTGGTGGAGCGCATTCTCCAGAGCCTGCATCCCGATGACACGGCCGGCGAGACGCCCGAGGTGCCTCGCTTCGCGCGACAGGAGCCCGGTACCACGGCCATCGTGGATTTCTGGACCGGCAAGGAGGTGCGGGACACGGTGAAGTGCCACGTGAACTATCTGGTGGCCGATACCAAGCGCTGGGAACAGCAGGCGGCGCAGTACCTCGACGGGAGCCCGTACGTGGCGGCGTGGGTGAAGAACGCGGGGCTTGGCTTCGGCATTCCGTACGAGCACGACAGCATGCGTCATGAGTACGTGCCGGATTTTCTCGTTCGCCTCGAGGGGGAGGGCGCGCGGTACGTGATCGTGGAGACGAAGGGGTACGACCCGCTGGCTGATGTGAAGCGGGCGGCCGCGGAGCGCTGGGTCCGCGCCGTGAACGCGGACGGCGCCTGGGGCGAGTGGCACTATCGGCTGGTGTACCAGCCGGCGGACTTGCCGTTCTTCCTTGCCGATCTCGCCCCCGCAGCAAGGGTCTGACCCCGACCCCGACCCCGACCCCGACCCCGACCCCGACCCCGACCCCGACCCCGACGCGCCAGCGCAGCGTCGCGCCCCCCCCCCCGACCGGGCCCCCGACCGCTACACCGCAGTCGACCCCGACCCAGCGCCAGCGCAGCGTCGCGCGCCTCCCCGACCCCAACCCAAACCCGCGCCGCCGTACCCCCGCGCCCGGACCTCGACCCGAGGCCCCCGCCCGACCCCGGGCCCGGCCACGACCCCGACTGCCCGACCGACCCCGACCGTGGTGGCAGTGCCCCGACTGCCGTGGCTGTACCCCGACCGTGGTGGCTGTGCCCCGACCCCAACCACCCCCGACCGCAGGTCAGGCGTCGGTCGTCAGCGCAGTTCGCCTGCGAGTTCCTGCCACACCCGCCGAATCGCGATCGGCGCCTGCTGGTCGACAAGGAACCAGGTGGCGTACGGCCCCCATTGCGCCTGCTTCACCGCCGCATCGAACGTGAGCCCCGTGGTGCGCAGGCGGGTGGCCTCGGCAATCACCGCCGTGATCGCGTCGCGGAACGCGACGAGCTCCTCGCGCGAGCGCTTGGCCTTTTCGATGAACCCGTGCCCCGGCACGAAGCGCTTCACCCGCTCGAGCGCGAGCGCCGCGTCAATCGCGCGCGCCCATTCCGACGGATACGCACTGCGCATCGCCGGAAACACACGATTCAGGAACGCCTCACTCATGAACAGGATCTGTTCCCTGGGCAGATGCACCATGAGATCGCCGCCCGTGTGCGCGCGCCCCAGGAACCGCACGACGACCTCCGTCGTGCCGAGGTCGATGGTCTGCGTGGTGCCGCTCATCGCCGTGGGCGGCACCACCACCGGGCGCGCGGCCGTCGCCGCCGCCGAGTCGCGCTTGAGCTGCGCCAGCGACGTGGGGTGCACCACCCACGTGATGCCGGCCGGCAGTACGTGATTGCCCGCCGTATGGTCACCGTGATCGGAGCCCACCACGTACCACTTGACCGGCAGCGGCGTGATCGTGCGGATGCGATCGAGCATCGTCTGCGTCGCCGCCGCCGATCCCTGCGCGTCGGCAATGAGCACGCCGTCCTTCCCGATCACGATGAGGCTCACCGTGGTGAAGCCCGGCTGGCGGATCTCCTCGTAGCCGTACACATGCTTCGAGAGCTTGACCAGTCGCGGGAACGCGCTGAGCGGAACGCCGCGCACTGCCGGGTCGGCGGTACGGATCTGCGCCCGCGCCGCGGCGGGCGCGGCGAGCGCGAGGGACAGCCAGGTCACGCCAAGCAACGCGCGACGGAGCGGGGAAGTGGGCATGTCACGATTATGCCTCACCGTGCGCCCACCGGCAAACCGCGGCTCGCGGGGCGGTGGTCCGCCACGTACAATCCCGTCGGCACGAGCCCGCCTCCCTTCCTCCGTTCACCCGCGCCACCATGCCTGCCACCGTATTGGGCGAGTTCTTCGGCACCGTCATTCTCCTGCTGCTCGGCAACGGCGTCGTGGCCAACGTGTTGCTCACCGACGCCAAGGGACACGGGAGCGGGTGGATCGTGATCACCGCCGGCTGGGCCTTCGCCGTGATGAGTGGCGGCATGGTGGCCGTGGCGCTGGGGGCACCCGGAGAACTCAATCCCGCGGTGAGTCTCGCCAACGTGGTGACCGGCGTGTATCCGCTGGCCACCGGCCTGGCGCACGTGGGGGCGCAGATGCTGGGGGGCATCGTGGGCGCCACGCTCGTCTGGCTGCACTACCTGCCGCACTGGGCGCGCACCGGCGACGCCGAGCTCATTCGCGCCTGTTACTGCAATACGCCCGCGGTGCGCAGTACGGGGCCCAATCTGGTGGCCGAGATCATCGGCACTGCGGTACTGGTCATTGTCGCCGGCGCCATTGGCGCGGAGGGTGTGCTGGGCGCGTCACCCGCCACCAACCTTGGCAGCTTCCTGGTGGGATGCCTGGTGTGGGGGATCGGCCTGTCGTTGGGCGGCCCCACCGGCTACGCCATCAATCCCGCGCGCGACCTCGGCCCGCGCATCGCGCACGCGCTGCTGCCCGTTGCCAACAAGGGCACCAGCGACTGGGGCTACGCGTGGATTCCGGTGGTGGGGCCCATCGTGGGCGCAACGCTGGCGGCGCTGCTCTGGAAGTCCCTCACCACCTGAGCGTCAGCCGCAGAAGCGTCAGCCGCGGGCGCGCTCGAGTCGGGCAATGCGCTCCCGCACCTCCTGCACGATCGGCTGCAGTTCGGGATCGGCGTCCTGCCACAGCTCCACGAAGGCGCGGTAGCGGGCGAGCGCGCCCTTCAGGTCGCGGCGGTCCTCAAGCAGCTCGCCGGCGCGCCGGAGCGCCTGCGGCCGTTCCAGAATGTCCTCCACGAGCCGCCCGCTGCGGGCGAACCGGCTGTCGAGCAGTCGCGTATACACCGCCAGGGCCGAATCCCGCTGCCCGAGCGCATCGTAGGCGCGCGCGAGTGCCCCGAGGTTGCACGTCGGGCAGAGATACTCGGCCCCCGCGGTGCCACGGAGAATCCGGACCGCGTCGGCCGGTTTGCCCTCGGCCAGCGCCAGCTCCCCCCGCACGAGGCTGACGAAGGCCGTGTCACGCGGCAGGGGGGCGGTAACCTGCTGCAGGAGCCGTCGCGCCCCGGCGATGTCCCCAGCGGTCAGGCGCGCCATGGCCCGCTCGAGCGTGGTGCGATCCACAGGCTCGCGGTCGCTCGTGTAGAACGCATCGCTCCGCGCGATCAGGCGCAACGCGCCGGCATTGTCGTCGAGAAAGCGTGCCCGCGCGGCGGCCAACAGGCGCTGCCAGCCGGGCACCGACTCCGGGTCGTTCCTGAGGAGCTGCGGCTTCAGCGTCTGCTCGAGATCCGACTCGACGGTGCGCAGGCGCCCGAGAACGACGCCCACGTATGCGCGCATCGCGTGGTGCTCGGCAAGCAGACTCGGTTCGGTCGTGCGCGCGATGGCACTGTCGAGCTGCCCGAGATATCCCGCGTAGTCGGCCCGGCTCATCCGCTCACTCTCCACGCGCGTCCACCGGAGCCGTGCCCCATCCGCTCCGGTGGGGAATGTGCGTTCGAGCGAGTCGAGCAGGCGGCGGTCCCCCCGCTCGGTGGCGATGTTGGTCAGCAGGTCGATGGGGCCCAGGGCCTGTGGCTGCAACCGGCTGGCCACCGTCATGAGCGACTCCGCCTCCCGAAACTCCCCCTTGTTGTAGACGCGGTAGGCCAGATTGTTCAGCGCGGCAAAGGTCGTGGGCTCGAGGCTCAGGATGCGACGCAGAACCCCAAGCTCCAAATCACGTTCGCCGCGCGACGCGAAATAGCGCGATTCGATGCGCAGGCGCTCGATTTCCGGCAGCTGGCGGCGCAGGGCGTAGGCCTGGCTGACGGCCCGGAGCTGGTCGCCCGGTCGGATCCGGAGGTTGTAGAGCGCCGTCCCGAGCCCCGACCACGCCGTCGCGAAGCTGCTGTCGAGCGCGATGGCGCGTTCGAACTCGGCAATGGCGAGGTCGGACTTTCCCGTGCGCAACAGCGCACTGCCCGATGCATAGCGTTCCAGCGCTTCGAGCGACGCCGTGGTGGCGGCCGGGAGGGCCGGACTGGCACGCAGCGAGGCTACGGATTCGCCCGCCCGCTCGCGCAGCCCCTTCGACAGGCGGTCTGCGGCCGTGAGCAGGTCATCGGCAGCGCCCGCGGTTTCGCGCAGCGCCGCCACCTCCGATCCGTCGGCTACACTGACCAGTCGCGCTGTGAGCACGTAGGCCGTCCCCACCGACGACAGCGCGCCGGTGACGTACGCCTTGGCGCCGAGTCGCACGCCCAGCACCCTGGCGATGCTATCGGTCACGGCGACGGACGGATCCTGGCGCATGGCCACCAGCGCGGCACGCACCACCTGCGGGTCGGCCACCTTGAGCCGCGGCGACTGCTGCAGATCGATGCGCAACGCCTCGGCGAGCGCGCTGGCCGTGGAGGAGTCCTTGGGTTCGTGCGCCAGCGACGCCAGCAGCACCAGATCCCGCTCGATGGGGGTGGCGGGCGAGGAGGCGCGGGTACGCCACACGAGGCCGGCACCGAGCACGAGTGTGGCGGCCATGAGCGCGCCGGCGACGCGTGGTCCGGCCGGTCGGGACGGAGTGGCCGGGCCGGCCAGCGCGCCCGGCTCGCGGGCAATGGCGTCGAGCGCCTGCAGGACCGCGTCGGCCGATGCCGGCCGGTGCTGCGGGTCCTTGGCCAGGCACTGCATGAGCAGGGCATCGATGGCCGCGGGGATGGCGGCATTCAGGGTGCGCGGAGCGGCCGGCATGGTCTGCACCTGCGCCGCGAGCGTCTGCGGCGGCGTGAGCCCGCCAAATGCGGCCTTCCCCGTGAGCATCTCGTAGGCCACGAGCGCGGCGGCGTAGAGATCGGTGCGGGCATCCACGCTGTCACCGCCCACCGCCTGTTCCGGTGCCATGTACGCCGGGGTCCCCACCACGAAGCCAATGCCCGTCAGTCCCGAAGCGGCGGGGCTGGCGGCCGCGGAGGCGACGGCCTTGGCAATGCCGAAGTCGGTGACGAGCGCGTGGCGTCCGCTCACCAGCACGTTTTCCGGCTTGATGTCCCGGTGCACGAGGCCGGCGCGATGTGCGTGCGAGAGGGCATCGAGCATGTGCTGCCAGTACGTGAGCGCCTCGCGCACCGGGAGCCCTTGCCGCGTGAGGCGGCCACGCAGCGTGTCCCCCTCCACGAATGGCATGCTGTACCACAGCGTCCCGGCGTCCTCACCGGCCGCGAGGACCGGCACGATGTGCGGATGCTGCAGCTTCGCGGCGAACAGGACCTCCCGGCGGAATCGATCGGCATTCACCGTCGCGGCGGCATCGGGAGGGAGCACCTTGAGGACCACCTGCCGCCCCAGCGCCAGCTCCTCGGCCACGAACACCCGGCTCATGCCCCCGCCGGTCAGCTCGCGGTCGAGGCGGAACCGATCGCCGAGCGCCTGCCGCAGCGTCGTCAGAAGATCATGCATGCCCACAAGCTACCACGTCACGCGCCTCGGTGACGGTGGCAAAGGGCACGGTGGACCGTCCGACGGTTACGGCGACGTGCGGGCCCGGTAGCGCCGCAACCAGTCGCTGCTCCAGGTGGTGAACTGCCCCAGCTGCAGGCGTGCCCGGGCCTCGCCCATGAGCGTGATGAGAAAGGTGATGTTGTGCAGCGCCAGCAACCGCGGCCCCAGCGGCTCCTCGGTGACCATGAGGTGCCGCAGGTACGCGCGATCGTAGTGCGTGCAGGCGGGGCAGGGGCACTCGGCGGTGAGCGGCCGGCGGTCGGTGCGATGACTGCTCTTCTGCAGCTGCACCTTGCCGTCGGGGGTGAACACCGTGCCGTGTCGCCCCATGCGCGTGGGCGCCACGCAATCGAACAGATCCATGCCTCGCCCCACCGCCTCGAGCAGATCGTCCGGGAAGCCGACCCCCATGAGATACCGGGGCCGGTCCCAGGGCAGCAGCGGCGCACAGGTGTCGAAGGTGTCGTACATCGCGCTCTTGGCCTCGCCCACCGAGAGCCCGCCAACCGCCACACCCGCCCAGTCGCCCGTCTGCAGGATGCCGGCAATGCTGGCCGCACGCAGGTCGGCATAGGTCCCGCCCTGCACGATGGGAAAGAGCGCCTGCGGTGGCGCGGCGCATTCGTCGTCACGGTGCTGCGTGTCGAGCGGCGGTGAGCCATCGGTGGCCGAGACGTGCGGTACCGGTGCACGTCCGTCGCGCGATAGGCGGTCGAACTCCACACGGCAGCGCTCCAGCCAGCGCAGGCTGCGTTCCATGGCCTTGCGCGACGCGCGGTGATCGCAGCCCCCTTCGATCAGTTCGTCGAGCTGCATGATGACGTCGGCGCCGATGTTGCGCTCGATCTGCATCACGCGCTCGGGGGTGTACTCGTGCAGCGACCCGTCGAGCTTGTTGCGGAACTCAACGCCCGACTCGCTCACCTTGCGGTAGCGCGCCAGTGAGAACACCTGATAGCCGCCGCTGTCGGTGAGCATGGGGCCATGCCAGCGGGAAAACGCATGAAGCCCCCCGAGCGCGCGCACCATTTCGTCACCCGGACGCAGGTACAGGTGATACGCGTTGGCGAGGATCATGTGCGCGCCGGCGTCACGCACCTCGTGCATGGCGAGCCCGCGCACACTGGCGTGCGTGCCCACCGGCATGAAGGCGGGCGTGGCGACGTCACCATGCGGCGTACGGAAAGTCCCCGCACGCGCGGCGCCCTCCGTTGCGTCCACCCCAAAGGCAAAGCCGCTCACGACGCGCCGGTGCGTACCGCGGGATCTCGCGACTCGCGCGCGCGCGACTCGCGCGCTCGCGACTCGCCCTCCCGCTGCCGCGCCCGCCGCTCGGTCTCCTCGTCGAGGACCGCGCGAATGGTGCGCAGAATGGGATCGTCGGTCGTGTACTTCGCCCCGTACTGCAGGTTGAAGCGGAAGTCGAACCCCTCGGGCATCGCGCCCTGATTGTGCTGCAGGATGGTTTCCAGCTTGTCGAGCCCCTTCGCAAGGCGCGCCTCGAGCGAGGCTGCCTGCTCGTACTCGTCCCACAGCGCCACGATCTCGGCGCGCGTGTGCGCCGGCAGCGGTTCGGTAAGCTGCAGCAGATCCTTGCGCTCCTGCTCCGCCTTGTTCGGCATGCTCGCCTGCAGGGTGGCCGAGATGTCGCCGCCAATGGCTTCGCCCAGGTCGTGCACGATGCAGATGCGCAGCAGCTTGCCCACATCCACACCGGGGAAGCGCGGCGCGAACACCAGCGCCATGAGGCAGAGTCGCCACGTGTGCTCGGCGACGCTCTCCTGCTGGCCGGTGGACGTCCACGCCACGCGCGTGGTGTGCTTCAGCGCCTCGGCGGCCCGCAGGAAGTCGAGGATACCGTGGAGATCGTGGGGGGCAATGGACATGCGGTCAAACTATTGGGGCTCCCCGTGTCCCGCAGGGCTCCCGGATGTGCGCACCCAGCGCTCGACCGCTTTCGCCCCGCCGTTGCGGACGAGCCAGGCAAACGCCATGGTGCGGGTCAGGCGACCGGCGAGCAGCGCCACGGTGAACGTCGTGAACGGCACCCCGGCCGCTCCCGACGCAATGCTCGTGAGCTTGGTGCTGAGTGGGCTCATCGTGCTGGCGAAGATCGCCCAGCCGCCCCATTCCGCGAGCCGTGTGCGGTAGGCCGCGAGGTCGGCTGGCGACAGCTCCACCACCCGCGTGACCGGGCCCTGCAGCCACACCAGCGCTTCGGCGCCGACCCAGTACAGCACCATGCTGCCGATGAGCGTGCCGCTGGTGGCGACCAGCGCCAATCGATAGGCACGCTCGGGACGCGCGATGGCGAGTGGCAGGAAGAACAGGTCGGCCACCCCGGGGAATACCAGCCCCTGGAGCAGCCCCCACGTGAACACGACGCTGTTCGACCAGCCGGCGTCGGCCCACTGCTGCATCCGCGCAAACAGGCGCGCGGCGGGACCGGGATGAGCCATGCCTGAAAGCTATCGGCCCCCGCAAACGGCGGCAGCACGCGCCGGAACCCGCCTTGGCGGCCCGTTCGGCGCGTCCCGCGGTAGATTCGCGCCATGCGTTCCTTCGTTCGCCGTGCCGCGGTCCTGCTGGCGTGCGCCATGGCCAGCTGTCGTGCGCCAGCCCCTCTGGATGCCCGGCCGCTCACACTGTCCGCGACGGTTGCCGATTCGGTGGTCACGACACGGGTGGCTCCCGGCGCGCGCCTGCATCGCGTGGTGAACACCACGTTGCCGTGGCGCGCGTTCGTTCTCGAAGTGGATCTCAGCTGCAGTCGCCTGCATGCCCTCAAGGGCGGCGCGACGGCGGTGGGGCGCACCACGACCAGCCAACTGCTGGCGGCGTTGCCTGCCGCCATGGGGGCCGTCGGTGCCATCAACGCCGACTTCTTTCTCTTTGCCCCACCGGGGGTGCCCACCAACCTGCATGTGGAGCGCGGGACGATGCTGGCAGGCCCCGGTCCCAAGCCGGTGGTCTTTACCGATGCACGCCGAGTCCGGATCGATACGGTCGTCGTTGATGGACGGCTCACGATGGCCGGTCTCGACTTGCGCCTCGCGTCGTGGAACCGCCCAACCCCATCCAGCGCCGGCATCGTGGATGCGCACTGGGGCGTACCCCTCGATAGCCTCACGCGTCGGCATACCTGGCGTCTCGACCCGGTGGCCGGTCGTGGTGCCCGCAAGGTGGGGAGCATGGCCACGCTCAACGGCCGCTACATCGTGCGCACCGCCGCACCCGCCGATACGCTCGTCTTTGGGGACACGCTGCTCGTGCATCTGCCGCCACCGCCTCGCACCGGCGCTGCGGCGACCGCCCTGCGCGCCGGTGATACGGTACGGGTACGGCTTGGCCTCGCCACTGCTCGCGGCCCGGTACGCGTTGCCGACGCGGTCGGTGGGCGTCCCATGGTGCTTGTCGACAGCGCGATTACCGGCGACGTGGACACGGAAGGCAATGCGGGGTTCCGCAACCTCAACCCGCGCAGCGCCATCGGCTTCAATCGGGCCCGCACGCGCGCCTGGCTCGCGGTCATCGACGGGCGACAGCCCGGCTACAGCATGGGTATGACCCTGCGACAGGTGGCGGAACTCATGCAGTCCCTTGGGGCCACCCACGCCCTCAACCTCGATGGCGGCGGCTCGAGTGCGCTCGTCCTGCGCTCCGGGGCCGACACGGTCGTTCGTGTGGTCAACCGCCCGTCGGACCAAACCGAGCGACCGGTCGGCAATGCCCTCGCCGTGCTCTCCCGGTGCACCGGCGCCTAGCACTCACCCGCACCCATTTCGTTCGCATGTCCGACACCCTCCGCATTGCCGGTGCGCAGCTTGCTCCCGTGTGGCTGCATCGTGACGGCACCATCGCCAGGGTCGTGCAGTCCATCACCGAAGCGGCGGCGGACGGCATCGCGCTGCTGGCGTTCCCCGAAGCGTTCGTGCCCGGATATCCGTTCTGGATCGAGCACACCGACGGGGCACGGTTCGACAGCCACATGCAGAAGGTGCTGCATGCGCACTATCTCGATCAGGCGGTGCAGATCGAGGCCGGGCACCTCGACCCCGTCGTGGAGGCGGCGGCGCGCCATGGCATGACCGTGGTGCTCGGCATCATCGAGCGCCCACGGGACCGCGGTGGCCACAGCATCTACGCCTGCTGCGTCACGATCACCCCCGCGCACGGCATCGTCACGGTGCACCGCAAGCTCATGCCCACCTACGAAGAGCGACTCAGCTGGGCCTCCGGTGACGGGCATGGCCTGCGCACCACGCGCGTGGGGGCCTTCACGCTGGGGGCGCTCAACTGCTGGGAGAACTGGCTCCCCCTCGCGCGCGCCGCACTGTACGCGCAAGGAGAAGACCTGCACGTGGCCATCTGGCCTGGCAGTGTGCGCAACACCGAAGCCATTACGCGCTTCGTGGCGCGCGAGGGGCGGTCGTACGTGCTCTCCGTGTGCAGCGTGCTGCGTCGTGACCAGCTGGGTGAGCACATCCCGTTCGTAGACGAGCTGCGGGAACGCCTACCGGAGATCCTCAGCGAAGGCGGCACGGCCATTGCCGCGCCGGACGGGACGTGGATCGTGGAGCCCACCCCGCACGTGGAGCAGCGGTTCGTGGCCGACATTGCCCACCACCGCGTGCGCGAGGAGCGGCAGAACTTCGATGTGGCCGGTCACTACGGTCGCCCCGACGTGCTGCAGCTGCACGTGAACCGCGAACGGCAGGCCATGGCGCGGTTTGACGGAGGCGAAGTTCCCCGCGTCGACCTTACGTGAGGGCGTCGCGCAGCGCCTGCCACGGCATGCGCGCGCAGCTGTGCCGTCCCGCGAACGGTGCGACCCCGCGCAATGGCGCGAGGACCTCCGGCAACTCCACCCCGCCGCCGCTGAGCATGCGATCAACGGTCTCACCGAGCGTGAGCGCCTCCTGCACCGGCAGCCCGCACACCGCGTCGGTCATCATGCTGGCGCTGGCGGTGGCAATGGAGCAGCCGCGCCCGGAGAAGGCGATCTCCGTGACCACACCGTCCGCAATGCGCACGCCCACCGTGATGTCGTCACCGCACACCGGGTTGCGCTGCGACGCCGTGGCGGTGGCGTGTGGGAGCTCGCGGCGGTTGTGCGGTGCCCGGTGATGCGCGAGCAGCGCGTCCTGGTAAATGGCGGCAATGCGCGCCACGCTCGGCGTCATTCGACGGTGGCGAACAGCTGCTGCGCGGCGGTGAGCGCACCCACCAGGGCATTCACGTCGGCTTCGTCGCTGTACACGTAGAAGCTGGCGCGGGCGGTGGCACTCACGCCAAGCCGCCTCATGAGCGGCTGCGCGCAGTGGTGCCCGGCGCGAATGCACACGCCGTGCTGATCGAGAATGGTGGCCAGGTCATGCGGATGCACGTCGGCGAGTGAGAAGCTCAGGACGCCGCTGCGCTGCGCGGGCGGTGGCCCGTAGACGGTGACCCCGGGGAGCGCGCGCACCGCGGCCTCCGCCCGCTCCAGCAACGCCACCTCATGTGCCCGCACGTTCGCCATGCCCAGCTGTTCGAGGTAGCGGATGGCGGCCGCCAGTGCCACCGCATCGGCGGCGCTGGGGGTTCCCGCCTCGAACTTGTGCGGAATGACGTTCCAGGTGCTGTCGGTGTCGCGCACCCACTCGATCATGTCGCCGCCATACTGGTACGGCGGCATCTTCTCCAGCAGCGCGCGCCGCCCGATGAGGCAGCCGATGCCCATGGGCCCCAGCAGCTTGTGGCCGCTGAAGGCGTAGAAGTCGATGTCGAGGGCATCGAACGCCACCGGCAGATGCGGCACGGCCTGGGCCCCGTCCACCACGATGACGGCGGCCGACCGGGCGCGCACGAGATGGACCACATCCTCGAGCGGCGTGATCGCCCCCACGGCATTCGAGACGTGCGTGATCGCCACCAGCTTGGTGCGCGTATTCACGAGCGCGCGCAGCTGGTCGAGGTCGATGGTCTGATCGTCGCGCAACTCCACGATGCGCAGCGTGGCCCCGGTCGCCAGCGCGAGCTGCTGCCACGGAACGAAGTTCGCATGGTGCTCGAGCGCCGTGATCACGATCTCGTCACCGGCCTGCACGTTCGCGCGTCCCCAGCTGGAGGCCACGAGGTTCATCGCCTCGGTGGTGCCGCGCGTGAAGATCACCGTGTCGGCATCCGCCACGCCGGCGAAGCGCGCGACCGTGGCCCGTGCCTCATGGTACAGGTCGGTGGCGCGCGCGCTCAGCGCGTACGCCCCACGGTGCGGGTTGGCGTTTGCCGTCTCGTAGAAGTCGCGAATGGCGTCCAGGACCACCGCCGGCTTCTGCGACGTGGCCGCGGAGTCGAGGTAGTGCAGGCCGGGGTTGGCGGCCAGCAGCGGAAACTCGGAACGAGGAGCGAGCGAGGAGAGCATCTGTACCCTGAACTGATCAGTTATGGGTCGTGACTTCGCGTTTCGGGTCGTCGGTTCGCCCCCCCGACCAGGACCACCCCGTTCACCTGCATCACCGGGTACACCACCACGGCATCCCCCTCCGACGGCCCCTGCACGCAGGCGCCGGTACGCACATCGAAGCGGGCCCCGTGAAACGGACACTCGAGGCACCCCTCGGCCACATCACCCCCGGACAGCGGGAAATCGCGGTGCGGACACCGGTCTTCCACGGCGAACACCTCGTGGTGCACACGCACGAGGCACACCCGGCGCCCATCCGTCAGCGTCACGGCGAGCGGGAAGTCCGTGGGTACCTCCTCCGCACGTGCCACCCGTTCCCACGTACCGCCTACGCCCGCCTCGGGTTCCGTGCGCACGCCATCGTCAGACGCCACGCGCGGCTACTCGGTGCTGACGGCGGCCGGGTCCGAGGCTTCGCTTTCGAGCGCCGCCTTGAGCGTGTGCCACGCCAGCGACGCGCACTTCACGCGTACCGGGAACCGCGAGACGCCGCTGAATACCACCAGCTGCCCGAGATCCTTGCCGGCGTCGGCGTCCTTGCCCAGCACGAGCGTGTGAAAGCGCTCGAAGAGCGCCTCGGCTTCGGCTCGGGTCTTGCCCTTCACGGCCGCCGTCATGAGTGACGCCGAGGCCTTCGAAATGGCGCACCCGTGGCCGGTGAACCTCACGTCGGTGATCGTGTCGCCTTGGAGCACCAGCGCCACGTGCACCTCGTCCCCGCACAGCGGGTTCTTGCCGTCGGCTTCCCGATTCGCCTCCGGAAGCGCGCCAAAATTGCGCGGCTTCCGGTTGTGGTCGAGAATGACGGACTGGTACAGCTCCTGGAGGTCGGTCATGGGGGAGAAAGACTTATGACTGAAGACTTTCACTTACCACTAAAGACTCGTGTCCCAAAGAAGTCCTTAGTGGTCAGTGATAGTGCTTGGTTCTCAGTGCGACCTGTTCAACGCTGAACCACTCAGTGACTCGAACTCCCCGTGAACCGCTCCACAGTCAGCTTCTCGAGCGCTTCCACGATGAGCGGATGCTCGATGGTCTCGAGCACGTCCGCCGCAAAGGCGTACATGAGCAACTGCTTGGCCAGCACCTTGCCCACACCGCGGCTCTTGAGATAGAAGAGCGACGTTTCGTCCATGCGCCCCACTGTGGCGCCGTGCGTGCACTTCACGTCGTCGGCGAAGATCTCGAGCTGCGGCTTGGTGTCGATTTGAGCCTTCTCGGAGAGCAGCAGCGTGTGGTTGGTCTGCTTGCCGTCGGTCTTCTGCGCCTCGGGGTGCACGTACACCTTGCCGTTGAAGACGCCGTGCGCGGCGTCGTCGATGAGCCCCTTGTACGCCTCGCGGCTGAAGCAATTCTCCTGCACGTGCTCCACGCGCGTCTGGTGGTCACCGTGCTGCTCCCCGTCGAGCATGTACAGCCCGTTGATGGTGCAGCCGCACCCCTCGCCGCCCAGCACCGTGTACACGTTGCTGCGCGACAGCGCGGCGCCGGTCTGGAAGGTGAACGTGATGAAGTGGCTGTCCCGCCCCTGGCGCGCTTCCACGGTGCCCACATGGTGGGCCTGGCGGGCCTCGCGCTGGATGCGCACCACGTTGAGCGTGGCCCCGTCTTCCACAAAGGCCTCCACGACCGCATTGGTGAAGTACGGCACGTCGGCGAGGCTCACGTAGCTTTCCACCACGCTCGCCTTGGCGTGGCGTTCCACCACCATGACGTGCCGCGGGTGGCTCATGACACCGGCGCCCGCCTCGTCCATCACGTGCAGCAGGTGGATGGGATGCTCGATCACCATCTCCTTGGCCACGTGGATGAACGTGCCCTCGCCGGCGAAGGCCGCGTTGAGCGCGGTGAAGCCGTCACGGTCGGCCGGCGCCGCGGTGCCGAGCACGCGCCCGAGCAGCTCGGGCTGCTCGGCCGACGCCGTGGCCATGTCCAGCACGCGAATGCCGGCCGGCAGCGCCCCCAGCGTGGAGAGCGATGGCGCGAACCGCCCGTTCACGAACACCACCAGCGGCCAGTCGGCGCCGAAGGTGAACGGCGCCAGTGATGCCGCCGTGACCGCACCGGTGTGCGCCGGACGGCCCATGGCCGGCACATACTGCGCCGACGCGATGGCCGAGACGCTGGTGTAGTGCCAGTCCTCATTGCGCGTGGTGGGAAAGCCGAGCGTCTGGAAGGCTGTCGCTCCCGCGGCACGCAGCGCCTTGATGGAGCCGGGCGCGTCAGCCACCGAGGCTTCCACCGCCTGTTCGGCAAATCGCAGCCCCGTGGTCACGCCACCGTCTCCAGCACCCAGTCGTACCCGCGGGCTTCGAGTTCCAGGGCCAGCGACTTGTCGCCGCTCTTGATGATGCGGCCCCCGGCCAGCACGTGCACGTAGTCGGGCACGATGTAGTTGAGCAGGCGCTGGTAGTGTGTCACCACGATGCTCGCGTTGTCGGGGCGCTTGAGCGCGTTCACGCCCTCCGCCACGATACGCAGCGCATCGATGTCGAGCCCGGAGTCGGTCTCGTCGAGGATGCTGAGCGTGGGCTGCAGGACTGCCATCTGCAGGATCTCGTTTCGCTTCTTCTCGCCGCCCGAAAAGCCCTGGTTCACCGAGCGGTTGAGCATGGACGCATCCATGTCCACCAGCTTGAGCTTCTCCTCGACCAGGTCGAGGAACTCCATGGGATCCACTTCCTCGAGCCCCTTCGCCTTGCGGATCTCGTTGTAGGCCGCACGCAGGAAGTACGCGTTGCTCACGCCCGGGATTTCCACCGGGTACTGGAAGGCGAGGAACACCCCATGCTGGGCGCGCACCTCGGCGTCCATCTCGAGGAGGTTCTCTCCCTGGTAGAGCACCTCGCCGCCGGTGATCTCGTAGGCGGGATGCCCCGCGAGCACCTGGGCGAGCGTGCTCTTGCCCGACCCGTTGGGGCCCATGACGGCGTGCACTTCGCCGGCGTTCACGGTGAGGGAGATGCCCTTGAGAATGGGCTTGCCGTCGATGGAGGCGTGGAGGTCGGTGATCTGCAGCATATATGGTGAAGACGGAGAAATGTGTAAGGCGAGTAGTGGTCAGTTGTTGGTTGTAGTCGTTAGTGGTCAGTTGAACTAACGACTAACAACTACAACCAAGAACCAAAAACCTTCTTCGGTGCGCGGGACGTCCGGTCACCCCACCGACCCCTCGAGCGTGATCCCCAGCAGCTGCTGCGCCTCGAGCGCGAACTCCATGGGCAGCTCCTTGAACACTTCCTTGCAGAAGCCGCTCACGATCATGCTCACCGCCTGCTCGGCGTCGAGGCCGCGCGCCTTGAGGTAGAAGATCTGGTCCTCGCCGATCTTCGACGTGGACGCTTCGTGCTCGAGCGTCGCGCTGTTGTTCCCCACTTCGACGTACGGGAAGGTGTGCGCGCCGCAGGCATTGCCCACCAGCATCGAGTCGCACTGCGTGTAGTTGCGCGCGCCCTCGGCCTTGGGGAGAATCTGCACCTTGCCGCGGTAGCTGTTCTGCCCCTGCATGGCGCTGATCCCCTTCGACACGATGGTGCTCTTCGTGTTGCGGCCGATGTGGATCATCTTCGTGCCCGTGTCGGCCTGCTGCTTTTTGCTGGCCACGGCCACCGAGTAGAACTCGCCCACGCTGTTGTCGCCCTGCAGGATCACGCTGGGATACTTCCAGGTGATCGCCGAGCCGGTCTCCACCTGCGTCCACGAGATCTTGGCGTTCGTCATCGCCTTGCCGCGCTTGGTGACGAAGTTGTAGATGCCGCCCACGCCGTGCTCGTCACCGGCGTACCAGTTCTGCACGGTGCTGTACTTCACGGTGGCGTGGTCGAGCGCCACGATTTCCACGACGGCCGCGTGCAACTGGTTGGTGTCGCGCTTCGGCGCGGTGCACCCTTCCAGGTAGCTCACGTACGCCCCCTCGTCGGCCACGATGAGTGTGCGCTCGAACTGCCCGGTTTCCGCCGCGTTGATGCGGAAATACGTGCTGAGCTCCATCGGGCAGCGCACCCCCTTGGGGATGTAGCAGAACGACCCGTCGGAGAAAACGGCGCTGTTGAGCGCGGCAAAGAAGTTGTCGCTGTACGGCACGACGGAGCCCAGATACTTCTGCACCAGCTCCGGATGCTCGCGCACTGCTTCGCCGAAGCTCATGAAGATCACGCCGTGCTTCGCGAGCTCTTCCTTGTACGTGGTGCCCACCGACACCGAGTCGAACACGGCGTCCACGGCCACGCCGGAGAGGCGCTTCTGCTCGGTGAGGGAGATCCCCAGCTTGTTGTACGTCTCGAGCAGCGCCGGGTCGACCTCGTCGAGCGAGGCGAGCGGCTTCACCGACTTGGGCGCGCTCCAGTAGCTCGCCGCCTGATAGTCGATGGCCGGATAGGTGACGTTCGCCCAGTGCGGCTCCGCCATGGTCTGCCAGCGGCGGAACGCCTTGAGGCGCCACGCGAGCAACCACTCCGGTTCCTGCTTCTTGGCCGAGATGAAGCGCACCGTATCCTCGGTCAGCCCCGGCGGCAGCGTTTCCGTTTCGATGTCGGTGCTGAAGCCGTACTGATACTCGCGATTGACCAGCTGCTCGATGGTCGAACTCATGCCTGCTCCTGTTTCACCGTCGAAGGGTGACCTGACACGCCATATTCACAGTGACCGCAGCCGCCCAGCCGGTGCGCCTGGCGCACGAGCGGGACACCCAGCAGTCGCTCCACGAACTTTTCTTCCACTGCACACGCCTGCGGAAACCGTTCGGCGATTTCCCGCATCGCGCAGTTGTGGATGCGGAGCGTGACGCGCGGTGCCTCGCTCGTCCCCGCACCCACGCCGCGCTCCGGCGAGGTCGACACGACCTCCGCCATGTACCCTTTGGCCGTCAACAGCTCGGCCACCAGCGGCACCCGCTCTTCCAAGGGCAGCGCCTCGAGGACCGGCCCGGCTTCATCCGCCAGCCGACGCCACTCGGCCTCCAACACCGCCTCAACGGCCTGCTCGCCCGTATGGGTCCGTAACGCTTCGAGCGCCGTGGCCAACACCTGGACATACGACCGCGGAAAGAGTGCTTCCCCGCCGGTTGTGAGGGAGTAGGCGAACACCGGGGCCCCCACGCCACGCACGTCCCGCTCGTAGCGCACGAGCCCATCCTCCTCGAGTGCCTTGAGGTGCCGGCGCAGCGCGTTGGCGGTCAGGCCAAACTGCTCGCCGAGTTCGTGCGCGGTGAGCGGCTGCGCCTTGCGCAGCGCGACCAGCAAATCGGCACGAACCCCGCGAAATCCCCCAAGCGCCCCAACGACGTCCTCCATGCCGACAATATAGCTCGGCATTCTATTTCGTCAACGAAAGTGTGCACGAATGGCAAGGCGAATGGAGGCGGGAGTTTCCACAAATCGTCCCGCGGTGTAGAGTATGCGGAGCGTTTTCGCGGGCGGCGTCCGGACCGAGCCGTTCGCGAGCGATGAGGCTCGCGACCCCGAATGGCTGCTTCGTCGGTAGTGGCCGCGACACGCATCTCACTTTTGCCACGGGTGCTGCGGTAGTGCGATTGTCCGTTTCGGTAGCCATTGTGGTGTTGCTGCTGGGGCTCTTTGCGCTGGCCCGGGCAAGTCGCATGAACCGCCAATCCATCGAGCGGGACGGGCTCTCTCGGTTCCGCGACGCGTTCCGCGGCCGCTACCCCGAGAATCTGCTGGCGCAGGTGTATGCCTACCTCGCCGAGCGGCACGGGGCGCAGGAACCGCAGTACATCGTCAATCCGACCGACGACCTCGCCCGCGTTTTCGGACTTGCCGATCTCGATCTCGAGGACGCCGTGCTGGTCATCGCCGATCGCGCCGGCGCCCGCCTGCCGCGCGCCCAGGAGCTCGACGCGCTCAAGACGTCGGTGCGCACCGTGGAAGACCTGCTGCGCTATCTCGAGCCGTATTTTCGCCCCCAGGTCGTGAAGGGGTAGCTGGCGGTTGACCAATCTGGGTGTGGCTCGCTACTGGCTCGTAAGTGTCTTCATAGTGCTGGCCGGTTGCTCGCGCGCTCGTCCGGAACCGGAGGCGATCCCCGTTCCCCCTCCGGCCGCACGAGTGCCAGCGCCAACGCCCACGCGGGCCATCGGGCCCACCCCCGGCCACAACGGTCCCCGCGACGCCGCCGTGAGCGACGACGATCTCGACGCCCTCTGGCAGCGCCAGCTCATGCTCCCCGTCGAAGGGGCGGCGCGCCACACCATACGGGACAACTTCACCGCGCCTCGCGGCAACGGACGCATCCACGGGGCGCTCGACCTGCTCGCCCCGCGCGGAACCCCCGTCATGGCCGCCGCCGATCACATCATCGGGCGGCTTTCCGAAGGGCCCGTGGGGGGGATCGTGATCTATGCCCACGATGCCGACGAGCGCTTCGTGTACTACTACGCCCATCTCGACCGGTATCGCCGAGGGCTCGCTGTGGGCGATCGAGTCGCCAAGGGGTCCGTGATCGGCTACGTTGGAACGACGGGGAATGCGTCCCCCACGACCCCCCATCTGCACTTCCAGGTCATGAAGCGGGGGCGCGGGCGTGCCTGGTGGGATGGGCCCCCGATCAATCCGTTTTCGTTTTTCGCCTTCGACGGGATTCGTCCATGAGCATGACCGGCAAGGAGCGCGCAGGATTGCGCTCCGAAGCACACCACCTCGACGTGCTGGTGCACATCGGGCACGCGGGCATCACGCCGGCCCTGCTGCAGAGCCTCGACGATGTGCTGCGGACCCGCGAACTGGTGAAGGTGCAGGTGGCCAAGGGCGGCGAACTCTCCGCCAAGGAGGCCGCCAATGACGCCGCGCAACAGATGGGGGCCGAGGTCATCCAGGTCATCGGTCGCACCTTCACGCTCTTCCGGGAGAATCCGGAGCTCAAGCGCGGCGCGCTGCCCCCCTGGCGCAAGTAACGTTCGGACACTCTCCGCGCTTGTTCCGCGTTCGTCGCGGTGTATCTTCCCGAATCGCCAGCCACCACCGTTCCGGCTGGCCAGACCCGAGCTTCGTCCCATGCCCTACGTCATCACTGAAGCCTGCATCTCCGTCAAGGACAAGTCGTGCGTCGACGTGTGTCCCGTCGACTGCATCTACGAGGGTGAGGACCAGCTGTACATCCACCCCGACGAATGCATCGACTGCGGTGCCTGTGAGCCCGAGTGCCCGGTCACGGCCATCTTCCCCGAGGAAGACGTCCCGGTGCAGCTGAAGAGCTTCATCGGCAAGAACAAGGACGTCTTCAACGGCGCGAACCCGCCGGGGCGCCCCACGCGCTGATCAGCGCGATCGTCTGGACACCAAGGGCCGCCACGCATCGCGTGGCGGCCCTTGGCATTTCGTGCCCCCTGCTTCCTGCTTCCTGCTTCCTGCTTCCTGCGACCTGCCCCCTGCTTCCTCCCTGAGCCGCGAAAAGGACGCAGGGAGGAGGGAGCAGGGAGCCGGGAGCCGGGAGCAGAAAGAAGGCAACGGCGGCTACATCCGACCCTTGTACCAGAACGCCGCGATGATCGCCACATACTGGAGCAGCGTCGACCGCTCGCTCCAGATGGCCTCCTTCCAGTCGTGCGGGCCTTCCGTGCTCCCCGCCGGCGGACGTCCGAACCAGCGCGGCGTGCGCGCCTTGTAGTCCAGATACTCCTGCCCGAAGATCGATTCCAGTACCCCCTCTTCGTAGCGCACGATGAGCGTGTACTCGATCGCGAAGATCACGATGGCGACGGGCAGGAACCAGAACACCCCGCTCACGACCGTGAAGCCCATCCACGCGAAGAAGTTGCCCACGTAGAGGGGATTGCGGCACCACGCGAACGCCCCGTACGTGACCAGCCGCTGCACGTCGCGCGAACGACGCCGCGTGACGGTCCCCGCCGCCGCCACGCCGGCGGTGCGAATGAGCTCCCCGAGCGCCACCAGCAGCAGGCCAACCGTCCAGGTGGTGGCCGTCTGATTGCCTGGCGCGAGCAGGGGCACCGCGAGAAAGGGCACCGGCAGCCAGCCGCGGTTCTTGAACAGCACCTGCCCGATGCGGGCAGCGGTGGAACGTTCGGCGGCGGAAACGGTGGGCGAGGCGGCGTCGGTGGTCATGCCAGAGTGGCGAGAAAGTCGGAAAGGGCGTGCGTGGTGGCCGCAGGGCGCTCGAGGCACGGGACATGTCCCGCGCCCGCAATGATTTCGAGCCGCACCCGCGCGGCGGAAGGTAATGCCTCGGCGATGGCGCGCGCCTCCTTGATGGGGGTCAGCGCATCGTCCTCGCCCACCACCACCAACGTCGGCACGCGGATCGTCCGCAGGGTGTCCCGCGAATCGGGGCGGTCGCGCAGCGCCTGGAGCGCCCCAATGACCCCCGCCGCCGACTGACGCCCCATCATGGCCCGCAGTGCCGCCACGACCTCCGGGCGCCGTTCCCGCGTCGCCGGCCCCACCATGCCCGTGATCTGCGCGTCGGCTATGACCCGGGTTCCGCCCTGCTTGACCAGCGCGGCCAGGTCATCACGGCGCGCCCGTCCTTCCTCGGTATCGGGCCCCGCCTTGGTATCGCAGAACACGAAGGCGCACACCCGGTCGGGGTGCCGGCGCCAGAGCGCCATGGCGATGTACCCCCCCATGGACAGGCCGCACACCACCGCCCGCTCGAGCCGCAGCGCGTCCAGCAGCATCACGACATCGTCGGCATACTGGTCCATGGAGTACGGGCCGTGGGTGCTGCTGTGGCCAAAGCCGCGAATGTCCGGCACGATGCACCGCGCCTGCGGAGCCAGCGCTACCCGTTGCGTGGCCCACAGCGTGCGATCGTGCGGAAACCCGTGCAGGAAGACGACCGGGAGTCCCTCCCCCTGATCGTCGTACCCGATCCGGAAGCCCGGAACCTGCGCGATCATGGCGGAGACACCGGTGCGCGGGGCGCGTCGCCGGCTTCCACCATGGGTCCACGGTCGGCCTCTCCCATCACGACCTCCGGTTTGATCTCCGCCCGCATCAGATCCTGCCGAGCCTTGCTGCTGCGCACCAGCAGCTTCTCCCGCGCGTTCTCCCGCTCCGCCATCATCCGGAGCGGCACGAGCACCGCCGCGGTGAGCGGCACGGCCACCATGAGGCCAAGGAAGCCGAATACCAGCGTCATGAGCGTCTGGGCCACGATGGTGATCGCCGGCGGGAGGTCCATCTCCCCACGCATGAGGAAAGGGATGAGCAGGTTGTTCTCGACGAATTGAATCCCCCAGTAGGCGATGGCCACCGCCAGCGCCTTCTCCGGCGAGTCGACGAAGCCCATGAGTACCGCCGGGATGGCGCTGAGCAGCGGCCCCACTGTGGGGATGAACTCGAGCAGCCCCGCGATGAAGCCAAGGGCAAAGGCCGCCTTCACGCCAAGCAGCAGCAGCACCACATACGACACCGTGCCGATCACGGCCATGGCCACCAACTGCGTGACCAGCCACTTGCGCAGCACCTTCGAGATCTCGGCCAGCACGACGCGCGTCTGCGCGCGAGACGTGGCCGGCACCATCGCCAGCATCCACCCGCGGTACACGTCCGGCTCGGCGCCGATGTACATGGCCAGGAAGATCAGCAGCACGAAGGCGGTGATGGCCGCCAGCGTGTTCGACACGAACGAGAAGAGGTACTTGCTGACACTCCCCAATCCGTCGCTGAGGCGGCGCTTGATCGCGTCCGTGGGCGACTCGGTCGCCGCCGGGCCGGACGCGTTGGCCGCAGCCGGGGCGCCGGCGCCTGTCGTGGGCGCGACGCTCCCCCCGGTGGTGGCACCGGCCGGCCCCGCCACCCCGACCATAGGAGCCCCGCCGGGGGGCGCCACCACGGCCAGCGAGTCCACCGTCGTGCCGGTGCCAGTGCCGGTGCCGGCGGCGGTGGAAATGAGCGACCCCAGCAGGCCGCCGCGCTTGCTGTCGATCCACGTCTGCACCTTGGTCACGGCCGCCGGAAACTCCTGCTGCAGCTGCCGCCCCTGTTCCACCAGCGTGGGGGCCGTCAAGGCCAGCACCCCGCCAATCGCCCCCAGCGTCCCCAGCACGATGAGCGCCGACGCGATGCCGCGGCGAAGGCGGAACCGCTCGAGGTAATCGACCCCGCGGGCCACGGCCACACCGAAGAGCGTCGCCAGGAAGACGAGAATGGCCAGCGAGCGTACCGACCAGAGCAGTTGCAGGCCGAACCACACCGCCAGCACCGTCAGCGCCGCGCGCGTGAGGTCGGCGGTGCGCCAGCCACGCCGCTCGGGGGGGAGCGGGTCGGGAAGCAGCGTCTCGTCGTTGTTGGTCATGGTCCCGAAACTACCAAGCAGTGTAGCTTACAGGGAGACATGCCATTGCCGCCCGCCCCTCTCTATCTCGACACGGCTGACGCCGTTGATCGCTTTCTCTCCGGTCTGACCGGCGTGCGCGCGCTCGCGCTCGACACCGAAGGCGCGAGTTTTCACCGCTTCGTCGATCGCATCTATCTGTTGCAGCTGTCCACGCTGCACCACGAAGCGGTGATCGATCCCCTGCCCATCGGCACGCCGTCGCGCCTTGGCACCCTCCTCGAAGATCGCACCGTCGAGGTCGTGCTGCACGACGCCGACTACGATCTGCGCCTGCTGCATCAGGATTACGGGTGGCGTGTCACGCATCTCTTCGACACGCGGGTGGCCGCGCAACTGCTGGGCATTCGCGCGTTCGGGCTCGCCGCCCTGCTCGAGCAGTTCTTCGGCGTGAAGCTGGACAAGAAGCATCAGCGTGCCGATTGGAGCATGCGCCCGCTTACCGCCGACATGCTCGACTACGCGGCGCAGGACACACGGCACCTGCTGGCGTTGCGTGACCGGCTGCATGATGACCTCGAACGCAAGGGACGCCTGCACTGGGCGCGCGAGGAGTTCGCGCGTGCCGAGGGCACGCGGTGGGACACCGACGGGGCTGATCAGGCCTTTCTCCGGCTCAAGGGAGCGCGGGATCTCACGCGCCGCGAACTTGGCCGGCTGCGCGAACTGGTGACGTGGCGCGACGGCATCGCCGCCGATCTCGATCGCGCCACCTTCCGCGTGGCCGGCAACGAGGTCCTGCTCGACCTCGCCCGATCGGCGCCCACCACGCGCGAGGCGCTCTTCGGCGTGAAGGGATTTCCGCGCGGCATGAACGAGGCGCGCGCCACCGAGGCGCTGCAGGCGATCGCTCGTGGCAACGCCGTGCCCGAGTCCGAACTGCCGCGATTCCCCAAGAGTGCGCGCTGGGATCGCGAGCCCGACTTCGACGACCGGGTGGCGCGGCTCAAGACGGTACGCGATACCGTTGCGGCCAGGCTCGACCTCGACCCCGGCGTGCTCTGCTCGCGTGACCGCATGGAGGCGGTCGTTCGCCGCAAACCGCGGCACGTGGACGACCTCGCCGAGATTCCCGAGCTGCGCAAGTGGCAGGTTGAGGTCCTGGGCGTCGATTTCGTGAAGGCGCTTGCCGGCTTTGCGGCCAAGGACGATTCCCCGTACAAGCCCGGCTGATCTGTCGCGCCGGCGCCACGTTCCTGTTGGTCGGCGCAACGGTCTGTTGTGGTGTCCGTCCAACGGGGTAGGGCGGGGTGAGCAGGGACGGGGCGACGCGGATTTCCGTAACTGCATGCAAATATGCACGTTGCGTACGGTGTTCGACTCTCGATGGGCCACGTGACGAACGGCTGCGCTGCGGCACGTGAGGTGCGTACGGGGACTGGCACACGGTAGTCGACTCCTTCCGGATGCCTGACGCATGTCTGTCTCCATGCCTCCACGCTCGCTTTCGCCGATCTCCGGCGAATCCCCCCTCCACCGCTACCTCGGAGTGGCGGCCATCGCGGCGGCCATCGACCTCCTGACCAAGGAGGCCGCAGTTCGGTCGCTCGGGGAGTACGGCCTCTACACGCTTACCGACCGGTTCTCGCTGACGGTGGTGTGGAACCTCGGTGCTGCCGGCGGAACCGTGGTGGGGCCATTTGTATGGCTCCTGAACGTGGTGGTCTCGGTGCTGGCGCTTGGCTTGGTCCTGTCGGTCGTGCGTCCCATGGCGGCGGTCGATCCGCGCTCGACGGTGGCGCTCGGTCTGGTCAGCGGCGGGGCGCTCGGCAACCTCGCCAGTATCGTGGCCGGCCCGAAAGGCGTGGCGGACTTCCTCGCGGTACGACTCACCCAGAACGTAACTATGGTGGCCAACGTGGCCGACCTGTTCCTCTGGAGTGGCGCGCTCATGCTGATCCCCGTGGCGATCACGGTGCTGCGCATGGCGCGCGCGGAACGGGGAGCAAAGGGCGTCCCCGCGCGGGCGCGCATGGCGTAACTGCCGCCGGCCTCGCCCCCTGGGGGCTGGGCGAACGGGCAACGAGCAGGGGTAGGGAGCAGGGAGCAGGGCGAAAATGACAAAGACCCGGAGCGCACCGCGCCCGGGTCTTTCCTTTTCCCCATACGCTTCTCCCTGCCTCCTGCCTCCTGCCTCCTGCCTCCTGCCTCCTGCCTCCTGCCTCCCGCTCCCTGCCTCCCTGAGGACGTAGGCCCGCCGTCCATCACCAGACGGCGAAGCCCCGCTCAGAAGCCCATGTACGCGCGGACGCGCGGCTCGATCCGCTCGGGAGTCCAGGGGGGCGACCACACCAGGTTCATCTGGACATCGGTCACCCCGGGGAGCGTGCGGATCTGCTGTTCCGCTTCGCCCATGATTTCAGGGCCCGACGGGCACCCCGGCGAGGTGAGGCTCATGTCTACGCGCACCGTGCTCCCCTCGACACTGATGTCGTACACCAGCCCCAGGTCGACGATGTTGAGGTTGAGCTCGGGATCCTTGACCCGGCGCAGTGCCAGCTTGGCCTGGTCGGCCGACACGGCACCGGCGGCGGGGGCGGGCGTTTCGGTCATGACTTCGTCCATGGCAGGGTCCATACCGAACTATAGTCGGTAGAGCAATCCCCGGTTCCCTGCTCGGGATTCCTCAGCCTTTGGAACGGGACGACGTCGCCTTGCCACCGCGCTTGGCCGCGGTGGTCTTCCTGCCGCTTGCCACCGACTTGCTCTTGGTTGTCGACTTGCCCTTGGCGGCTGCCTTGCTCTTGCCGGTTGCCTTGCTCTTCCCAGCCGAGGTCGACGCCTTGCCGGTGCTGCGCGTCGCGCTGCTCCCCTTGCTGGACCGGCCCTTGGCGGCCGACCGCTTGGCCGCCGCGCGTCTGGCGGCGGCCGCCTTGCGGCGCGCACTGGCACTGGAGGCGCGGCGCGCGCGCAGGGGACGATTCCAATCCTGGGCCAGATCGGCCCGGAAGCTGGCCGGCATGGCCATGACGCCACCCGGGTCGTCCATGACGGCCAGCACGGCGGCATCGGCGAGGTCGTTGCGCACGTCGGCAATGACCTTGCTGGGGCGGCGCGCGCGGGCGGCATGCACGCGATTGGTCAGGAGCACCACGAACATCTGCCGATCGGGGTCGATCCAGAGCGACGTCCCCGTGAAGCCGGTGTGGCCAAAGGCGCGCTCACTCATGAACTGCCCACACCCGGCGCCGCCAGCGCAGGTGTCCCACCCCAGGGCGCGGTGCCCGGCGGCACGGCGCGTGAACAGCTGCACGGTACTGTCGGCCACGATACGGGTGCCGTTGTACACACCGCCGTCGAGGAGCATCTGTGCGAAGACCGACAGGTCGGCGGCCGTGCTGAAGAGCCCCGCATGTCCCGCCACGCCACCCAGCGCGTAGGCGTTTTCGTCGTGCACCTCGCCGCGCAGCGGGTACCCGCGTGGCGGCGCGATCTCCGTGGGCGCCGTGCGCGCCACCTCGGCGTCGGAGAGCCGGAAGCGGGTGTCGTTCATGCCGAGCTTGCGGAACACCTGCTTCTGCAGCAATCCCTCGAGCGACTCGCCGCTCACCGCTTCGGCAATGAACCCGAGCAGGTCGGCGCCCAGGTCCGAGTACTCGTAACAGGCCCCCGGGGTGCAGGTGATGGGGGAGCTGATCACCGCGGCGCGCGCTTCCAGCGGCGTGCGTGCAATGCGCCACAGCTCGCGTCCCGCCGACAGGCCAGCGCGATGCGTGAGCAGGTGACGTACCGTGACCTGGTCCCTGAGTCCACCGCTGAAGTCGGGGAGGTACGTCGAGACTGGCGCGTCGAGCTCCACTTTCCCCTGATCGAAGAGCACCATGAGGGCCGTGGTCGTGGCCACGACCTTGGTGAGCGATGCCAGGTCGTAGAGGCTTTCGTTGGCAGTCACGCGCGACGCGCGCGTCCAGTCGAGGGTGCCGTAGCCGCGTTGCCAGATGGCGTATCCCTTGCGCCCCACCACGAGCGACGCGCCGGGGTACCCGCCCGCCTCGATGCCGCGCTGCACCACCCGATCAATGGTGGCCAGCCGTTCGGCCGACATGCCTACGGCCGCCGGCTCCCGTTCGGGGAGGCCGCCCGGGAAAGGCCGAGCCACGGCAGTGACGTCGGCGGCAGCGATGGCAAGCGCGGCGAGCAGGAACACGTGGAGAATCCGGCCGTAGGATATGGCGAAGGGACGCACGGGGCAGCGCGTGGTGCCGCCCACGTGACGATCCCTCAGTGCCCTCAAGGCATCTAAGGCGACCGGTCACCCCCGTCAATACCCCGGACGGGTGAATCGGTCCGGGGGCAACGGCGGGTGTGTGACATGACGTCACCGGGTCGCAAGGGAGGGGGCAGGGGGAAGGCAGTCAGGAAGAAGGACGCCGGTCGTGGTGTTCCCCCCGCCCCCTCAACGCCTTCCCCCTGCTCCCTGCCTTGTCATGAACGCCGAAGGCAACCATCCCCCGCCAGTCCGTGACAGATTCCGTATCCCCCATGGAGACCGACGCCGCCATCGTTCGACGGGCGATCGACGGGGATGAACGCGCCATGCGGCTGCTGTGGAATCAGCATGCGCCGCACGTGGACGCGGTCGTCCGCCGCCTCGCCGGAGATCCCGACCTTGCCGAGGATATCGCGCAGGAGGTCTGGATCCAGATCTTTCGTGCGCTCCCGTCATGGCGCGGGGACGCCAAGTTCAGCACGTGGATTCACCGGGTGGCGATCAACCGCACGCTCAATGCGCTGCGCAGCGTGAAGCGGCTGGCGGCCACCGAAACGGGGATCGAGGAGGATTCGGCGGTCGTGGAACAGGATGCGGAGCGCCGCATGTTGGCGCAGAGCATCGACGAGGCGGCGCGGCAGCTCAGCCCCGGCGCCCGCACGGTCTTCCTGTTGCACGACGTCGAGGGGTATACGCACGAGGAGATCGCGGCCGAGTTGGGGATCACCGCCGGTGGGTCCAAGTCGCAGCTCTTCAAGGCGCGGGCGAAGTTGCGGCGGATCCTGGCGCCTCTCGTGGAGCAGCGGCGTGGCCACGACGGCGCCGCCCGGCATTTTGCAGACGGATATGGTGAGTCGTATGGTGGAACCTATGCAACCCAGTAGTCCGCACCTCGCCGCCGAGCGGCTGGCGGCATTCGACGAGACCCCCCTGTTGGCGGGCGAGCTTGCCCACCTGGCGGCGTGCGCCGAGTGCCGCACGGAGTACGAGGCCGTAATGGCCGTCGTCGCGATGGCGGGCGCACTGGGTGCGCAGCTGCCATCGCCCGATACGCCGCGGCTGGTCGAGTTCGACGCCATCTTCGCCGGCGTGGGTCGGAGCGAGGGCGCGCTGGCGGGCGCGTCGTGGGCCACCGGCGGGCAGAACGCGGCGGCCACGCGGTACGTCGAGCGACCGGGTGCAAACACGCCCGCCGCAACGGCGCCGCGTCGCGTTGTGGCGTCCCGGTGGCGGCAGGCCGCCGCCGCCCTGTTGCTGGTGAGCGGTGGGGCCGTGCTGGGGCGGGCCACGAGCCTGGCGGCGCCGACCGGCGCGTCCGTGGCCCTGGCAGGCGCCGGCAGTGACGCGCGCCGCGCGTCGGCCACGCCCGTATCGCTCGCCGCCCGCCCGTTCGCCGACGAGACGTACGGCAGTGTGGAGCAGGCCACCATCGCGCTCAATGAAGCGCAGCGCGAGTACGAGCGGGCGTCGCTCTGGCTGGCGTCGAACGACACGACGATGCGTGATCCGGAGGTGTTCCGGGCGCGACTGGCGGCACTGGACCAGATGATGGAAGCGTCGCGCGTGGCGCTGCGCGACGCGCCACAGGATCCGGTGCTCAACCACTACTATCTCGCCGCGTACAGTGCGCGCGAGGCCACGTTGCAGGCGCTCAGCGGCGCCCTGCCCGTGGACAAGATCATTGAACGGTACTGAGCGATGGGTGGCATGAGGGAGACAGGGAGCACGGCATCCCGGTGGCACACCGCCTCGCGGCTGGCGGCGCTGGCGGGGCTGGTAGCCACGGGGCTCATGGCCGGAGCGCTCGACGCACAGACGCCGGTGAGCAGCCGCTCGCGCACTACCGTCAAGCGGGTCGCGTCGGGAACGGTTACCGGCACGAACGTCTGCACCGAACTCGAATCGTCACCGTCGCCGCTGGTGCACGCGCCCGAGGGGCTGGCGCTGCTGCGTCTCAAGCGTCAGCTGGAGAGTGCGGCGCTCACGCTCGAGCAGCAGCAGCAGCTCGAGCGCGACCAGCTGCAGCGCATTGCGCAGGTGCAGCGCGGCATGGATTCGCTCATGCAGGTGGTGGTGCGTTTCACGCGTGACGAACACACCGAACGGGTGGAGCGCGCGCCCGTCTACGCGCCGCCGGTGACAGGGCGGCGCATGTTCGTGACCGTGGACAGTGGCAATGGCCCGGTGACGATCGACATGGAGGCGATGATGCGCGGCGGTGCGCCCGTGGTGCGTCGGATGCTCGACAGCACCTTCGTGCTGATCGCGCCCCAGGTGAATCGCATCATCCGCGCGCTGCAGCCGCAGGTGGCGGCATTCGCCGGCGAGGCGGAAGCGGCGCTCCCGGGTGCGCTGGTGGCGCCCTCGGGGTACATGGGGCTGTCGTTGAGCGGTGCACAAATCCGCATCGTCACCCCCGACGGCGTGATGACGAGTCATTGCGAATACCCGCTGGTCGAGACGGTCGACGTGGGCTCACCGGCGGCGCGCGCCGGCCTGTCCGCCGGGGACACGCTGGTCGCCTACAACGGACGCGACGTGATGCAGGCGGCGGTGAACTATGCGGAGCTCATCACGGCCGGCAGCACGGTGAAGGTGCGGGTGCGCCGTGCCGGCCGACCGCGCGAGGTGCCGGTACAGGTGGACGCGCGCCGCGACGAAAGCGCCGCCGCGCCGGTGCGTCTCATGCTGCGCGGGACCCCCGATCGGTCGGCGCCGTTTCCGCCGCAACTGTCGCTGCAGATGTTCAGCCCCAACGGGGTGGCCGTGCTCGCCGGGGCGCAGTTCGCGACCATGGACGTCGACTTCGCGCAGAGTCTCGGGCTCGAGCCTGGCGTGCTGGTGCTGCGGGTGCCCGCGGGGACCCCGGCGGCTGACGCCGGACTCAAGGCCGGTGACGTCGTGCGCACGGTGAACGGCCAGGCCGTGCGCGACGTGAACGTGCTGCGACGCGTCATGCAGGGGGCGCGCGACGCGCGTCTGCAGGTGCAGGCACGGGGGGCGGCGCCGCGGGTGGTGACGATAGGAGGGCGGTGACGGCGGTCGGGGTCTCCAGACTGCTGGTGATCCCGACTGCCCCGCACCCCGGGGCTATCGCTTCAACGACCCCGCGGGCACCGAGTACACCAGCCGCACCGTCGCCTTGTCCGCGTCACTCAGCTCGCGCACCCGCACGCGGGCCGACATGATGTTGTCGGCACTCGTGGTGTGATCGAGCCCCAGGAGGTGTCCCACTTCATGCAGGGCAATGGCCCGCATCTGCGGGGCGGTCACCGTGCCGCCGTTGGGATGGGACACCGCCAACTGGATGTCACTGGAGATCAGCCAGTGGCCGCCATCTCGACTCCACACCGTCTTGCCGCTGATGCCGTTCGCGAAGCGATCGACGAAGTGCACGGTGATATCGGCGCTCGCCGAATCGCGCACGAAGGTGAAGTGCACAGGAATACCCGCCTGCCGCCAGGTCGCGAAGGCATCACGCACGGCGGGGGCAAAGTCCGGATTCCACCCCTCGAGCGCCACGGCTTCGCGCACGAAGACGCGCAGCGGGCGTGCGACGCGATCCGGCCAGCGGGCGATCGCCGAGTCGCGGGCAGTGAGCAGTTCATCGAGGTAGGTGCCGCTCGCTCCAACGGTCAGGCGGCGGCGCACATCGTCGAGGTCGCGCCGGCGGTCGCGCCGTTCGGCAGCGGTCACCAGGATCTCCTCGACGTGGCCCATGTCGGCATCGCCGCCCACGCTGCTGCCGTTGCCCGTCCCGTTGCCTGTCCGGTTGCGCAGGCCGCGCGCGGAACTCCCCGGGCGCGGGTCGCCGGAGGGACGCGCGATCGCGCGTGTCGGCTTGCCGACAATCGTGCCCCCCGCCTCGTCGAGGACCGCCTGCCGCGCACCCAGCGTCTGCCCACCAATGAAGCAGGCGAGCCCCACCACACAACAGGCGAGCAGCGTTTCGGCGAGCTTCACAGGCACGACTCAGGAAGCCGGTGCGTCCTCCGCGAGGAAGGTGTGCACCGCGGCAAAGAACGCGTCGGGTGCTTCCCAGAAGGGGTTGTGCCCCGCTTCGGGAATGGGCACGAGGTGCGCGCGCGCCAGGAACTGCGCAGTACGCTCGGCCACCGACAGCGGCAGGACGTCTGCCGCACCATGGAGGACGAGTGTGGGTACCGGGAGGTCACGCAACCGATCGATCCAGTCGTAGCCGTCCCGCCGCAGTCGGGCCGCCACGTGGGCGCCGGTCACACTGTCGCCACGCGGGGGCGCCACACTGCGCGCCAGGGCCGCGTCGGCAAACCACGCCGGAAAGAAGGCCTGGGCGTAGTCGGCGTGCACGCCGAGCTCCGGGCGTTCGAGCTGGCGCACATCGCACGCCGCGAGCCGGGCGCGCGCGTCACCGGTGAGTCGTGCCAAGCCGGCTGTATGCAGCGGTGGCAGCCAGTCGCTCGTGGCGCCCACGGCGTTCACGAGCACCAGCTTGCGCACACCGCCGGTGGCGGCGGCGCTTTCCTGCGCCGCGGCGAGCATGGCGATGCCGCCGCCCCACGAGTGGCCGAGCAGGTCCCACTCGTCGATACCGAGCGCAGCGCGCAGTGCTGGTACGTCACCGGCGTCAAATTCGATGCGGGAGGCGTGCAGCCCCGGCGGCGTGTCGGAGGCGCCGCGGCCGCGCTGGTCGTAGAAGATCAGCTGGCGGTGCGACGCGAGCGGCGCGAGGGCGGGCCAGAGCAGCGTGTGGTCGAACAGCAGGCCGCCGTTGATGCACAGCAGCGGGGACGCGTCGCTGATGACTGGTGTGGTGTACACCGCGAAGTCGAGACCGCGCGCGCGCACCATGCGGTGCTCGAGCGGCGGGCGTGGTGGCAGCGTGCGCCGAAAGGCGAGATAGCGGGCGAGGGCAGACACGCGCGCAACTTAGTCGCCCAACTGGCCCAGGTGGGGCCGGGGCGTTGTGGCGGCCCGCGTCGCCAGGGTCAGGGCCAGCTGTGCCGCAACAGCCCGGTGCTGCCTGCCGGCCGCGCGTAGGTGCGGAACAGGTACTGTGCGTGCCCCCACGCGTTCTCGGCGTAGGCGCTCCAGTTGCCGTGGCGGGTCATCATGGCCCGGTCGTACTGCACGAAACAGTACATCTTCCACGCGGCCGCCTCGGGCATCAGGTTGTCGGCGCGCCGCACGTTGGAGTAGCCCGCGTACAGTGTGGCCGACGCGTGGAGGTCTCGTGCGGCTTCGAGGGCGATACGCCCCGTCACCCGATGATCGGCATGATCGAGCGGATTGGTCAGTACCTCGGGGTCGTGGGAATGCACGTGCACCGCCATCCCGGGCCGCTCGTGGCCGCGCACGAGCGCGGCGACTGTTTCGGCGAGGTCGGTGACACTCGTGTACGCCGCCGTGCCGTCGAGCGCTGCCAGCGGGCCGAGGCTGGTCTGCGCCAGCTTCTGCAGCGAGCGATACCCATGCACGGCGAAGCCCGAACCATCGGGCCGGCCATCGGGGAGACGGAGAAACGCCGTTGAGGTGCCGTCTCCGCGGCACACGCGCACGGTGCGACCCCCCGGCTCGCTGCCGCGCCGTGGCGATCGGAGCGGCACCGCGGGCAGCCGCCACGAGGTGCACAGCGGCGCGATGAGCGGACCGCCCGCCAGTCCCTGGGCCGCCTGCATCGAGGCCAGCGCGCCGGCTTCCCGCGTGTGCCAAAACTCGCTGCCTCGCGCCGCATCCCCGGCGCTGGTGATGATCGCCACCACGGGACGGCCGTGACGCAGCGCATCCACGAGCACATCGCCCATGAAGAGTTGCCAGTCGTCCGCGTGCGCCACCACGAAGACGTCGAGGCGGTGACCGGGACCTTGGGCGTGTGCGGCCCGCGTCGCCGTCAGGCTCCCGAGCAGCGTCACCGACCACAGCAGCCGGCGGGCAAGCAGGACGACGCTCCGGCAAGCGTACCCGCCTGGGCGGTTTCGGCGAACGACAGGCGTCAGCACGATCGGCGGCGTCAGCGCGACCCGCCCAGATACCGATCGAAGTGCTGCACCAGTTTGCCCAGCAGGTAGCGCGCGTGCTGCGGTCGCGCCGTCCATCCATGCGTCGCCGATGGGGCAATCACGAGATCGAAATCCTTCCCCTGCCGCATGAGCTCCTCGGCCAGATCGGCCGTGGTCTTGAACGGCACCACGTCGTCCATGAGCCCGTGAATGAGCATGAGGTGATCCTGCAACCCGCCGGCGTACTGCAGCGCGCCCCGCGTGAACGCCTCGGGGTGCGACTGCGGCCGACGCGTGATCGCCACGTCGTCGCTCCCGTAGAACCGCGGGTCGGTGGCCGAAGCGCCCGCGACCCCGGCCTTGAAGAGCCCGGGGCGTGTGAACAGCGCATACACGGTAATGAGACCGCCGTACGACGATCCGAAGATGCCGGTGCGTGCGGTGTCGGCCCACGGTTGCGCGCCGAGCCACCGCTTGGTGGCCGCGAGATCGTCGAGATCCTTGCCGCCCCACTCGAAGAGGAACGCCTCGCGGAAGGCGCGGCCGTACCCCGTGCTGCCGCGCACATCCACCTGGATCACGGCATAGCCGCGCTGTACGAGCAGCTGCTGCAGCAGGGTGTACGTGCCGCCCCACCGGTTGCGCACGGTATTGGAGTACACCGGCCCGAAGATCACGGGCACGCGTTCGCCACGCGTGGCCGCCTCTGGAAGCCACAGCTTGGCGTGCAGCGAGTCGGCACCCGGCACATCGCCGGCACCGGCAAAGCGCACGTACTGCGGTGCCGCCACCCGGGCCGCCGCCAGCGCCGCGCCGCCAGCCGTCGTGATCACCTGCTCGGTGCCACGCGGGCCGCTCACCAGCACCAGATGCGGCGGCGTCACATCGTCGCTCACGATGCTCGCCACCGCGCGGCCGTCGGGGGCGATGAACACCCGGTGCGTACCGACGCGACGCGTGACCTGCACCGGTGCCTGGCCGCGATCCATGCGCCACAGATGGCGTTCGCTCACCGACGGAGCCGACGACAGCCAGGCGACCGCGCCATTGGGTAGCGCCAGCGCGGCGCCCTGCACGTCACTCGTGGCGGGCGTGAGGGGCACCGGTGTCGTGTCGGTGAGCGAGACGGCATACACGCGATAGCGATCGTCGCGATCGGTGGTGAGCAGCAGCGACCGGCCGTCATGCGCCCATGCCGATCCGTGCTCCGTGTAGATGCGCGATTCGCGGCGGTCGCTGTACACCAGCTGCGGTGCAGCGCCCGGGCGCACCACGTGCACCCAGCGACGCGTGGCGTCGTCGGCTTCGCGGTCCACCATGAGCACGCCCTGCGGTGACCATGCGAAGTTGAGGATCTGCACGGCGGTGGACTCGTCGAACGGGAGCGGCGTGAGGGTGCCGCTGGTCACATCCACGAGCGCCACCTGCCGCGATTCGTTCGGATCACCCGGATACGACCGGCGCAGCATGTTGAGCTGCGTTTCGGCGCCGAGGTAGTACGGAAACGGCACGGTACGTACGGCGCGCCGGTCCACCACGTGCACGGCGAGGGTGCGACCATCGGGCGCCCATGCGAACGACGGCGCCGCGGTGCCCCACGTGCCGGCGCCGATCTCGCGGTCGAGCCGCGCGTAGGTGCCGAGCGGCACGGTGGCCATGGAGGGCACACTCACCCGAGTCAGCTGCGCCGGTATGGACGCGGGGTTGGTGAGCGACACGGTCCACACGTCACCGTTGCGCACGTAGGCGGCCCGATCGCCCGCCGGCGACAGCGCCAGCTCGCGCGCGTCGGCGGCGACGACGGCCATGGTGTCGAGCATGACCCGCGTCGCCGTACCACTGGCCAGCGTCGCGCGCAGCAGCAGCTCGCCGCGCAGCAGGTACAGGGCACGACTGTCGGCACGCCAGGCGATTTCGCGTACGGCGGCACCGCGAGCGGTGGCACCGCGAGCGGCCGGTGCCCCTTCGGCGGCGAGCGACAGCGCCCGGCGTGTGCGGCCGTCGGCGCTCACCAGCCACACGTCGCGCGTGCCGTTGCCGCCGGTGCTGTCCCACACGAAGGCCACGGTGCGGCTGTCCGGAGCCCACACCACCGCCCCCGGCGTACTGCCGGTGATGGCGCCGCTCTGCACGATCTGCGACATGGTGAGCGGCTGCGCGGAGGCGGCGCGCGCCCCGAGCAGCAGCGCGCCCGCCATCACCAGCACCCGCCTCACGGGAAGATGCCCATGTCCACGTACGACTGCGCCACCTTGTTGATGGCACTCACCATGGCCGCGGTCCGCAACGTCACCGTGGGATCGCCGATCCCGCGGTGCACCTCGGCCAGCTGGCGATACGCCACGATCATCGACTCGGCGAGCCCCGAGGCCACGAGATCCTCCTCGTCGGCGCCCTCGGTGAGCGAGAGTGCTTCGGCGTCGGTAAACGTCTGCCCTGTCTTGCTTTCGATGGCGCGCAGCAGCTTGCGCAGCGTCTCTTCTTCATGGCGCTTCTGCATGCGACCGAAGCGCACATGCGAGAGATTCTTGAGCCACTCGAAGTACGATACGATCACGCCGCCGGCGTTGAGCCACACGTCAGGGAGCACGAGGATGCCGCGCGCGGCGAAGATGGCCTCAGCTTCGGGAGTCGTGGGCCCGTTGGCGGCTTCGGCGATGATCTTGGCCTGGATGCGCGGCGCGTTGTCGGCGGTGAGCTGATGTTCGAGCGCGGCGGGAACGAGGATATCGCAGGGCAGTTCGAGCGCCGACATCGCATCGGGGATGTCGGTGGCGCCGGGGAAGCCGAGCAGCGTACCGTGCGCCTTGCGCCAGGCATCGAGCGCCACGATGTCGAGCCCCTTTTCGTTGGTCACGGCGCCGTTGTACTCGGCAATCGCCACCACGAGCGCCCCCGCCTCCTGCAGGAAGCGCGCGGCCCAGTAGCCCACGTTGCCGAGCCCCTGCACGATGACCCGCTTGCCTTCGAGGCCGCGCGTGAGCCCCAGCTGCTTCATGGCCTCGCCATCGTCGCACGCTTCACGCAGGCCGTAGAAGACGCCGCGGCCCGTGGCTTCCGTGCGGCCGCGAATGCCGCCCTGCGCGAGCGGCTTGGCGGTCACGCAGGCGATCGCGTCGAGTTCGCCGTTGGCGAGTGAGGCGTAGGTGTCGGCGATCCACGCCATTTCCTTGGAGGAGGTACCGTAGTCGGGGGCAGGCACATCGATACCGGGGCCGATGAAGCGCTTGCGCACCAGCTCGAAGGTGTAGCGGCGAGTGATGCGCTCGAGCTCGGCTTCGGAGTACTGCCGGCGATCGATCTTCACGCCACCCTTGGCACCGCCGAAGGGCACGTCGACAATGGCGCACTTGTACGTCATGAGGGCAGCCAGCGCCTGCACTTCGTCGTCGCTCACATTGGGCGCATAGCGGATGCCACCCTTGGTGGGTGACTTGTGCTGCGAATGCTCGGCGCGCCATCCGTGAATGACCTCGATGGAGCCGTTGTCGCGGCGGATGGGGAAACTCACCATGTAAACCGCGTTGCAGGCGCGAATCTGCTCGAGGAGTGTGCGGTCGTGTTTCGTGTGAGCGGCGGCGCGATCGAACGCGGCGTTCACCTGGGCGAGGAAGCTCGTGGACACGGGGCTGGGGCGGGAGGTGGGAGGCGGCTCGCCCGTTTGCCTGCGTCGGCAAACACGAGCCTGTGCAAACCGTGCTGCTGTACCAACAAAGCTAGGCGGGGGACCCGTGCAACGGGGAGGACGTCGCTGTCGAAGGCGCGGCCCGGGCTACCACGGCCGCACGTGATCGACGAGGCGACCGGTCGCGATCAGTTCGTGCAGTGCGTCACCGAGCGCGCTGCTCATGGCGTTCACGCGGTCCCAGCGGGCGAACCGCTCGGCGTCGGCAAGCGTGTAGAAGTCGCGGCGATCAGGAATCTTGCCGCCCGGCAGCGCGGCCACGAAGGCGGCACTGGGCGCGATCAGCAGGGTGCGCGCGAAGTTGCGTGCGCCGGCGCGACGCCAGGGCAGGGACTTGTCGAACCAGCCGGGGATGACCCGCTCCACGAAGTGCGGAAAGAGCACGAGCCCGTCGCCGTCGCCGTAGTCGAGATCGAGGTGATAATCGGTCACACCGCCATCCCAATGCACGCCGGGGGTATCGGGAATGCGCACGCCGTCGAGCAGCAGCGGGATGGAGCCGCTGGCCAGCAGCGCCGCGCGCACGTTGTCGGCCGTAAGGGGACGGTGCACTGTGGGCAGGTCGCGCAATCGGAGAAAGGGGGACTCGCTGCCGCAGGCATGAAAAACGGTGCGTCGCAGCTGCAATGCGAGCGAGCGTCGTGAGACGAGGTTGGCCGCCGCGGCGAATGCCATGGCGGTGGCCAGCACCAGTCGTTTCTCGCTCGCCGCCGGGCCACGCGCTTCGGCGGTGATGATGTGCACGCGCACCGTGGGGTGGCGCACGATCTCCTGGGCACCGTGGGGGCCCAGCAGGTGGTCGAGGCAGCGGGTCAGCACCTCGGTTACCTGACGGGGGGTCGGATTGGCCGGGTACACCTGATGGCGCGTGTAGGCCTCGTGTCCCCGCGCGAGTGCGGCGAGCGGGTCCTGCTGGGCCAGACAGGCCATGCGCCAGCTGCCGATGGAGCTGCCAATGGCGTGCAGCGGCCGCGATCGCGGCGCCTGCAGGAAGGTGCCGAACAGGTAGCGGTCGAGTCCCGCGAGGGCGAGCCACTTGGCGCCCCCGGAGGCGCCGGGGAGAATATCGACGTCCTCGGCGCGCAGCCCCCGGTCACGGAGCAGGGCGAGCGCCTGCGGACCGGCGCGGAGAGTCAGGAGTCGCGACATTGGCTAGGGAAACTACGCGGGGGACCACGCGCGATCGACGACGCATTGGCGACCACGCTTTGGCGGAAACGCGTTGGCACGGACGCGGTGGCAACGACGCGGGGCCACGCGGGCGCCAACGCGGGCACCGACGCGGGCACCGACGCGGGCACCGACGCGGGCACCGACGCACGGCAACTACGTGGGTTGGGGTCGGGGTCGGGGGGCGGCTGCGCCGGCGTTGGTGTCGGCGTTGGTGTCGGCGTTGGTGTCGGCGTTGGTGTCGGCGTTGGTGTCGGCGTTGGTGTCGGCGTTGGTGTCCGCGTTGGTGTCGGCGTTGGTGTCGGCGTTGGTGTCCGCGTCATTGCCAATGCGTCCGTGCCAACGCGTTCCCGCCAACGCGTCGTCGCCAACGCGTCCCCGATCGCGCGTTCCTCCGCGCGTTCCTCCGCGCGTTGTCCCCGGGGCCTCCCCGCGCCCCCTCGTTCCCCGCGTCTCCCCGTCAATCCCGATTGACGCGGTCGGCAATTCCCCTTATCCTCCGATAACAGTCTCTGAGAACTATTCTCATCTATGATCATGCGCGCGCTCCGCCCCCTCCTCTTCTGGACCCACCTCGTTTCCGGCGTCGTCGCCGGGGCGGTCGTGCTCATCATGTCGGTCACCGGGGTATTGCTGACCTACCAGAAGCAGATGACCCTCTGGGCGGACCTGCGCGGCGTCGAGGCCGGGCCGCCCACACCGGGCGCGGTGCGCCTTGCCCCCGACTCGCTGCTGGCCCTCGTCGCCGCGCGCGGCGGCAAGGCGCCCACCACGGTTGTCTGGCGCAACGGCGCCGAGATGCCGGTCGAAGTGCAGTTCGGCCGTGAGGGGCGGCAGTACCTGAGCGCCTACACCGGCGAGGTCGTGGGCACCGGCAGCGTGGCCATGCGCAAGGTGTTCAGTGTGGCCACCGAGTGGCATCGCTACCTCGCCATGAAGGACGACGACCGCGCCACCGGCAAGGCCATCACGGGGTGGTCCAACATGGCGTTCCTCGTGCTCGTGCTCACCGGCATGATCCTCTGGTGGCCGCGCAAGCTCACCTGGAGCGCCGTGCGCAGCGTGCTGCTCTTCCGGCGGGGGCTCACGGGCAAGGCGCGTGACTTCAACTGGCACAACGTCATCGGCATCTGGAGTGCCGTCCCGCTCGCCCTCGTGGTGGCCAGTGCCACGGTGATCTCCTTCCCGTGGGCCAGTGACCTCGTGTACCAGGCGGTGGGCGAGGCACCGCCGCCGCGCTCGCCGGAGGGGGCCGCGGGCGCCGCCGCGGGAACCGCCACCTTAACCGCCACCGGAACCGCCACCGGAACCGCCACCGGCACACGACCTGCCCCCGCGCCGACACCGCTGGTAGGCGACGTGTACGCGGTGGCCGCCGAACGCATGCCCGACTGGCGCGCCATGTCGCTGGCCTGGCCCAAGGCCGCCGACGCGCCACTCGTCTACACGATCGATCGCGGCATGGGTGGGGAACCCACCAAGCGGGCCACGCTCACCCTGTCGCGCCGTGGCGAGCCCACCACGTGGCAGCCGTTCGACTCGCTCACCACGGGCCGTCAGGTGCGCAACATCATGCGCTTCACGCATACCGGCGAGGTCCTCGGTTTCTGGGGGCAGACGCTCGCCGGAATCGTGTCGCTGGGGGCCTCGGTGCTGGTGGTCACCGGCCTCCTGCTCTCTCTGCGTCGCCTCCTGGCCTGGCGCCGTCGCGGTGCGCGCGCCGAGGCGTCGGCGGTCGTCGCGGCGTAACGCGCGTCGCGTCGTCGCTGGCGTTGCAGCAACCGCCCTCGCGGCGGCGCTGAGCGTGCAGAGGGCATACAGCGCGACACCCGTCGCGCAACGGCTGTCCCATCACGCGCTCGATGCCCCGCACCGCGCCATCCTCCTACGGACTGGGTGCCGGCGCGTGGTCGCGCGACATGAACACCGCGAACCGTGCCGAGCGCGCCATCAAGGCGGGGCGGGTGTGGACCAACTGCTACCACCTGTACCCGGCCCACGCCGCCTTCGGTGGCTACAAGCAGAGCGGCATCGGCCGGGAGAATCACACGATGATGCTCAGCCACTACCAGCAGACGACGAACTTGCTGGTGAGCTACAGCCCGAACGCGCTTGGGTTCTATTGAGTCGAACGTGACCGATATGCTGGCAACGCCCGTGGCTCGTGCGACTGTCACACCGGCCGCCGCCGCCCTGCTGCACAAGCTGCAGGCACTCCACGGCCCGCTGGTGTTCCATCAGAGCGGCGGGTGCTGCGATGGCAGCGCGCCCATGTGCGACCCGCGCGGTGAATTGCGCATCGGTTTCCGGGATGTCTACCTGGGGACCATTGCGGACACGCCCTTCTACATCGGCGGCGAACAGTACGAATACTGGAAGCACACGCTTCTCATCATTGACGGCGTGCGGGGGCGAGGGTCGGGATTCTCCGTGGACGCGCCGGAGGGGGGGCGCTTTCTCACGTGGTCGCGGTGGTACCGCGATGCGGAGTGGGAGCGGCTGCAGGCGCCGGGGGAGGCGCCGAGGGGGGAGCAGTCGGTGGTTTGAACTAACGACTGACAACTCCTACCAGGAACCAAGAACTCCCCCGGAGATCACGTGATCTTCGGGGGCGTTTGTCGTTGGTAGTTCGAGTTGCGAGTCGTCAGTGCAACCGCCTACAACCCCACACACTGTGCGCTCAGCGCCCACAGCCGCTCGCCCAGCTGCTGATTCTGCGCGCGCGCCGTGAGCGGCTGCGCGAAGGCCTCGCGCCCTTCCTGCTGGCGATTGCCCCAGCTCCAGTGCACGCCGCTGCGCTCGCCGAACTTGGCGTCGGCCACCACCTGCGCCAACCGATCACCGGCCAGCGCCTGCGTCACGTAGCCCTTGGTGATGTTCTTCTGGAACCACGGGAAGATCACCTGGAAGGCGCGCGGGGTGTGACGGAAGAGCGGGGTGTCGGCCACACACCCCGGGTACAGTGTGTTGAACACGATGCCGGTCTTGTCGTGATAGCGACGATGCAGTTCACGCCCCGTGATCATGTTGCACAGCTTCGAGTCCTTGTAGGCCTTGCCGGGCTTGAACGCCTGGCCATTGAGCATGGCGATGGGGGCCGTGAAGCCCGCTTCGAGCCCTTCGAGGTTGCCGATGTCGGCCGGCGCCGGAATGGGGATCTTGCCGCCGAACTCCTCGGAGTTGGCCGTGACAGTCCCCAGAATGATGAGCCGACGCGACGCGTGCGTGCTCCGCTCGAGGTCGGGGAGCAGCAGGTTGGCGAGCAGGAAGTGCCCGAAGTGATTGGTGGCGACGCTGATTTCGTAGCCTTCGGGGCTGCGTGCCGGCTCGGTGAGCCGTGGCAGGTATACCGCGGCGTTGCACACGAGCGCGTCGAGCGGGCGGCCCAGGGTGCGGAAGGCCTCCACGAAGGCCCGCACGCTGGCCTGAGAGCCGAGATCGACGTGCAGCAGCGTGCGACGGTCGGGCGCAATGCCCAGCGCGTCAGCGGCGGTCGCCGCCTTGGCCAGGTCTCGGCAGGCCATCACCACGTGCCACCCGCGGGTGGCAAGGGCGGCAGCGCCGTACAGTCCCACACCGGACGAGGCGCCGGTGATGATGCAGGTTGGACTCGGGGTCACGGGAGCGGAGAGGTCGGATGGACGCAAGCGGGCGGGCCATCGCCGGTCGCGCCGGCGTTGCATAGGGGAGCAACACACTCGGCTATGCGGGCGCAATATCTCCATCTCCGGCCGGAGCCGCCAGATGACCCGGCGCGGGATGTTGCATGAAGGATGGGTCCGCCGCTTGCCGGCGCGCCCCACCCGGTCGCATTCTGGGGAATGGCGACAGCCCCCGAAGTGCGACCGCTCCCTCCGCGTCCGCGTGACGATGAACTCGACCTGTTCGGGATCACCCATCCCGGTCGGGTGCGCACCAGCAATCAGGATCAGTTCCTGCTCTGTACCGTGCACCCGCAGGTCGTCGTGCACGGCACCAGTTTGGCCGACACCTCAGCCATCACACTGCGCGGCGAACGGGTAGCTACCATCATGCTCGTGGCCGACGGCGTGGGCGGTAGCGCCGACGGGAGTGAAGCCAGCCGGCTCGCCACCATTTCGGTGACCGAGTACTTCGCCTCCGCCATGAAGTGCTGGCACACGGCGGGTTCAGCGTCGGAACACGAATTCACCGCCGCACTTCGTGAAGCGGCCATCGAGGCGCACCGGCGCGTGAAGGAGCAGAGCGCCGTGCAGCTCGACGGACGCAAGATGGCGACGACGCTCTCGGTGGGCATCATCGTCTGGCCCTGGCTCTACGTCATTCAGGTGGGTGACAGCCGCTGCTATCACTTCGAGGACGGGCAGCTGCGGCAGGTCACGCGCGATCAGACCCTCGCGCAGGAGATGATCGATCGCGGCGCGCTCACCCCCGAGCGCGCGCACAACTCCCCGCTCAATCACGTCCTGTCGAGCGCCATTGGTGCCGACGATGCGGTGCCGGAGATTTCGCGCGTGGATGTGCGCAAGCGCGGCTGCATCACCCTCGTGTGCAGCGACGGGCTCACCAAGCATGTGAGTGACGACGAAATCGCCGCCGCCTGCGAGCGCATGACCAGCAGCGAGCAGCTGTGCCGCACGTTGCTGGACCTCGCGCTCGCGCGCGGCGGCAGCGACAACATCACGATCGTGTGCGGACGGGCATTGCCGTAGGGGGAGTGTGGCAAGGGCCGTGCGTGCGACAAACAGCAGACGGCAGACGGCAGGCACCACAGCAGGCAGTACGGCAGGAATGTGGTACAACAAAACGGGCGCCACCGCTTCGCGGGGCGTCCGATTTCCTTTGCGGTAGGGATATCGGGAGCCGCGCGCAGCGCCGGCTCCCGCGTTGGTCTTCCGAATCCCTGCCCAACTGCGTGCTGTCGTTCCTGCCGTCTGCCGTCTGCTTGTGGTCGCCCACACCACCGGTCAGGTGATGACCGTCGGCTCGGTCCGCCCCGTCCTCGCCACGATCTCTGCCAAGCCCAGCGCCACATCGACCAGTGCACGAAGCGCGACCGCCGTCTCCATCCCCAGCCGGTCGGCCGCCGTCTCGCGACTCTCGATGTACACGCGGATCGTCGCGCCCTCCGTGCCCGTACCGGAGAGCCGATACACGATGCGCGCGCCGTCCGTGAACAGCACCCGGATGCCCTGCTTCGCGCTCGTGCTCCCGTCCACCGGGTCGGTGTAGGCGAAGTCGTCGGCCGCGTGCACCGTCCGTCCGCCCAGCGACGTGCCCGGCAAGGCGGCGAGCGCCGCACGCAGGTGCGCCATCACGCCGTTCGCCGCATCGGTGGGCACCGCCTCGTAGTCGTAGCGCGTGTAGTAGTTCCGGCCGTACGTGGCCCAGTGCTCGCGCACGATCGCTTCCACGCTCATCCCCCGCACGGCCACGATATTGAGCCAGAAGAGCACGGCCCACAGCCCGTCCTTCTCGCGCACATGATTGCTGCCGGTGCCGAAGCTTTCTTCGCCGCAGAGCGTGATGCGCCCCGCGTCGAGCAGGTTGCCAAAGAACTTCCAGCCGGTGGGGGTTTCGAAGCACGGGATGCCCAGCTTCTCCGCCACCGCATCGACCGCAGCACTGGTGGGCATGCTGCGTGCCACACCGGCAAGTCCGCTGCGGTACCCGGGCACCAGCGTCGCATTCGCCGCCAGCACCGCCAGGCTGTCGCTCGGCGTCACGAAAAAGCGCTGGCCAAGGATCATGTTGCGGTCCCCGTCGCCATCGCTCGCCGCGCCGAAGTCGAGCGCGTGTTCGCCGAACATCTCCTCCACGAGCTCGTGCGCGTACGTGAGATTCGGGTCGGGGTGCCCGCCGCCGAAATCGGGGAGCGGGACCGCATTGATCACCGTGCCGGCCGGTGCCCCGAGACGCCGCTCGAGCATCTCCACCGCGTAGGGGCCCGTGACGGCGTGCATGCTGTCCATGCGCAGGCGGAAGCCGCTCGCGAACAGCGCACGAATGGCGTCGAAGTCGAACAGTGTGGCCATGAGATCGGCGTACGCGCGCACAGGATCGACGATGTCGAGCGTGAGCGTGCCAACCTGCTGCCGGCCGATTGCCTCGAGGTCGAACGCCGGCAGCTCGGCGATGCGGTAGCTCGTGAGCGATGCCGCGCGCGTGGCCACGGCATTGGTGAACGACTCCGGCGCCGGGCCGCCGTTGCCGGCGTTGTACTTGATGCCGAAGTCGCCGTCCGGCCCGCCGGGGTTGTGGCTGGCGGAAAGGATGATGCCGCCGGCAGACCCCTGCCTGATGAGGTGAGACGCCGCGGGCGTGGAGAGCAACCCGCCCCGCCCCACGATCACGTGGGTCACGCCGTTGCCCGCTGCCATGCGGATGATCGTCCCGATCGCCTCGCGATTGAGGAAACGACCGTCACCACCGATCACCAACGACGAGCCCGAGGGAATGGCGGCCTCGTCGAACAACGCCTGCACGAAGTTTTCGAGGTAATGCGGTTGCTGAAAGACCGGCGTGCGCTTCCGTAAACCCGACGTCCCCGGTCGCTGGTCGGCGAACGGGGACGTGGAGACGATCGTCACACCCACTTGAGATCCACCTTGCTGAGTGGCAACTGTCGGACCCGCTTGCCCGTGGCCTGATGAATCGCGCCCATGAGCGCCGGGATGAGCGGTGGCATGGCCGGCTCGCCAATGCCGGTGGGAGAGAAGGTGGTCTTCTTCCAGTGCACTTCCACCACCGGCGGCGCCTGCTTGATGCGCAGGAGCGGGAAGTTGGTGGCCGAGCCGCTGGCCGTGGTGGCCGGCGAGAAGTTCTGCTGATCGGCCTTGCCCGCGGTGAAGGTGATCTCCTGGCCGTACGCCTGCCCCATCGCGTCCAGCACGGCGCCCTGCACCTGCTGCTCGGCGTGGTTGGGGTTGATGATCTCGCTCCCCACGTCACCCACGGCCCACACCTTGTCCACCTTCACGTCGCCCGCCTTGCTCACCGTGGCCTGCACCACTTCGGCGAAGTAGCCACGGTGGCTGTAGTAGAACGCCACGCCCATGCCCGTGCCCTTGGGAAGGCTGCCTCGCTTGCTCCACCCCGACACGTCGCGCACCATTTCGAGGATGCCGATGACGCGCTGCGCGTCCATCTGTCCCGCCTGCTGCTGCGGCGTGAGCGGCTGCGCAGCCGGGATCTCGCTCTTGAGCATGTCGATGCGGAACTGGAGGGGATCCTTCCCCGCCGCCTCCGCACATTCGTCGACGAACCCCTGGAAGGCGAAGCTCAACGCGTTGGAGCGCGGCGCCCGCAAGGCGCCCGTGGGCACGCCGAGCGGCATGACCGACACGTCGAGCTTGAGGTTGGGCACGAAACGCGCCGGATACTCGCCGGGGCCGATGTCGGCGCTCGATGCGAAGCGTTCGCCCTGTCCGAAGGTGGCAAAGTGGTTGCGGAACGCGATCAGCTTGCCGTTGGCGTCCACGCCGGCGGTGAACTTGTGGAAGCCGCCCGGACGGAACTGGTCGTGCTGCATGTCATCTTCGCGCGTCCAGATGAGCTTCACCGGCACCTTGGCTTCACGCGCGATGAACGCCGTTTCGGCGAGCGGCTCGTTGTACAGACGGCGCCCGAAGCCACCACCGGCGCGCATCATGTGCATCACCACCTGGTCTTCCTTAAGCCCCAGCGTCTGGGCCACCAGTGCGCGTCCGCCCTGCGGCGTCTGCGAGGTGGTCCACATTTCGCACGTGCCGTCGGCGTTCATGCGCGCCGTGCAGTTCTGCGGCTCGAGCGTGGCGTGATTGATGAACGGATAGCTGTACTCCGCCTCGATCACCTTCTTCGCGCCCTTGATGGCGGCGTCGAAGTCGCCGTCGCTGCGAATGGTGCGATGCGCGGGCGCAGCGAAGAACTCCTTGGCCTTGGCGGCGAAGGCCGCGCTCGACTGCTGCGATGTGGGATGATCGGCCCACGTCACCACCAGCTTCTTGCGCGCCTGCTGCACCATCCACCAGTTCTTGCCCACGATGGCCACACCGGCCTTGAGGCCGGCGAGGTTGTCGGTGCCTTCCACGACGAACGCGTGCGTGACCCCGGGCTGCTGCTTGATGACGTCGAGGTTGGCGCTCTTCACCTTGGCGGCGTACACCGGCGCCTTCACGAAGGTGGCGTAGTGCATGTTGGGCACCGTCACGTCGATGCCGAAGATCGGCTTGCCCGTGGTGATGTCCTTGATGCCGACCGTCTTCTTGCGGGTGCCGATGATCGTGAAGTCCTTCGGATCCTTGAGCGGCACCGCATCCAGCACGGGCGGCGTCATGGTGGCCGCCGTGGCAGCGAGCGCACCATAGGTGGCCGTCTTGCCGCTCGATGCGTGGCTCACCACGCCCTTGGCGGTGGTGAGTTCGGTCACCGGCACGTTCCACTCCTTCGCCGCCGCCGCCAGAATCATCTGGCGACCGGCCGCCCCCACGCGGCGCTGCGGAATCCAATTCGTGGGCGTGGCCGTGGAGCCGCCCGCCACCTGCGCCGGGTACTTCGTGGGATCGAAGTCGGCCTGCTCGATGCGCACGTTCGCCCAATCCACATCCAGCTCCTCGGCGATCAGCATGGGCAGCATGGTCTTGATGCCCTGGCCGATCTCGGGGTTCTTGGCCGTGATGGTAACGATGTTGTCGGCGGTGATGCGGATGAACGCACTCAGCGCCGGGTCGGCTGTCGGGGCGGCCGTTCCGAGGCGCGAGATAGCCTCGAGCGGCTCGGCGTAGCTGGCGAGCAGGATGCCGCCGCCGGCCAGTGCGGTGACCTTGAGGAAGTCGCGGCGCGTGGCGCCGGTCGCGGGCGTGATGGGAGCAGCCATGGTCAGTTCTCCTCCTCGTGCTTGCCCGACCCGCTGCTCGAGCCTACGGCGGCACCACCAGCCTTGATCTCGGCCGCGCGGTGCACGGCGGCACGAATGCGCAGGTATGTCGCGCAGCGGCAGAGATTCGTGTTCAGCGCCGTGTCGATGTCGGCATCGGTGGGCTTGGCGGTCTTCGCCAGCAGCGACGCGGCGGCCATCATCTGGCCCGCCTGGCAGTAACCGCACTGCGGCACGTCGAGCTCCTCCCACGCCTGCTGCACCGCATGGGCGCCCTTGGCGTCGAGTCCCTCGATAGTGGTGATCTCGGCGCCCGCGGCCCGCGAGACGGGCATCGTGCAGGTGCGCTGCGCCACGCCGTTGATGTGCACCGTGCACGCGCCACAGCGATTGGCGCCGCACCCGAATTTGGTGCCCTTCAGATCGAGTTCGTCGCGCAGCACCCAGAGCAGGGGCATATCCGCGGGGGCGTCCACCGTGCGGGTGGCGCCGTTGACCTTGAGCGTGATCGCCATGGGACCGGAGGTCGGAGGAAGGAGGACTAACCTGGGAAATGTCGCCCCACGGGACGGGGGAGTCCAGAGATCCCGCAACCGCGAGACGTCCGATTTCGGCCCTTTCACGTAGCGCCGAGGTCCCGTAACTATCGGACATCGGACAGCAACTGGCTGTCCGAGAATGTGACGGCGGATCACTATCCGAGGTCAGGGATCCGCCGTTGCTCGGAGTTCCGATAGCGGATCAGGATCCCTCCCGACATGCCGAGGTCATCATGCGCCGCCTGTCAGCACTTGTCGTGCTCCTTGCCGCCTGCACGCAGGCCCCGCCGGCCACGCCCACCGGAGAGAATCCGGCGAGTCCGCCGTCGGCGCAGCAGCTTGCCGACCGGTCCCCTACGCCAGCCAGTACGCGGGGGGTAGTGACCGCCGAAACGGTGGCGGGTGGCCTTGTGAACCCATGGGCCATCGAATTCCTCCCCGACGGTCGCGCGCTGGTTACCGAGCGCCCGGGGCGGCTGCGCGTGCTTTCCACCACCGGGCAGCTGTCGGCGCCGGTAACCGGGGTTCCCGCCGTCTTCGCCCAAGGGCAGGGGGGGCTGCTCGACGTGGCCATCGACCCGCAGTTCACGCAGAACCAGCGCATCTACCTCTCCTATGCCGAACCGGGAAGCGGTGGCGCCGGAACCGCCGTGGCACGCGCCCGCTTCACCGGCACGGCCCTGGTGGATGTGCAGGTCATCTACCGGCAGGAGCCCAAGCTGAACGGTGGCGGCCACTACGGCGCCCGGCTGGTATTCGATCGCGAGGGGCGGCTCTACATTACGCTCGGCGATCGCATGAACTGGCGCGATCGCGCGCAGGATCTCGCCATGGGGCAGGGCAAGGTCGTGCGCGTCAACGCCGACGGTAGTGTGCCAGCCGACAACCCGTTCGTGGGGCAGGCCAACGCGCAGTCCACGGTCTGGTCCTACGGCCATCGCAATGTGCAGTCGGCCGCGCTGCATCCCGAAACGGGAGCCTTGTGGACCGTGGAGCATGGCGCGCGCGGCGGCGACGAACTGAATCGCGCCGAGCGCGGCAGGAACTACGGCTGGCCGGTCATCACCTATGGCGTGGACTACTCGGGTGCCCGGATTGGTGAAGGCACGGCCAAGGCCGGGATGGAGCAGCCGGTCTACTACTGGGATCCCGTCATCGCTCCCTCCGGCATGGCCTTCTACACCGCCACCACCATTCCCGGATGGCGCGGCAGTGTGCTCGTCGGCTCGCTGTCACCGGGGGCGCTGGTGCGCCTCGAACTCACCAATGGTCGCGTCACGCGCGAGATGCGCTACCTTGGTGAATTGGGCGAACGCATTCGTGATGTGACCGTGGGCCCCGACGGCTTCGTGTACCTCGTCACCGACAGCGGCAACGGCCGCGTCCTGCGCGTGAGGCCGGTGGTGGGGTAACGCGGCTACCCCCGCGCCCACCACCCCGCGGCTACCAGCAGCACCACCACCATTGCCACGAGCCACACGGGCAGCGGCGTGCGAGTCGGCGGTGTGTTCTCCACAGTGGCTGCTGGCGGCGGCGGCACCGGCGGTGCTGACAGTCCATCGAGTACCTTCACCACCGCGGTTGCCGAGTGCGGCCGTTGCCGCGGATCCTTCTCCAGGCAACGCATGAGCATGTCGGCGAGCGGTGCCGGCACATCGGTGCGCAGCTGCGTCAGCGGCGTCGGCGCGGTGGTGACCTGCGCCGCCATCGTCGCGCGCAGCGAGGGCCGCACGAAGGGCGGAGCCCCCGTGAGAATTTCGTAGGCCACGCAGGCCAGGGCGTAGAGATCGGCCTTGTGATCCACCACGTGCGCATTGTTGACCTGCTCGGGCGCCATGTAGGCCGGTGTGCCAAGGATCATCCCCACCGTGGTCAGGCGACGTCCGCTCGAGACGGCCTCGGCGCTGGCATCTTCCAGGGCCTTTGCCACGCCGAAGTCGGAGATCATCGCCACCCCGTCGCTCAGCAGAATGTTCTCCGGCTTGATGTCACGGTGTACCACCCCCTTCGCGTACGCGTAGGCCAGCGCGGAGGCCAGCTCGCGCAACAGGCGCAAGGCTTCATGCAGCGGCAGCGTGCCGCGCAGCTGCAGGTGCTCCCGCAACGTTTGCCCTTCCACGAACGGCATGGCATACCAGCGCAGCGCACTGCCCGCATCATGCGGCTCGTCGGCCGCGGGTTCCCCCGCGTTCAACAGCGGCACGAGGTGGGGATGCTGCAGCCGTGCCGCAATGAGGATCTCACGATGGAATCGCGTGCCGTCGACCCCAGCGGTCAACTCGGCCGGCAGCACCTTCAGCACGACCGTGCGCTCGAGGGCGATCTCCGTGGCCAGGAAGACGCGCGCCGACCCTCCACCGCCCAGCTCACGCATGATGACATACGCGTCGCCGAGCGAACGCTGCAGTCGCTCACGGAAGGAACGGTCGGAGGCCGCGGAGTGGGTACTCACTCCGGTAATCTACTTAGAGCCGTCGTCGCTGCAGCATTCCGCGTGAGGGGCGCCGCCACTTTCCGCAAACCCCCACGCGGCGATGTGATACTGATCGTGCCGCACGTGTTCCGTTCAATATGACGAGCCATGCAACAAGGCGACGCGCCGCCACCGGCAACCGGTGGCGGCGCGTCGTGTACCACGGAATGGGGAGCGATTTACTTGGCGAGCTGCCGCACGACGTCCTGCAACAGGCGGACTTTCGCGGCGTCACGCGACTGCGCCGCGTCCCCGGCGAGCTGCGATCCGAGCAGCGCGAGCGCCTGGCGCCGCGCTGCCGGCGTGGCCTTTTCGGCGGCGTCGAGCGCACGGGAGACCGCTGCGAGGCGGGCCGCTGGCAACCCGTTGGAACGCTGCAGCTGGTCGACATAGGCGCGGGCGACGGGAAAGGCCGCCGGCCACGTGATACGCGTCTGCAACTGTGGGTTGAGCTCGTCGGTGCGCACCAGCTTGGCCGCTTCGATCTCGTTCTTCGTGAGGAACTCACTGGGCTGCAATTCGAAGAGGTCGAGGCCACGACCGATTTCCGACCCCACGATGTAGCCGTTGTACCAGTACGTGCTCCAGAAGCCGGCCAGCGTCAGCTGATCGGCAATGGGCCCGCGATCGAAGAAGGCAATCTCCACCGGCTTGGCGGGATTGCTGAAGTCGAACACCGACAGGCCGCCCTGATACCACGCCTGCGCCATGATGTCGCGACCGGGCACGGGAATGAGCGAGCCGTTGTGGGCCACGCAATTCTCGTTGGCGCCCTGTGCGGCGGGGATCTTGAAGTATCCGGCGTGCTGCAGCGTGCGGTCGCCGCCAAGGGAGAAGAGCGCATTGGCGCCCCACGTTGGACGATCGGTCGCGCGGCAGCGCGGGGCGGTGCCGCCGCCCCACTCGTCGGTGAAGAGCACCGTCGTACCGGCGTTGTTGAACGTGGCCGAGTGCCAGTACGCGAAGTTCGGATCGATTACCTCGTCGATGCGCTTCGGCTTGGCCGGATCGCTGATGTCGAGCAGGATGCCGTTCCCCGAGCACGCGCCCGCGGCCAGACCGAGTTCAGGATAGGCGGTGATGTCGTGGCACTGGTCGGTGGTGCCGGTGTTCTGCGTCCCCTCGCCGTGGCTGCCGCCCTTCCACAGGCCGGCGATGTTGCCCTTGTCGTCGGCGAAGATGCGCGGGGCGTTCACCACGCGCGCGTCCTGCGGTGCCGCGAGTGGCACCTTGATCACTTCGATACGGAACAGCGCCGACGCCGTGTCCTGCGCGGAGCGCACGCACCCCGCCAATTCGTTGGGCGAACGCACCGGGCTCGTGCCCTGCACATACACGTACACGTTGGCCTTGTCGTTCCTGTCGGTGACCAGCGTGTGCGTGTGCGAGCCACGGCACGTCTGCACCGCCGCCACCTGCTTTGGGTTGTCGAGGTCGCTGATGTCGAAGATGCGCACACCGCGGAAGCGCTCGCTGCTTACCGTATCCCGGATGCCCTGCGTGCCGCAGTCCACGCGTCCCACGAAGTCCTCGACCGACATGAACAGCAGCGTCCCATGCACGGAGAGGTCCCCCTGGCCGCCCTGGCAGACGAACGCCTTGCGAAGTCGCGGGGCCTTGGGGTTGCTGATGTCCCAGGCCTGCCAGCCGTGCCAACCGCCCTGGAAGACGAGGTTTTTCTGGAAGGCGAGATCGGAGTTCGCGTAGTCGAAGCTGCCAATGTTCTTCGGGTCGAACCACCCGTCCGGCTTGGGGGTGTGCGACACGTGGGTGAGGTGGCGAATGGCTTCGCCGGCGTCGCGAAAGCCGGTCTTGAGCCCCACGCGGGGATCCTGGGCACCGACGGCAGTCGCCGTGCAGAGCAGGGCAGCGGCACCGAGCGCCCCAGCCAAGGCGCGCACGGACGGAAACGAAGGGAACGTCATTGTGGCGGGAAGGAGGAAGGAGGGATTACAGCGTGGTGAGCAGCGCGCGCATGCGGCGGATCTCGGCGCGCTGGTCGGTGTCCACATCGGAGGCGAACTGGAAGAGCATCGGGTCGCGCGCCGCGTTGGCCGCGGCGAGCAGCTGCGCCACCATGACCAGGGCGCCCTCGTGATGCTGGATCATGTACTGCAGGAACAGCCGGTCGAACGATGCGCCGCGCGCGCGCGACAGCGTGTCCATCTGGGCCGGCGACAGCATGCCGGGCATGGCATGCGCATGCTGGAGATGCTCCCCATGACCGTCCGGCGCCGACAGCCCGCGCTCTTCCAGCCACCGGCGCATGATGCCGATCTCGTCCTGCTGTGACACGGCGATGCGTTCGGCGAGCATGGCCACCTGGGGATGCGACGAGCGTTCCGTGACCAGGGTGCACATCACCAGCGCCTGGGCATGGTGGCCGATCATCCCCTGCATGAACGCCACATCGGCCGCCGTGTGGCGCGCGGGCGGCGGCGCGGCGGTCACGCTCTGCTGGGCGGCAACCGGTGCCGGCAACGCGACCAGCGTGACAGCGAGCAGGGGACGAACACGACGAAACGCAGTGCGAGACACGGTACGAAAGATGGTACGAAACACGGCAGCTCCTCCAAGTGTCCCGAAAGATATTCGCGACCCTCGTGGCGCGGCGATCAGTCGGGGCGCTTGGTGGTGATCTTGATGACGCCGTTGCTGCCGCGCACGCCGAATTCGGCGGTGGAAACCGCGTCCTTCAGCACTTCGATTTTTCGGATGTCCCGCGGATTCAGGCCAATCAACCCGCCCGATCCCGGCGTGAGCTGCTGCCCGTCCACGAGAATGAGCGGTTCGGTGTTGGCGTTGATCGAGGAAGCGCTCCGAATGCGCACCTGCACCTGACCATTCACGTTGTACACCTGCACTCCGGGAAAGCGCCCCACGAACAGCTCTTCCACGCGGTTGACCGGCTGTTGTCCGAACTGCGACTCGTCGAGCGTGTTGGCCGACTCCATGGTGGCGGCGGTGCGCACGGAATCCTTGCGGCCCCCCGCGGGGGCCGCGGCCGCCACCGGGCGGGAGCGCGCACAGGCCGACAAGACGGCAACGGCCAGCAGGGCGACGGGCAGAATGGTGAAGCGACGGCGGCTCGAGCTGGTATGGCGCATGGTTCCCCCGGTGTGATCGTGGGCTTCACCGCAAGAGTACTGCCGACCAACACCTGCCGTGGGTGCCGGGTGTCCGCCGCCGGCCGGGATTCATGAACACCTAATGCACGCTCCGACCGCTGGAATGGAAAGTGCTTAGCTTGCAAATGATCGTCAAAACATATAAAATGCAGACATGAGCGTTTCCACTCACGACATCTTCGGCCGTGCGCCCGTGGCACAGGCCGCATTGCCGGGCTCCTATGGGGCGCCCCCGCCGGGCTACCGCCTCCCGGCCAGTACCCGACTGGGCGCGGTGCGGCTGCAGGTGAGTCACCTCGACCGGTCGCTTGCCTGGTATCAGGAGGTGCTCGGCATGGAACTGCTCGACGCGCAGGGGGACGCGCGCAGCCTCGGCGTCCGCGGGGCTATCGAGCCGCTGGTCGAGCTCGAGTATCGCCCTGGCACGCGTCCGGTCCGTTCCGGTTCGCGCCTCGGGCTGTATCACGTGGCCATCCTGCTCCCCGATCGCCCGGCGCTGGGGCGCTTCGTGCAGCATCTCGTGCAGCGCGGCGTCCGTGCCGGCGCCAGCGACCACCTGGTGAGCGAAGCGCTGTATCTGCACGATCCCGACGGGTTGGGGATCGAGGTGTACCGCGACCGCCCCCGCTCCGAGTGGCAGCGCGTTGGCGCCGAACTCATGATGGCCACCGACCCGTTCGACGCAGCTGGTGTGGCAGAGGCAGCGGCCGACGCTCCGTGGCAGGGCATGCCCAGCGGCACGGTCGTGGGCCACGTGCACCTGAACGTCGGCAACCTTGCCCGTGCCTCCGCCTTCTACAGCGAGGCCGTGGGCTTCGACCGCATGGTATGGCGCTACCCGGGGGCCCTCTTCCTGGGCGCCGGTGGCTATCACCATCACCTCGGGGTCAACAGCTGGGCGCAGGGTGCTCCCGCCCCACACGCCGACGACGCGCGCCTGCTGGAATGGCGTCTCGTGGTCGACGAGCCCGCACGGGCGCTCGAGTCCGCAGGGGCTGCCGGGTTCGAGGTGAGCGGGGCACTCGCCGTCGATCCCTGGGGCACGGCGGTCCGGATCACCGCCACCGGGAACGGCTGACTTGATACCGGGAGGGGGTATCTGCTAACATACCCCCGCACCCTATCAGGAGCAGCCCATGCAGAAGGCCATATTCGAGATCGCGGGCATGTCCTGCGGCCATTGCGTCAAGGCGGTCGACCGGGCCCTGCAGCAGACGGCCGGCGTCACGGTGGAGCAGGTGGCCGTGGGGTCCGCCACGGTCGTATTCGACGAACAGCAGACGAGCGCGCCGGCCATCGCGCAGGCAATCGACGACGCGGGGTACCAGGTGCTCGCCACGCGCTGACGGCACGCCAGCCGCGTCGCCGGCCTGCCCCGGAGTTCACGTCATGAGTGCGCCGTCAGTCGACCACCCGCTCGCCACGCTGCGCATCCCAGTCACGGGGATGACCTGCGCCGCCTGTTCCTCCCGCGTGCAGCGCATGCTGCAGCGCGCACCGGGGGTGAGTGAGGCCGCGGTGAATCTCATGATGAAAAGCGCGACCGTCACCTTCGATCCGCAGGCCACGTCGCCACAGGCGCTGCTCACGGTCATCCACGAGACGGGCTACGGCGCGACGCTGGCGGACACCGGGGAGACGGCATTTCAGGAGCAGGAGGCGCGCGATCGCGCGCAAGTGGCCGAGTACCACGACCTACGCACGAAAGCCTGGGTAAGCGGCATCGTTGGCGTGGTGGCCATGGTCGTGAGCATGCCGCTCATGAGCATGCTCCCCGTGGGCGCGGATGGTGCGCATGCGCATGGCGTGGTCGCTGACCCGTTCATGCGCTGGAGCATGACGGCGCTCGACCCGCTGCTGCGCGGCGCACTGCCGCTGCTGTACGAGCTGCCGCCGCGCTTGCTCACCAGTGGCCTGCTGGCGGCGACGCTGCTGGTCATGGTGTGGGCCGGTCGGCACTTCTACACGCGCGCCTGGGCGGCGCTGCGTCACGGCACTGCCGACATGAACACGCTGGTGAGTGCTGGCACCCTCGCGGCCTTCGGCTACTCGCTGCTGGCCACGCTCGTGCCGGCGTTCTTCACCGCCCGCGGGGTGATGCCCGACGTGTACTACGAGGCGGTCATCATCATCATCGCCCTCATTCTCACCGGCAACGCCTTCGAGGCGCGTGCCAAGATGCGCACGTCGGTGGCGCTGCGCGCACTGGTGGCGCTGCAGCCCACCACAGCGCGCGTCGTGCGTTTCGGCGAGGAGGTGGACGCGCCCGTCGATACGGTGGAGCCCGATGAGATCATCGTCGTGCGTCCGGGCGAGCGCGTGCCGACCGATGGGGAGCTCGTCGAGGGCGCGAGTGCCGTGGACGAGAGCATGCTCACCGGCGAATCGCTGCCGGTGGAGAAGCAGGCGGGCGATCGCGTCATTGGTGGCACCATCAATCGCACGGGCGCCTTCCGCTATCGTGCCACGTCTCTGGGTGCCGCCAGCGTGCTCGCGCAGATCGTGCGGCTCATGCGCGATGCCCAGGGAAGTCGCGCGCCCATCCAGCACCTGGCCGACCGCATCAGCGCCGTGTTCGTGCCGGTGGTCATGGCGCTGGCCGTGCTCACCTTTGCGGTCTGGTATGTCGCCGCGAACGAGGCACCGCTGGTGCGCGCCTTTGCCGCCGCCGTGGCCGTGCTCATCATTGCCTGTCCGTGTGCCATGGGGCTGGCGGTACCCACCGCGGTCATGGTGGCCAGTGGCAAGGGCGCCGAGATGGGGATCCTCATCAAGGGCGGCGACATCCTGCAGCGGGCGGGTGACATTGGTACGGTGGTGCTGGACAAGACCGGTACCATCACCGAGGGGCGCCCGGCGGTGACCGATGTGCGGCTCCCCGCCGCGGTCGTGCTCGACGAGGCCACACTGCTGCAACGCGTCGCCAGCCTCGAGCGGCTCAGCGAGCATCCGCTGGCTGAGGCCATCGTACGGGAGGCGGCGGCGCGCGGTCTGGTACTCGTGACGCCCGATGCCTTTCAGTCCGTCACCGGGCGCGGCGCCCACGGCGTGGTGCAGGACACGGCGCTGGTGGTGGGGAATGCGGCGCTCCTCGCCGACTGGGGGGTCAGCACACACCCACTCGACGAGGCGGCTGCCGAGTTGGCGGCGGCCGGCAAGACGCCCATGTTCGTGGCCGCCAACGGTACGCTGGCCGGCATCATCGCCGTGGCCGATCCCATTCGTGACTCCTCGCGCGACGCCATCGCACAACTTCATGCCATGGGGCTGCGCGTGGTCATGCTGACCGGCGACAACGAACGTACCGCGCAAGCGATTGCTCGTGCCGCGGGCGTGGACGCCGTGGTGGCCGGCGTGCTTCCGGAGGGCAAGGTGGCCGAGGTCCAGCGCCTGCAGCAGACCGGTCAGGTGGTGGCCATGGTAGGTGACGGCATCAACGATGCGCCAGCGCTGGCGCAGGCCGATGTGGGCATGGCCATAGGGTCGGGCACCGATGTCGCCGTGGATGCGGGAGACATCGTGCTGATGCGCGGGGATCTGCACGGCGTGGTGCGCGCGATCGCGCTGTCGCGGCGCACCATGCGCACGATGAAGCAGAATCTCTTCTGGGCGTTCATCTACAACGTCATTGGCATTCCCGTCGCGGCGGGAGCGCTGTACCCCGCCTTCGGTTTGCAATTGAGTCCCATCCTGGCCAGCGCGGCCATGGCGTTCAGTTCCGTGAGCGTGGTGGCAAACTCGCTACGGCTGCGTCGCGCACGCTTCGACTGATCCCCCTTCCTCCCGTCGATCATGTCCAACGTCTCGTCGAAGCGCCGGTCTGCGCGCGGCACCACGCCTGTGCCGGACACGGTTTCCGTGGCGGTCTCGCTCGCGGTACCACCGGACGAACCGCTGGCCGGCTGTGGATGTGCCGCGTCGAACGCCGCGTCCGATGGCGCGCCCCGCAAGGCGGTGGCAGTGGATGCCGGGGCCAAGGAACGCAATCGCAAGCGCCTGCGGCGCATCGAGGGGCAGGTGCGCGGGCTGCAGAAGATGGTGGATGACGACCGGTACTGCGCCGACATTCTCACCCAGATCGCCAGTGTGCACGAAGCGCTGCGCGCCGTGGGGCGTGAGCTCATGCGCAATCACCTCAAGCACTGCGCCACTGCCGCCATCCGGCAGGGACCGAAAGAAGCGGAAGGGATGTACGACGAGCTGGTGGAGATGATCTATCGGACAGCGCGATAGCCCGCCGGACTGCCGCGCCGTGAGTCCTGATGCGCGTCAGTTCGTGCCGCGGAACAGATCGATCTGGGGCGGGGTGAGCGGCAACCGCAGCGCGCGCAGCGCCGCATTCGTCCAGTCGGCGCGGGCCTCGGGATCGAGCCGCACCGCCTCGATTCCGAACCGGTGCAGCAGCTCCTCGATGATCTCGTCGATCTGTCGCTGAAAGGCCGGGCTCACCGCCCGCTTACCATCGAACGTGGGTGCGGCGGTCACGGGGACCTTGAAGAGCGTGTGATAGCTCCGCACCCACTGCAGCACCAGCGGCTCCAGCTCCGGCTGCCGACCGGCGCGTGCCACGAGATATGCGTAGTTGTCGAGCACCGATCGGTCACACACCACCACCTCGTACTGCGCGACCGCTTCGATCTCCTCGGCGATCTGCGTGTGGAGAATCCACGCCTGGGCATCGAAGGTGGTGTCCTCGTTGATGGGCAACGGACACCGACGCGCCACTTCCTTCACGATGTCCACACCCAGGTCGAGCCGCTTGAGTTGCGCCGCCAGATCGAAGCAGAGCGTCGTCTTGCCCACGCCGTGGGTACCCACGAACGCGACCTTGAGCCGATGACGCCCGAGGGCGTCGGCAGGGAGCAGGAGGGCGGCACCGGTCATGTCTGCATCGTAACGGCACAGCGCGCCCGCGGGCATCCCTTGCCAATCGTGCGCCCGCTGCGCATTTGAGAGGCGTGGCCAACCCGCATCCCGTCGGTTTGCCGTTTCCCCTGGCGTCCACGATGAGCCGTCTGCACACCACCGGAGCCGTCCTGCGCAGCCGCGCGCCGGCACGCCCGTACGATGTGACCCGCCCGCTCGTGCTCGAGCGCCTCACGCTGGCCGCACCCGAGCCCGGCGAGGTGCTGGTGCGCGTCACGGCGGCGGGGTTGTGCCATTCCGACCTGTCGGTGATCGACGGCACCCGCGCGCGCCCGCTCCCCATGCTGCTGGGGCACGAGGCGGTGGGCGAGGTGCTCGAGCTGGGCAGCGCCGTCCGCGATCTCGCGGTGGGCGACCAGGTGGTCTGCACCTTCGTGCCCTCATGTGGCAGCTGCCTGTCCTGCGCCGTGGGGCGGCCGGCGCTGTGCGAGCAGGCCGCTGCCGCCAATGGCGCGGGCGAACTGCCCGAAGGTGGAAGCCGCTTGCGCGACGGCAACGGCGCACCCGTTCATCATCATCTCGGTGTCTCGGCGTTCAGCGAGTATGCCGTGGTCTCGCGACGGTCGCTGGTGCGCATCGACCACGCCGTCTCGCCGCAGATCGCCGCCCTCTTCGGCTGCGCCGTGATGACCGGGGTGGGCGCCATCGCCAATACCGCTGCGCTGCGTCTCGGCGAGACCGTGCTGGTGACGGGACTGGGCGGAATCGGTTTCGCCGCCGTGCTTGGCGCGCTGGCCGGCGGGGCCAGCACCGTGATCGCTGCCGATGTGAGCGAGGGCAAGCTGGCGCTCGCCCGCACGCTCGGTGCGCAGCACACGGTCAACGTCGCCAATCCGCAGGCAGTCGAGCATGTCCGTGACCTGACCCACGGCGGCGTGGACATTGGGCTCGAGGCGGCAGGCGCCGTGGCGGCGCTCGAGTTCACGTACCGGTGCACCCGACGTGGCGGGCGTACGGTCACCGCCGGGTTGCCCCACCCGGAGCAGCAGCTGGGGTTGGCCCCGGTGCAGCTGGTGGCCGAGGAGCGCACCCTGCGGGGAAGCTATCTGGGCGGCTGTGTCCCGCTGCGCGACATTCCGGCGTACATCCGCCTGTACCAGCGTGGCCGGCTTCCGGTGGATCGGCTGCTCACGCACGAGATGCCACTCGCGGACATCAATACCGGCTTCGAGCGCCTCGCGGCGGGTGAAGCCATACGACAGGTCGTGCGTTGCTGACGCCGGCGGGAGAGTGAAGATGACCGTGGCCCTGTGGCGCGAGCAGGCGTATGTGAACGGCGCGTGGATCGACGCCGCCACGTCGCGCACCTTTGGCGTGCACAATCCGTCCAGCGGCGAGCAGATCGCGCGGGTGGTTGATGCGGGGACGGCGGAGACCGAGCAGGCCATTGCCGCGGCGCACGCGGCTTGGCCCGCGTGGCGCGACCGCACCGCCAAGGAGCGCGCCGCGGTGTTGCGCCGGTGGCACGATCTCATGCTGGCGCATCAGGACGAGCTGGCCACGCTCATGTCCAGGGAGAGCGGTAAGGTCATTACGGAAAGCCGTGGCGAGGTGGCGTACGGCGCGGCGTTCGTGGAGTGGTTTGCCGAAGAGGGGAAGCGCGCCTACGGTGATGTGTTGCCGTCGTCGGCTCGCGATCGCCGTCTCGTGGTCATCAAGCAGGGCATCGGGGTCTCCGCCGCCATCACGCCGTGGAACTTCCCGTTGGCCATGATCACGCGCAAAGTGGCGCCGGCGCTGGCCGCGGGGTGTCCGGTGGTCATCAAGCCCGCGGCGGAAACACCGCTCACGGCGCTCGCGCTGGCGGCCCTGGCCGAGGCCGCGGGTTTTCCCGCCGGGGTGTACAACACGGTGCCCACGACCGAAAGCGACGCGGTGGGCAAGGTGCTGTGCGCGCATCCCCTGGTGCGGAAGCTGTCGTTCACCGGGTCCACCGCGGTAGGCCGGCAACTCATGGCACAGTGTGCGCCCACGCTCAAGAAGCTCTCACTCGAGCTGGGAGGAAACGCGCCGTTCATCGTGTTCGATGATGCCGACGTGGAGGCGGCGGTGCGTGGGGCCCTGCTCTCCAAGTACCGGCACAACGGGCAAACCTGCGTGTGCGTAAACCGCATTCTCGTGCAGCGTGGCGTGTACGATCAGTTCGTCGCCCGTTTCAGTGAGGCGGTCGCCGGGCTGCGCAGCGGTGATGTTTTCGATCCGGCGGTGCAGGTGGGGCCGCTCATCAGTGATCGTGCGGTTGCCAAGGTCAGCGCGTTCGTGGCCGATGCCATTGCGCACGGGGCACGGGTGGTGTGCGGCGGGCGCGTTCGCGGCGGGCGCTTCTTCGAGCCCACGGTGCTTGCCGATGCCACCCCCGCCATGCGCATCGCGCGCGAGGAGGTGTTCGGTCCCGTCGCGCCCATCTTTGCCTTCGATACGGAGGCCGATGCGGTGGCGATGGCCAACGACACGGCGTACGGACTCGCTGCCTACTTCTACAGCCGGGATGTGGGGCGTTGCTGGCGCGTGGCCGAAGCGCTGGAGTACGGCATGGTGGGCATCAACGAAGGGCTCATTTCCACCGAGCTTGCCCCGTTCGGCGGCGTGAAGGAATCGGGCATGGGACGCGAAGGATCGAAGTACGGGCTCGATGCCTACCTCGAGATCAAGTACCTCTGCTTTGGCGGCATCTGAATGACGGTCCGCTTCGATGCGAGTACGCGGCGGCTGTCGCTCGACCCGCGCAGTTCGGCGTTCTACAGCAATCCCTATGCGGCCTACGCGGAGATCCTCGCGCAGACACCGGTGGCCTTCTGGGAAGAGCTGGGGATGTGGTGCTTCTTCGGCTACGAGGAGGTGAACCGGCTGCTGCGTGATCGCCGCTTCGGCCGGGAGATCCTGCACGTGACCACGCGCGAAGCGCTCGGCTGGCCACCGCCCGCCGCTCACACGCGCGATTTCGACGCCATCGACGCCCACAGTCTGCTCGAGCGTGAGCCGCCGGCCCATACGCGACTGCGCGCCCTGGTGAGTCGCGCGTTCGTATCGCGGCGCGTGGAGTCGCTGCGCCCCATCATCGAAGGCATGGCGCACGAACTGGTGGACGGTTTCCCCGACGACCCGTTCGACCTCATCGCCCACTACGCCACCCCCATTCCGGTCCGCATCATTGCGCGCATGCTGGGGGTGCCCGAGTCCATGGCGCCGCAGCTGCTCAGCTGGTCGCACGACATGGTGGCGATGTACGGCGTGGGACGAAGCCACGCGGTCGAGGTGCAGGCCAACACGGCGGCGGCCGATTTCGCGGCCTTCGTGCGCGAGCTGGTCGCGGCGCGCCGTCACGCTCCGGGCGACGATCTGCTGTCGGTCCTCATTGCGGCCGAGGAAGACGGCGCGCGTCTGTCGGAGGCGGAGCTGGTGAGCACGGTGGTGCTGCTGCTCAACGCCGGGCACGAGGCCACGGTGCACGCGCTGGGGAACGCGGTGCGGGTCCTGCTCGAGCACGCGCCGCAACTCGTGGGCGCCATACGGGACGACGCGCTGGTGGCCCGCGTAGTGGAGGAGTCCCTGCGCTTCGCGCCGCCGCTGCATCTCTTCAAGCGCTTTGTGCTGCACGACACGCAGGAAAGCGAGATCACGTTGCGGCGCGGTGAGCAGATCGCGCTGGTGCTGGGCGCGACGGGGCGCGATCCGCGTCTCCAGGCGCACCCCAACGCGTATCGGCCCGGGCAGGCGGAGGCACGGCATACCAGCTTTGGCGCCGGCAACCATTTCTGTGTGGGCGCCCCGCTGGCGCGACTGGAACTGCAGTGCGCGTTGCAGGTGCTGTTTACCCGGTGCCCATCGCTGCGGCTGGTGGAGACACCGGTGGTGAAGGACAGTTGGCACTTTCACGGTCATGAGGCGCTCGTGGTGCGCAAATGAGACACAGCTCCCTTCGAATCCTGCTCACGGGCGGCCTCCTCATGCTGGCCGCGTGCGGCCGCGAGGTGCCACCCCCCTTCGTGCCGCCGCTGCTGACCCTCGTGGAGGCACCGGAGCTGCGCATTGTCAGCCCGGTTGGCAGCGACTGCAATCGCCCCTCGTTCTGGATTGGTGACCGCTTCTACCAGATCGTGAGCAACCAGCATGCGTGGCGCAGCAACGGCGCGGCCGACGCCGCCGGCGCGCAGCAGTTCACCCTCTCCCGCTTCGCCGACGACGATCCGGCGTTCGCGTGGGACGAGGCGAAACGCTGGTACGTGCACGACATCAACAGCGAGGTGGCACCCACGCGCACGCCCATGCGCTGGATCGAATCGGTGTACCGGCGCCCGGGCGATGGCGTGCTCTTCGGTCTCTATCACATGGAGGAGGGGCCGTACGTGCGCTGTGGTGCCCCCTTCGAACGGCCCTACCTCTCGGTGCCGCACATCGGCCTGGCCCGTTCCACCGACGACGGACAGAGCTGGAGCAATCTGGGGCTCATCCTCAGCGACGGCACGTTCCCCATCTCCTGCGATCTGCCCATCCGCTTCTTCGCCGGTGGCGTGGGCGACCCGAGCATGGCGGTGGGCCCGGACAGCGCGCACCTGTACATCGTCTTCACCGACTACTCGGGAGCCGACCCCCGCACGCAGGGAATCCAGCTGGCGCGTCTGGCCATGGAGCATCTGGATGCGCCGCTGGCCCCCGACGGGACCAGCCGGGCGTTCCGCTGGTTCAACGGCGGGTGGACCGGTCCTGGCCTGCAGGGAACGAGTGGCGAACGGGTGGGGCAGCAGTGGCCGTCGGGGCCGATCGGGCTGGCCACGCCGCTGCTGCCACCCACACGCTCCTGGCAGGACCCCGAGGGAGGCGGCTTCTGGGGGCCGTCGCTGTCGTGGAACACGCATCTGGGCGCCTTCGTGCTGCTGCTCAACAACGTGTCGGGGGCGCGCGCCTTCGACGCCGAGGGGAACTACATCACGTACATCCCCGACATCACTTCGCCGACGCCAACCCCGCGCGTGCCGCAGCGGTTGCAGGATCTCCCCGGTGCGCCGGCAGCCGGCTGGTATGTGCAGGGGCTTGGTGATCCCGCCATGCGCGGCACCAGCGCACTCACGGGGCAGGATGCGCGCCTGTTCGTGGGCGATCGGTCGACGCGGGTGCTGCACTTTGCGCCGAAGCGGTGAGGCGGGCGCGATAAGCCACACGCACAGTGGACGCCCCAAAACGCGCGTGACCCGACCCGTCGACTCTTGACGATACTCCCCGCGCGGCGCAAGCTCTGCCGCAGGACCTGCAGACCCTTCCTCGCCCGGAGAGGTACCGATGCCGCTGTCGCAGACCTCCTTGACGACGTGGTCGGTCTCAGCCGAACGCTGGAGTACGCTGGGCACGATTGCGGCCGAACATCGGCTGGTGCGCGTGCTGCTGCTGGTGCTCGGCCTGCTGGGTCCACTGAACCTGCCGTTTTCCGTCCCGCCGCTTGGCCGGGACGCAAGCCCGGGGTGGTTCGCCACCTCCGCCATGCCGAGTGCACACGCGTCGGAACTGGCGGCGGGGGCGAGTACGTCCCTGCGCATCACGCGTGTGTCCCGCCGCGCCCGCCAGGCCGGCGTGCTTCCTGGCGACGTGCTCGTGGCCGTCAATGGTGTGCCCGTCACGCTGGCCACACTCGCCGAACACCGAGCGCGCGCCGTCGGCAAGCTCGTCGCGCTCGATCTCCAGCGGCGCGGCGACAGCGTGCGCGTGCAGGTGCAGGTGGATGCCGCCACGATTGGTTACCGGGTCTATACGACGTATGTGCTCCTGCTTACCTGCCTCAGCTGGTTGGTCGGCATGGCGCTCATTGCTTCGCGAGGCTCCACCGCCTTTGGGTTGCTGACGGGGGCGGCGCTCCTCCTGATCCCGCCGATAGCATTCTCGAACGGCGTGCCCGGTACTGGGCTTCTGCTGACGTCCGTCCGCTGGTTGTGGCACATGGAGGCATCCGCCTTTCGCCTGTTTGTGCCTGCGCTGCTCCTGCACGCCTTGGCCATTGCCATACGCCGCCCGACCTGGCGTTCGCCTCGGCTGTGGCTGGGCGTGTACACGCTACTAGGTGCTCTGCTGTTGCTCGTGACGGATCTCGGGCGGGATCCTCTGGCGTGGGCCCGGCCGGGTCTCCTCCGGGAACTCCGCATGCTGGTGGGGTTCCTGCTGGAAACCGTGACGGCGCTCAGCGCCATATACATGCTTCTGCGGCCGGAGGTGTCGCAGGGGGTCACGATACGCATCGTGTATGGCGCCATTGCCGCCGTGATGCTCTCGGCATCGGTCTTTTCCTCCACGACGCTGGTGCTCGGCTCATGGTCGGGGGAAGAGTTCGTCTCGGGGGTCAATTCGGTCGCAACCCTGTTCTTGCCGCTGGCGCTCGCCCTCCATTTCTTTTCGCCCGAGCGCCTCGATGACCGCGTGCGGAACGCGCCTGCCCTTGCGACGTGGAGCTTTGCCATCATCCTGTCGGCCGTGCATGGCCTGGTCATTTTTGCGTCCGTTGCCGTCGTACTGAATGGCTCCGGCCAAGATCTTGGCGGCAATGAATGGTTGCTGTTCTCGACCGTGGTCGCCGCCACCCTGCTCCCGGCCCCAGCGTTCCGATGGCTTCGCGCCACTGTCGACCGGCGGCTGATGTCGCGCTGGGTCCGGGCCGAGTCCAATGCGCAGGAGTTCGTGTACGAACTCAGCCAGGAACTCGATTCCACGCGCATCGCCCGGCGCATCGCCGCGGAGATTCCCGCACTGCTCGATGTCTCGTCGGCCGAGCTGTTCCTGGTCGGCGAACCGGTTCATTCCGCCTCCGCGAGCGGGGCCATCGGCGCCGCGACCGACGTTCGCTTCGTTTCCGCCACCGAACTCGAAGCAATGCGTGCGGCCGACACCCAGGAGGGCGTCACGGTGTTCCCGGTCTGGGGGTTGGACGGCGTGCCGATCGCCGTTCTGCGCATTGGCGCCCGAACGGACGGCCGCCCCATCGATCTTCCGGCACGAGTGCTCATTACCACCATTCGTCAGGGGGTAGGCGCTGCCCTGGCGGCTGCCAAGGCGCATATCGATTTGCGTCGCGCGGGGCAGGAGCTCGCGACGGCTGAACGCATCGCCGCCGTCGGTTCGCTTTCAGGTGGCCTCGCGCACGAAATCAAGAATCCGCTGGCGGGTCTCAAGATGGGCGTGTACGTGCTGCGTCGGGACGGTGTCGATCCCGTGAAGCTGCAGCGGCTCGAACGTGACGTGGGTCGCATCGATGACCTCGTCTCCGGCCTACTGCGTTTCACCAGTGACCGGGCCGATCAGGCGGACGAGGTCCGACTTGTCGATCTGCGCCTGGTGGCCGCGGCATGTGTCCGTGACCTGCGGATCGGTGCCGAGGACCGCGGCATCGAGATCGTGGAGGAGTACCCCAACGACGTCGTGCTCCAGCGGGGATCGCTCCTGCAGTTCCGCTTGATCCTCACCAATCTTGTGTCCAACGCCGTTGAGAGCATCGGGGGGGCTGGCCGCGTGGTACTGACCCTTCGCGATACGTATGATCGCATAACGCTGACCGTGGGTGATACGGGAGCAGGCATTCCGCCGGACATTGTGCCGCGCGTGTTCGACCTGCATTTCACCACGAAGCAGAGCGGCACAGGCATTGGCCTGGCGCTCGTGCGCCGCGAGGTGGAACGGCTCGGTGGATACATCGAGGTTGTCGAGACATCCACCCGCGGAACGATGATGTGCGTTTCACTGCCTCGCTGTCCGGAGGCGCTGGTCTACGAGGAAACGGTTCCCCATGACGAAGCCGCTGTTCCTGATCATCGATGATGAGCGCAACTTCAGTGAATTCCTGAGGGAGGCGCTCGAAGGGGAAGGGTACGAGGTGGCGCTGGCTGGCACGGCCCGGGCGGGCCTGGAGCTGGCGCGGAAATCCCTCCCTCGTGTCGTGCTGCTCGACCAGAACCTCCCGGATCAGCAGGGGTTGGCGCTGTTGCCCGAGCTCCAGCGTCTGGCGTCCGTTCCGGTCGTGATCGTGATTACGGCGCATGCGGAGGTCGGCTATGCCGTGAGTGCGCTCAAGGCTGGCGCATTTCATTATCTGCCGAAGCCGTTCGCTTTCGATGATCTGCTGGCCGTGCTGGCGCAGGCCGCGATCACGAACGACCTGCAGGCGTCGACCCCGAGCAGTGCGGCCATGCAGTCGATCATCGGCACATCGACTGCTGTGCACGAACTCCGGCGCCAGCTGGCGCGCATTGCGGCCAGCCCCGTTCCCGCGGTCCTGCTCCAGGGCGAATCCGGCACGGGCAAGGAGTTGGCCGCGCGGGCCATCCACGATGCCAGTGCGCGTCGGAGCGCGCCCTTCGTGGCGGTCAACTGCGCGGCACTTTCCGAAACGTTGCTCATGAGCGAGCTGTTCGGGCACGAGCGCGGGTCGTTCACGGACGCCCGCCAGCAAAAGAAGGGCGTCTTCGAGCTTGCCCACGGCGGGACGCTACTCCTCGACGAGGTGAGCGAGATGGGCGTGCGTGCGCAGGCGGCGCTGCTGCGCGCGCTGGAGCAGCGCTGCTTCACGCGCGTGGGCGGGCAAAGTGAGATCAAGGTCGATGTGCGGGTCATCGCCGCTTCCAATCGCGACATGCAGCAATTGGTCTCCACGGGGCTATTCCGCATCGACCTGTATCATCGCCTGAACGTGGTGCGCGTGGTGCTACCGTCGCTCCGTGAGCGTGCGGGGGACATCTCGTCAATCGGGGAGCATCTCTCGCGTTCCATTGCGCTGCATTACGGCGAAGCGGTTCGTCCGGTCACCCCCGCTGCCGTCGCTGCCCTCGAGAGCTACGACTGGCCGGGAAACATCCGGGAGCTTCGCAATGTGATCGAGCGCGCCTACGTCATCGGCGGTGGTCCGCAGGTGGAGCTGCAGGACTTGCCGGACGAAGTGCGCCGTGCGTGCGCTGTCATCACGACCGGCGATGTGCCCCTACGCAGCGCGGAGCCGGGGCGCTTTCAGGACGCCAAGCGCGAGGTTGTGGAGCACTTCGAACGCGGCTACCTGCTCGAGGCACTGCGGAATGCTGGCGGGAACGTGACGATTGCCGCCGAGCGCGCCGGGGTACTCCGTCAGGTCTTCCAGCGCATGTTGCTGCGGCATGGCATTACCTCCACGGATTTCCGCGACTCCGCAGTCACGCGCGCGCGTCACTCACAGTGACCTCGCACCACTGCATCCAAAAAGGTGCGGTGACTGGCGCACATAAGGTGCGATCCGCGCCGATACATGATGGGTAGCGCCGGAGGCCAGCCAGCCCGCCGGGCACCATCAACTCTCGGCGGATCAACGGCTTGAGCGGCTGACACGCAGGAGGCGTGAGCGGCGGACGGGACTGGCACGTCATGTGCCATGGAGGCTTGTGCACGCTTCTGCCAACCGCCATCCCCGCGAGGTTCCCCGTGCGACTCCTGCGCGCGTTCGCTGCAACCCTGTGCCTGACGGTCTGGCAGGCCAGGCCCACGCTCGGTGCGCAGGAACCGGGGCGCGCCGCCGCGACACGTACGCCGTTGACGGCGGATCAGATCCTCTCGGTCACCTCCATGATCGGCGGTCGCGACGCGCCGGTGTGGCACCCCGACGGAACGCGACTGGCGTTCCTCGGCAGCATGGGCGGGCCGATCGGCCTCTGGGAGGTGGATCGCGACGGGGGGCTGCCACGTCAGCTCATCCCCGACCTGTCGCTCACCGGCGTCGGGTCGACGGCCTCGCAGAATCCGCGCTGGTCACCCGCGGGTGACGCCGTGGCGTACGTCTCGAGCAAGGGTGGGGCACCGGAGATCTGGCTCTGGTCGGCACAGAGCCGTCGGGACCTCCCGCTGACGTCGCTCGGCGGTCGGATCAACTCGATGAACTGGTCGCCGGATGGACGCCGAATTGCGTTCGCTGCGGATCGCTATGGTAGCGAGGACATCTACGTCGTGGAGATCACATCGGGTGCCGTCACGCGCCTGACGAGTCATCCTGGGTACGAGGTGTTTCCCACCTGGACGCCCGACGGACGCTTCGTGCTGTTCGATCGTCTGGACGATCGCTGGCTCGATCACGACGTCATGGCCGTGCCGGTGGATGGTTCCTCGGCACCCCGGGTGGTCGTTCGCGACACGGGCTTCTTCGACTATCGGGGCGGAGTGGCGTTCGGATACGCCGAGGTGGCTCCGGACGGCAAGCGGGTCCTGTTTCGGTCGCAGCGCAGTGGTTGGCTGAACTACTGGACGGTTCCGCTGGCGGGAGGCACGCCGACGCCGATTGCCCCCGAGCAGGCCGAGCAGAGCGACGCGGCCTGGTCTCCCGATGGGCGCCAGATCGCCTTCGTGTCCAACAGAAACGGCACGCTGCACTTGTTCGTGGTGGGCAGCGACGGCGGCCCTTCGCGCGCATTGGTGTCGCCCAAGGATGGAGTGGTGTCGAAGCCCGTGTGGTCGCCCGACGGCGCCCGCATCAGTTACACGATGGGAACCACGACCGCAGCGGCCGATCTCTACATCGTCGATGTGGCATCGGGGCGGAGCACCCAAGTCACCCAGTCGATGCCGGCAGCGATTCCTCAAGGCGCGCTGATCACGCCGCGCAAGATCACGTATCCGAGCAGCGACGGATTCACCATCAGCGCGTACCTCTACGAACCGCGCGGGGTGCGTCCAGGCGAGCGCGTCCCCGCAATCGTGTGGGTGCATGGTGGACCCACGTCGCAGTTCATGGACACGTTCCAGGCGCAGGTGCAGTTCTTCGCACAACGCGGGTACGCCGTTCTTCTTCCCAATATCCGGGGAAGTTCGGGATACGGACGGGCTTTCGAGGATGCCAACAACGGCTGCTGGGGGCACTGTGACTTGAAGGATATCGCGGCGGGCGCCGAGTATCTCAAGTCGCTGCCGTATGTGAACGGCGCCAAGCTTGGCATTCATGGCGTCAGCTACGGTGGATGCATGACCATGTCGGCCATCGTGAACGCGCCGGGCCTGTTCCAGGCGGCGATTCCGGAGTCCGGCTATGGCGACTGGGTGAAGTTCCATGAGTGGAACGACGAGCTGCAGCACACCAAGCTGCTGGCATACGAGTTTGGCGCGTTTCCCGACAGCGCCGCGGTGTACCGACGCAACTCGCCCATCTACAACGTGAAGCGGGTGACCACGCCCGCGTTCCTCGTACACGGTGAGGGGGCACGTACGCCTTGGCGGCCAGGGCAGGCCAGCGTGCCAGCCTCACTGGACTTCGCGCGTGCACTCGACGCGGAGTACAAGATCTTCCGCTACAAGGCGTACGCCGGAGAGACGTACTACGTCACGTCTCGGGCCAATGTGCGAGAGAAGCTGGGCGACATGCTCGGCTTCTTCGATCAGTTCCTCAAGGACCGCGTCTCTGACGCGCCATCGGCGTCTTCACGCTCACGGGAGTGACAGGAATGCACACCATCAGTACAGCTGACCTGGCACGGCGGCGGCCAGTGCAGACGCCGCGCCGAGTCGTGCTGGGGGTGCTTGCGGCCCTCATGACGGTGACGAGCGTGACGCCGGAGGTGGTAAAGGCCCAGGTCCAAGGGCGCTTCGCCGTGCGCTTCCCCGCGTCACTCAACGCGTCCCCCATTACGGGTCGTCTGTTCGTGGCGCTCTATCAGCGAAACGACGTCGAGCCTCGCATCGCGGCCTATCAGTCTGCACGTACGCGTATCGGCCGTGTTCCGTTCTTCGCCGTCGATGTGGAACAGCAAGCGCCAGGTACGTGGGCCATGCTGAACGAGAATGCCGCGGGATACCCGTACGGGAGCATCCGCGACATTCCGCCCGGCGAGTATTACGCACAGGCGGTCCTCAACGTCTACACGCGGTTTGCGCGTGCCGACGGACACACCATTTGGGCGCATCAGGATCAGTGGGAAGGACAGCGGTGGGCCTTCTCCCCGGGGAACCTCATCAGCACACCGGTGAAGGTGCGCGTGGATCCGGCGCGCGGTTTCCTCATCCGCCTCGACCTCGACCGGAAGATCCCCCCGATCGAAGTCGAACCGGACACCCGCTGGGTGAAGCGCATCAAGTTCGAGAGCCCGCTACTCACCAAGTGGTGGGGGCATCCGCAGTACCTCGGCGCCACCGTGCTGCTTCCGCGGGACTACGACCAACACCCGGAGACGCGCTACCCCGTGGTGTTCGTGCAGGACCACTTCACCCTGGCCGCACCGTTCAACTTCACGACCGCGGACACCCCGGCGACTCCGGGGCTCAATCTGGCCGCGCCCGGGATGTGGTCTGCCGCGGATATTGGAAGGCCGGTCGGCGGCGCCGGCAAGCGGGAGTCCGGGTTCGAGTTCTACACGCAGTGGATCCGCGACGACATGCCGCGAATGATCGTCGTCAAGTTTCAGCACCCGACGCCCTTCTTCGACGATTCGTACGCTGTCAACTCGGCCAACAATGGGCCGTACGGTGACGCCATCCTGAAGGAGCTGATCCCTGAGCTGGAGAAGCGCTTTCGCATGATCGCGCAGCCCTACGCCCGGGTGCTCACCGGCGGTTCGACCGGCGGATGGGAATCGCTGGCTCTGCAGGTGTACCACCCCGACTTTTTCGGCGGGACGTGGACCATGTATCCCGACCCCGTCGATTTCCGGCGCTATCAGCTGGTGGACATTTATCGCGACACGAGTGCCTTCCTCGTGCCGAACGCCGCGCCAGGCGCCCCCGAGCGCATGATGCAGATGAGCCCCGAGGGACAGCCTGTGGCCACCATGCGGCAAATCTCCCAGATGGAACTCGCGTCGGGAACGCGTGGCCGCTCTGCCGCGCAGATCGACATCTGGAACGCCACCTACGGCCCGGTGGGGTCGGATGGGTACCCGCGCCAGCTCTGGGACCTGCGCACCGGCAAGATCGATCACGAGGTGGCCAACTACATGCGGGAGCACGGATACGACCTGCGCCACTACCTGGAGACCAACTGGTCGCGCATCGGGCCATCACTCGTGGGGAAGCTGCACCTGCTCACGGGTGACATGGACGATTTCTATCTGGGACCTGCGGTCTACCTCCTGGAAGACTTTCTGGAATCCACCAAGACCCCGTACTACGGCGGGAGCTTCCGCTACGGTCGTCCCATGAAGGGCCATGGCTGGCAACCCATGACCAACGCCGACCTGCTGCGCGAGATGGCCGCCCACATCGCCCGCAACGCACCGGCTGGGGCGCCGGTGCAAAGCTGGCGCGATCCACGCCCCACCCCCTGAGCGAACGCCCATGCTGCCGCCCTCGTGCGCGGCACGACGACCGCGGGCGCACTGAAGATGTACACGCCGGACGACCTCTCCATTCACATTTGAGGACCCCATGGACCTCCCCTGGCTGGCTCGAGCAGCCGTCATCGTGCTCCTGGCACATGCGGTGCCATTCACCCCCTCCCACGCACAGGACGCGCGAGCAACCCGCCCGCTCAGCGGTCGCGTCACTGAGGAGGGGTCCGGTGCGCCGGCAACCCAAGTGCAGATCGTCCTTGGCGCCGTCGCCCTCGGTACCACCCGCGACGACGGGACGTACAGCGTTCGTATACCGACGGGAGCGGTGACCGTCACGTTCCGGCGTATCGGGTTCGCCCGCAGCGACCAGGCCGTCGGCGCGAACGTATCGACGCTCGACGTGATCCTCCGCCGCGACCTGTTGCGACTCAGTGAAATGGTGGTGACCGGCCAGGCCACCGGCATCGAGCGACGCAACGCCGCCACGGCCATTGCGTCGGTAAGCGCCGCGGAACTCAATCGCGTCCCGGCACCAAGCGTGGAAACCATGCTTTCGGGGCGCGTGCCCGGTGCCGAGATATCGAGCAACTCCGGCGCCCCTGGCGGCGGCAATCAGGTGCGATTGCGCGGCATCTCGACCGTGATCGGCGCGGCGACTCCCCTGTATGTGGTGGATGGTGTCATCATCAGCGATGCCACCATCGCGCCGGGCGTCTTTGCGGTGACGGGTTCGTCGGCCAATCCCGTCGTCGGCGGTCGACAGGACAACGCCTCGAATCGTGTAGCGGACCTCGATCCGAACAGTATCGAACGCATCGAAGTCCTCAAAGGCGCCACAGCCGCATCGATCTACGGCTCCCGTGCCAACAATGGGGTCGTGCTGATCACCACCAAGCGCGGTCTCCTTGGAAAGCCGGCATACACCTTTACGCAGCGCGTCGGGCGCCCGGAGGTCGCACGCACCATCGGGCTGCGTCGCTTCAACTCCCAGGCGGATGCCATTGCCACCTTCGGCCCAGCCGTGGGTGCCCTATGGAAGGAAGGGGCGTTCTTCGATCATGAGCGCGAGGTGTACGGGGAGACGCCCACCTCCTGGGAAAGCATCATGAGCGTCAGTGGCGGCAGCAACGACACGCGCTACTTCGCTTCAGGCCTGCTCAAGGAGGACGGTGGCATCATCGCGAACACGGGATACCGCAAGCAGTCTCTCACGGTTGGTCTCGATCAGAACATCAGCAGCAAGCTGACGGCGCGCGTCACCACCAATCTGCTCGGCACAAAGACCGGTCGAGGACTGACCAACAACGACAACCGTGGCGTCGCGTTGGGCCAGGCGCTGGCGCGGAGTCCGTCCTTCATCGACCTCCGGCGCAATCCCGACGGATCGTTCCCGCGCAACCCCGCGGCTCAGAGCAACCCCCTGCAGACCGCCGCCCTCAGCAAGAATGACGAAGTCGTATACCGCGCCATCACCTCGGGCAACCTGACCTACAACGCCTTCACACGATCCCGACAGGATCTGCGGTTCATCGCCAGTGGCGGTGTCGACTTCTTCAATCAGCGGAGCAACATCCTCACGCCCCCGGATCTGCAGTTCGAGCCCCTCGATGGACTCCCGGGAACGGCGGTACGCTCCAACGCGCAAAGCCTCAACATGAACCTCAATGTAAGTGCGGTGCACACCTACCGCTCTTCGGGGGGAGGGCTGCAGGCGACGACCTCGATCGGTCATCAGTACGAGCAGCGGGGATTGAGCAATTCACGGGTGGTGGCCCAGAACCTGATCGGTGGGCTCAACAATATCGGTCGGGCCACGGCGGTAAGTGTGGCCGAGGATGACTCGCGCACGAACGATATCGGCATCAATGCCCAGGAAGAGCTGCTGCTGTTCGATCAGAAGCTGTTCCTCGCTGCCGGATTCCGTGCCGACCGAAGCTCGAACAACAGCGACGCGAGCAAGTACTATTTCTTCCCGCGCGCGCAGGCCTCGTATCGCTTCGTGTCCCTGCCGTCGATCTTCGACGAACTCAAGGTCCGCCTCGCCACGGGACGTTCGGGCAATCAGCCCCAGTTCGGACAGAAGTTCACGGAGTTCTTCGGCGGGAACATCGCGGGATTGCCCACGATCGAGATCGGCAGCGGTGCACAGACTGCCGATGCGAACCTCCGTCCGGAGATTCAGCGGGAAGTCGAAACCGGCATCGATCTCTCGATGCTGAAAGGACGCGCCGCCCTGGAATTCTCGTATTTCGACAAGCAAACCGATGATCTGCTCGTCACGGCGACGCTGCCGAACTCGACCGGGTACGGACTGCGGATCTTCAACGGGGGATCCATCCAGACGCGCGGGTACGAGGCGGCGCTGAAGGGCTTCCCCATCGTGACCAAGTCGTTCGAATGGAACTCCACCACAACGTTCTCCACCATCAACGCGCGCGTACGCTCGCTCCCGGTACCGCCGTTCCAGGCGCCAGGCTTCGGCACTACGTTCGGTGTCTTCCAGGTCGAAGCGGGCAAGTCGCTCACGCAGATCGTCGGGAATGACTCGCTCCCGAACGGGCAGGGGATCGTAACGCAGGTCGGCGATGCCAATCCCGATTTCCGGATGGGCTTCAGCAACTCGTTGCGGATGGGCGCCTTCAGCGTCACGTCGCTGTTCGATTGGCAAAAGGGCGGCGAGGTCATCAACCTGACACGCTACCTCTGGGATGCATCGCGAAACGGCGCCGATTGCAACGATATCGCCCCATTGCCCAACGCCACTAACGAAACGATCTGTGCGCGGCGTCTCCGGACCTTCCCGCGCCAGACACGCAACTACATCGAGGACGCGAGCTTCATCAAACTGCGCGAGGTAACGCTCACGTACGAGATGCCCTCCAAGCTGGTCCGCCGCGCCATGAGCCGGGCCGAGTCGGCGCGCCTGACCTTGTCGGGCCGGAACCTGCTGATCATCACGGACTACACCGGCCTCGATCCCGAGGTCTCAAACTTCGGCACGCAGGCGGTGTCCCGCGGCTTCGATGTGTCGCCCTATCCGCCAAGTCGCAGCTTCTGGCTCTCCATCGACGTGAGGTTCTGACCATGACCATTCTCCGGCACTCCCGTCGTGGTCGGCTGTCGACTGCGCTCGCCATATCGCTCGTGCTCGTCTCCCTCGGCTGTGGAGACATCGATGTTGCGAACCCGAACAATCCGAGTGTGGATGGGCTGGTGCAGTCGCCGACCGCCACCAGCGCGTCGGCACTCGCCACCGGCTTGCTGCGCGGTACCCGCGCCAACGTGGCCGAGGGGATACGCTGGCTGGGCGCATTCGGGCGCGAAGGATATCCCATGTCCGTCACCGGTGCCTCGTTGCCAGGTAGCGTGCGTGATCCACTCAACGGCAATGGGTTCCCCGGCAACGTGCTCTATGCCGATCCGTACCGGAACATCCGTTCCGCCAACCTGCTGCTGGCTGCGATCAATGACGTGACCGCGTGGAGCGACGCTCAGAAGGAAGCGGCACGGGGTTTCGCCAAAACGATCCAGGCCTATGACTTCCTCCAAGTCATCGTGACCCGCGATGTGTACGGGGCGCCGCTCGATGTCGGGATCGATCCGACGGCACCGCCGGCGCCGATCGCCACGAAAGCGCAGGTCTACGCGCGCATCGCTACGCTGCTCGACGAGGCCCGGGTCCATCTGCTGGCGGGGGGCACGGCGTTCCCGTTTCCCCTTACCACCGGATTCACGGGCTTCAACACCCCCGCCACGTTCCTGCGGGTCAACCGGGCGCTTCGTGCGCGCGCGGCCGTCTACACGGACAACTGGCAGGTGGCCCTCACGGCCCTTGGTGAATCGTTCATCAGCACCACGGCGCCCTTCAGCCTCGGGGCGTACCACGTCTTCTCGACGAACTCCGGCGACATCACGAACCCCAACTTCCGTCCGGACCTCCTGTTCGCTCACCCACGACTGCGAACGGAAGCCAAGCTCCGGGCCGATGGCTCGCTCGACCTGCGCGCGCAGACCAAGCTCGTGACCGTACCGACGTTCACCGTGCAGGGCATCAGCTCCAACGTGCAGTTCACGATGTACAACTCGGCCACCGCCTCCATCCCGCTGATTCGCAACGAGGAACTGCTGCTCCTTCGTGCTGAGGCCAATCTCGGGCTGGGGAACACGGCACTGGCCATTCAGGATATCAACCTGGTGCGCACAACGGCTGGCGGTCTACCGCCGCTCCCCAGCAGCTTCTCCGGTGATCTCCTGACCGAGCTGTTGTATGACAAGCGGTACTCGCTCGTCTGGGAGGGAGGCCATACGTGGATCGATATGCGGCACTATGGCCGCCTCGCGCAGATCCCCGTGCGGGCGGCGGATCCCCGCCTCTTCCCGGCGATGCCCATTCCCGTGGCCGAGTGCCAGCCGCGTACGCCGCAGCCAACGGGATGTGGAATCGTCGACGGCATCACTCCTCCCCCGCAGCCGTAAGTCCGGGACGCGCCGGCCACGCCCGTGAGGGGTGGCCGGCGCGCTTCACCGTTCCCCATCGATACGAGGCGCATCAGGATGCGACACCCCCTAGCTTCGCTCGCCGCCCTTGTCGTTCTGCTGAGTCCTCACCTGAACGCCGGGATCGGCGCGCAGGGACAACCGTTGAGCGCCAGTGACGTCACATCGGTCCGCTCCATTGTCGGGGGTGTTGCACCGCAGTGGTCGCCAGACGGCACGCGTCTGCTCATTGGCGGTGCCCTGGGAGGTTCGGATCTGTGGACCATCCCGGCGGCTGGCGGTCTGCCAGCCTCGCTCGATATCCAACTCGGAGAGATCGCCTTTCTGCAGTCGCATCAACCCAAGTACGCGCCGAATGGTCAATGGCTGTCGTACATCTCGAATCGCAACGGACCGGCCGAGCTCTTCGTGCGCTCGCTGCGCGATGGGACGGAGCTCCAGCTCACGAACCTCGGCGGACGGATCAATTCCTATTCGTGGTCGCCGGATGGCAATTCCATCGCGTTTGCCGGGGACAAGTTCGGACACTTCGATGTCTTCACCGTGTCGGTGCCCGGCAAGGCGGTTGTCCGACTGACCAACGATACCCGGTACGAGGTCTTCCCCACCTGGACCCCTGACGGGAAGCGGGTGGTGTACGCCCGAATGGATGATCGCTGGTTGGAGCACGAGGTGCTCGAACTGTCCGCCGTTGGCGACGGACAACCGCGAACGATCGTGAAGGATGTCGACTTCTTCGATTATCAGGCCGGAGGCAACTTCGGCTATTCGCTGGTTTCGCCGGATGGCAGCACGTTGCTCTTTCGCTCGCACCGCAGCGGCTGGATCAACTATTGGGTCGTACCTATGGCCGGCGGCGTCCCGCGACCGATCGCCGCTGAGGCGGCCAACCAGTCCGGAGCCCGATGGTCACCCGATGGCAAGTCGATCCTGTATCAGGCGCTGTGGAATGGGACGCAGGATCTGCGGGTCGTCGCCGCAACCGGCGGAGCGCCTCGCGTGCTGGCCAAGCCCGATGGCATGGGGGTGATCAGCAACGCGGAATGGTCACCCGATGGACGGCAGGTCAGCTTCACCAGCGAAAGCCCGACTGAAGCGGCCGACCTGTTCGTCGTGAACGCCGCGGGCGGGGCTCCCCGTCGACTCACGACGTCGTCCACCGCCACTCACGTCGCGAGCCGCCTCATCACGCCGAAGAAAGTGTCGTACAAGTCCCCGGACGGCCTGACGATCCAGGCGTACCTCTACGAACCCACGCTGGCGCCCGGCGGCAAGGCGCCAGGCATCCTGTTCATTCACGGTGGGCCGACCTCGTCATTCAACGATACGTATCAGGCGCAGGTGCAGTACCTGACCATGCGAGGGTACGCCGTCCTCCTGCCGAACATTCGCGGCAGTTCCGGATACGGCAAGGTTTTCGAAGACGCCAACAACGGTTGTTGGGGTCGCTGCGACCTGCTCGATGTCACCGCCGGCGTGGAGTTCCTGAAGACGCTGCCATACATCGAGCCAACGCGGATGGGCATCACCGGCACAAGCTACGGGGGATGCATGAGCCTTGCGGCTGCGGCGTTTGCCCCCGGTGTCTTTCAGGCGGCAATCGCCGCGTCCGGCTACGGTGACTGGCTGCACTTCCACGCGGAGCAGGAGCTCCGCCACGTGAAGCTCGTGGAGTACGAGTTCGGCGACTTGCCGCAGGCCACGGACAAGTACCGCATGGCCTCACCGATCTTCTTCATGAAGGACATCCAGACGCCAATCATGCTCATTCACGGCGTGGGGGCGCAGCTGCCGCGCTCGGTGGCCTCCGCACTCTTTGCCGATCGCCTGGAGATGAACTACAAGCCCTTCACCTACAAGACCTATCCGAACGAGAACTACTACATTCGGCGACGTGACAACATTCAAGTCATGCTCGGGGACATGGTCGCCTACTTCGATCAGCACCTCAAGGATGGCATGAGGGAGCCCGCCCGCGCCCGCGGTGGCGCCCGATGAGTCGAGCCACCGTGCGCCTGCTGATCGCCGGCGCGCCGTTCGGCATGCTGCTGGGTGCGCCGCTCGGCACGTCACTCGGTGCACAGTCGGCAGCACCGCGCGCGCTGTCGGCGCGTGAACTCACGGCAATTCGGTCTGCAGTCTCGAGCGAGCCGCAGTGGTCCCCCGATGGCACCATGCTCATGTTCACTTCGCCGCTGGGTGAGGGGGGGGTGTGGGCGGTCCCCTCCAGCGGCGGTTTCCCCAGGTCTCTCAACGTGAGGACCGGGGGCACCACCTTTCTGGGGTCGGCGCAGCCGGAATGGTCACCAGACGGCAAGTGGCTCTCGTATGTGTCGACGAAATCCGGAAGCCCGGAGCTGTGGCTCAGTTCCGTGGTCGATGGCCAGGACCGTCAGCTGACGCACCTTGGTGGGCGCATCGGTTCGTACGCGTGGGCGCCCGATGGATCTGCCATCGCCTTCTCGGACGACAAGCTGGGCAACCACGACATCTGGACCGTCCGGATCGCCGATGGGCAGTTGCGGCGCCTGACGACTGGGCCGCTCCTCGAGGTTTCCCCTGGCTGGACACCAGACGGGCGTCAGGTGGTCTACGTCCGACTCGACTCCACGTGGCGCCACCATGACGTCATGACGATGGCGCCCGATGGGAGCGGCTCGCGCGTCATCGTGAAGGACACCGGCCTTTTCGACTACCAGGCGGGAGGGGCCTTCGGCCCGGCGCTGGTCTCCCCCGATGGCACGCACCTGCTCTTTCGTTCGCAGCGATCGGGGTGGATGAACTACTGGGTGGCGCCGATGAAGGGCGGCGAGGCACGGCAGATCGCCGCGGAGCCAGCCAATCAGAGTGGCGCCCGCTGGTCGCCTGATGGCCGCCACATTCTGTATCTCTCGTTGCAGAATGGCACGCAGCACGTGCGGGCGGTGGCCCTGTCCGGCGGCGCATCGCGCTCATTGGCTTCGCCGTCCGGAATGGGGATGGTGTCGGCGGCCAACTGGTCACCCGATGGACGTCGGGTGAGCTATGTCCTCGCCTCACCGACGACCCCAGGCGATCTCTACGTCGTCCCGTTCGCTGGGGGGCAGGCCACGCGGCTGACGAATTCGGACCCTCCGGCGCACGTGGCGCAATCGCTCATCGTGCCGGAGAAGCTCACTTACCGATCGGAGGACGGCCTCGAGATTTCCGCGTATCTGTACCGGCCACGCGGGCTCGCCATCAACGAGAAGGCACCAGGGTTGCTGTGGATTCATGGAGGACCCACGGCGCAGTTCAGCGATGCGCTGCAGCGCGACGTGCAGTTCTTCGCGATGCGTGGATATGCCGTCCTGCTGCCGAATATTCGCGGCAGCTCAGGCTATGGCCGTGCCTTCGAGGAAGCCAACAACGGCTGCTGGGGGCGCTGCGATCTGCTGGATGTTCTGGCGGGAGTCGCCGTGCTGAAGAAGCTGCCCGAGGTGCGCCAGGACAGGATGGGGATTACCGGCACGAGCTACGGCGGGTACATGAGCATGGCGGCGCCCGTCTTTGCGCCCTCGGTGTTCCAGGCCGCCATTGCCGCGTCCGGCTACGGCGACTGGGTGCACACGGTGGCCGAGCAGGAAACGCGACACGTGAAGCTGCTGGAACACGAGTTCGGTCCGCTCAAAGACAATTTGGAGAAGTATCGCCGCAGTTCACCGATCTACGAGCTGGACAAGCTCCAGACGCCGATCATGGTGGTGCACGGCGCTGCCACCGCCATTCCGCGATCCGATGCATCGCGGTTGTTCGCCGACCGCCTCGAGATGCTCTACAAGCCGTTCGTCTATCGCACGTATCCCAACGAGAACTATTACATCTCAAGCCGGGAGAACACGGTCGCCCTGCTCCACGACATGCTGGGGTTCTTTCACCAGCATCTGAAAGACGGTGCGGTGCACGGTGAAGAGCGCGCCCCTCCGCGCTAGGGGCGCGCTCCGCTGCTGAGCGGCACCGCCGGGGTCACTGCTCTGTGTGAACGCCGGTGGGCACTGATTACGACCCGTACTCCCTATGGGCGAGACGTTCGATGCTCCACGCCGCCTGCTCCCGCACCACCTCGTGCTCGTGCTCGCGCATCCCCTCCAGCACCGCCAGATCCTCGTCGGTGCCCACGTTCCCCAGCACCACGCACGCGTTGCGCTGCAGCATCCACAGCTTGGCCCGCTTGATCGCACTCCCCTTGAACGCCGCGGCATAATCGGCCGCATCCATCATGCAGATCGAGCGCGCCAACGCGCGCGTGCCGTCGCGATCGTGTGACTCCGCGAACAGCGCTCGCGGTGCGAACTCGGGCGCCATCGCCTCCCGCGCGAACTTCACGGTCCATGGACACACGTCATTGCAGATGTCGCAGCCGTACAGCAGCCCACCCACACCCTCGCGCAGTGCCGGCGGGATCGGCCCGCGGTGCTCGATGGTGAGGTAGCTGATGCAGCGGGTCGCGTCGAGCACCCGCGGCGACGGGAGCGCCCCCGTGGGACAGGCGTCCAGGCAGCGGGTGCACGTGCCGCAACGATCGGCCTCGAACGGTGCATCCTCCTCGAGCGCCACATCCACGAACAGCGACGCCAGGAACAGGTGTGAGCCGGCCCCCGGCACGATGAGCATGGTGTTCTTCCCCACCCACCCGAGCCCCGCGCGCTGCGCCAGATCCCGCTCGAGAATGGGGCCGCTGTCCACGTACGGGCGCGCGTTCACCGGGCGCCCCACTTCGCGCTCCAGCCAGCCGTGCAGCTCCCGCACCCGCTCGCGCAGCACCACGTGGTAGTCGTCGCCGCGTGCGTAGCGCGCCACCGGCCCCGCCGGTGCCCGCCCGCCATACGAAGCCGCCACGACCAGCGCGTGGGTGGCACCGGGGTGGGGCAGGCGGCTGTCGCGCCGCAACGCCGCCCCCTCCCCCTCCAGATACGCCATGGAGCCCTGATGCCCGGCCGCCAGCCAGGCCTCGAAGGCCGCGCGCGTGGCCGGTTCGCCAAGCCGCGCCACGCCAGCCGCATCAAAGCCGAGCCCGTACGCCTCGGCCTTGAGCCGCTCGGTCAGCAAGCGAGCCGTCAGGGCTGCCGCCCCACCCACCGGGCAAAGGCAATCACGTCGTCGGCCGGCGGAATCGCGTCCTCGTCACCGTACGCCGTGTACATGCGCCAGCGCACGTACGTCGTGGCCGGCAGTGGCAGGAACGGGAAGCGCCGGTACCAGTGACGGTGCCGGAACCGCCACGCCACGCGCAGCAGGTCCACCGCCAGCGTTGGGGCCAGCAGGGCGCGCCAGGTGAGCTGCAGGGAGAGGGTCAACCACGCCATCCCCCAAAGTAGCGGAATCTGTCGCCCTGAACGATGGCCATGATCGGGAACAGGCGGGCGGCTGTTCCACCCGGCACCAGGGTTATGCCGCCGGCATTAGATTGCCCGGTCATGACGTTCGATGACTATCAGCAGCTGGCGGCCCGCACACTGGGACGCGATCGCACCTACGAGCAGCAGCTCGCCAACGCGGCGCTCGGGCTTACCGGTGAAGCGGGCGAGACCGCCGAGATCATCAAGAAGCATCTCTTCCATGCCACGCCACTGGATCGCGATGCGCTGGTGAAGGAGCTCGGTGATTGCCTCTGGTATATCGGCGCATTCGCGAGCGTGCTGGATATCCCACTCGAGGAAATCGCCCAGCGCAACATCGACAAGTTGCGAAGGCGCTATCCGGACGGCTTTGATCCCGAGCGCAGTCGCACGCGAGCCGAGTAGCGGCCTGGGGTGCAGCGCGGCGGCGGCTCACACCGCTTGGAGCCGGGCGGCGCCGCGATACGGACCACGACACCGCGTTGACAGGGGGCAGCGGCGTACTACCGCAGGAAGGATCGCCCATCGAATTCGGCATGGGCGCGAATCGCCAGCAAATCCAACGCCGACGGTACGATGTCGGCCGTGCGTTGCGGCACACGCGTAGTGGCACAATCCACAATGAGCGGTACCAGCATCTGCTCGCGCAGCAGGGCGCCGTGGGTGGAAACGTGCGGCACCGGTTCGAAGCGCGCGCGCAGATCCCACCCGCTGGCCGCCGACACGATCACGTCCCCCGACCGTGAGGAGGCGCCAAGCCACGACAGCTGCACCAGGGCATCCGGGTAGGCCGAGGCCTGCGTGGCGTGCCAGGCCGCATCGGCGTCGAGGTCCCGCAGGGTTCCCCCGAGCCCCAGCGGGTCGCCGTCGTTGCACACGTACGACCAGCGCGACCCCTGCGGGCCATCGTGGCGCCGCACTTCGGCCGCGCCGTGGGCGGCGTGGCGCACCTGCACCGTGTGCGCATCACGGTTCACGGCGAGCAGGTCGATGGCCGGGCGTTCCACCAGCCTGTCGAGCAGGCGATTCCAGGTGGCGGCGTGGGCGTGCCACCAGCGCCGCTCCCGTTCTCCCGGGGCAAAATAGAGATGCGCCATGGCATTCCCGCCCACCATGAGCACGACGTCGGGATTGCTCACGCGCAATTGCGGGTGCGCCCGCACGCGCAACCCTTCGCCCTGCAGCCAGCCGTGGAGGTCCTCGTGGTTGGTCACCTCGTCGTGGCCATGGTCCCCCGTGACCCACACGTGGAGCGACTCACGCCAGCCGTCGCGACTGGCGATAGCCAGCGCCTGAGCCACGGCGGCATCGACATCGGCAATGGCGGTGCGCACCACCGCGGAGCGTGCGCCATGCTTGTGGGCGAACTTGTCGGCACTCAGGATGGCCAGCACGGCCATCCGGGGGCGCACCGTCCTGAAGCGGGAGAGAAAGGCCGCCGTGGCCTGTCGCTCCACCCGTCGCCACCCCTGGAGATCGCCCCGAAAGTGCGCCGGCGCGGCCCGCAGCATCCATCCCACGCCGCGGCCGATGCGCCCGTGCGTGGCACCGCGACCAATCATGCTCATGGCGGCGAGCGACGGCTGCGCGTACTCGAGCAGCGTGGGTACGTGCGCGGCGACATCGCCGTCCACATGCCAGATGTCGATGCCCGCGTAACTGCGCGACTGCCCCGGCGCCCAGCGCAGCGTGCGGCTGCGATCGTACCAGCGGAGGCCGGGCAGTCCCACGCGGGCCGGATGCTGTCCCATGAGGAACGGCACGTACGCCGGCCCGGTGACGGACGGGAACGACGTGGTGACCGTGTGCGCGCTCCCGCGCGCCCGCAACGCCGCCAAGGTGGGCGCGCGCCCGGCGTCCATCTCCTCGGCGAGCACATCGGGGCGCACGCCGTCGGCCACCACAAGGAGCAAGCGCCGTGCCGCGGTGGTATCATGCGTCACGGCGGCCCGACTCGTACCATGCGGTTTGGTCGTGCGTCTTCGCAATGGTGTTCTGTCACCGACCCACTGTCTCCACTCCTGTGCCCATGGCGAAATCCCGGCGTTCGTCTCCCCGTACCGCAACCGGCAAGCAGGCGTCCCCCGTCACGCGTGCCACGGCGGAACAGCAGTCCGTGGCGGCCTATCGGGAGCGTACGGAGGCCGGCCACCGCGCCGCCGGCCGAGAGCCCGCCGGCCTGGCGAACCTGGTATCCAAGGGCGCACGCGCCGTGCGACGCGCCGATCCGCGCCTCGTGGATCAGTCGTTGCGTGACCGGCCAATGCTTACGGAGGACGAAAAGTTGCTGCAGGCGCCACGGGAGGAGGCGACGGCCTTCACCCGCTCCGACCCGTGGCGCGTCATGCGTATCACGTCCGAGTTCGTCGAGGGGTTCGACGCGCTCTCCGACGTGCAGAAGGGCGTGACGATTTTCGGGTCTGCCCGTACCGGTCCGGACGACCCCATGTACGAGGCGGCGCGGGAAACGGCGCGGCTCCTCGCGAGTCAGGGGTTCTCCATCCTCACCGGCGCCGGACCAGGCATCATGGAGGCGGCCAATCGCGGGGCCAAGGACGTGGATGGGCACTCGGTAGGATGCAACATCGAGCTCCCGTTCGAACAGGGTGCCAACCCCTACGTCGATACGCTGGTGAACTTTCGTTACTTCTTCGTGCGCAAGACGATGTTCATCAAGTACTCCAATGCCTTCATCATTTTCCCGGGCGGCTTCGGGACGCTCGATGAACTGTTCGAGGCGCTCACGCTCATCCAGACGGGGAAGATCTATCAGTTCCCCGTGGTCCTCTTCGGCACACACTACTGGGCGGGGCTCGTCCGCTGGATCACCTCGCGCATGGCTGCCGAAGGCAAGATCTCGCCGGGGGATCTCGATCTGCTGCTCCTGACCGATGACCCGCGGGAAGCGGCGCAGGCAGTCATCGACGCGCATGATGCGCAAACGGCCGGCCGTCTGCGAAAGGACGAGGGTTGAACGCCCCGAGACTTGAACCATTCGCCGGACACCGCATATTTCGGCACTTCCCGTGCGCCCGGCCACCATGGTCGGGCGCTCGCCTTTTATCCGGCCCCAGCTGGCACGCGCATGTTCCAGGAACTGATCGCCCAGATGGCACGCGAAGTCGAGAAGCTGCAGTTCGAGCTGAACGTCACGCTGCCCGCGGAAATTCGCAAAGCCGTCGAACTCGGCGACCTCAAGGAAAACAGCGAGTACAAGGCGGCGCTGGAGCGGCAGCAATTCGTGCAGGCGCGACTGGGGCAGCTCACGCAGCGCGTAACCAAGCTGGCCAACATCGACATCACGCAGATTCCCGCCGACAAGGTGGGGCTCGGGTCGAAGGTGGTCGTGACCGACGAAGTCACGACACAGCTGGAGACCTATGAGCTCGTCTTCGGCGATGCCGGCGAGCTGCACGACGGCCATGTGACCATGGGCTCTCCCATTGGCCGCGCGCTGCAGGGCAAGGCCGTCGGCGATATGTGCATTCTCAAGCTGCCCACCAAGGTGCGACGGCTGCTCATTGTCGAGCTGTACACGATTCACGATCGCAACGCCGCCGACCTCGTCTGATTTCCGCCCCAACCGGAGCGCTCATGTGGCAGGCCATCTACGATACGCGTGGTGACGCTCCGCACTCCCGGATCCGGTGTGTGGAGCGCGAGACGCCAACGCCCGGGGCCGGTGAGGTGCTGCTGGAAATGCTCGCGGCGCCCATCAACCCGTCCGATGTTCTCACCATCACCGGACAGTACGGCGCGCTGCCGCCGCTGCCGGCGGTAGGCGGCAACGAGGGTGTTGCGCGCGTCGCACAACTGGGAGCCGATGTTCAGCGGCTGGCCGTCGGTGATCTGGTCCTCATGCCGGTGGGCGCCGGGAGCTGGAGCACGCATGCCGTCGCCAGGGCCGACACGCTGCTGCCACTCCCTGCCGGCGGCGATCTGCTCCAGCTGGCCATGCTCACGGTCAACCCGCCCACCGCGTCGCTCCTGCTGTCGGAATTCGTCACCCTCGCTCCCGGCGACTGGGTCGTGCAGAACGCGGCGAACAGCGCCGTGGGCGAGTATCTCATTCAGCTGGCGCGTGCGCGCGGCCTTCGCACCGTGAGTGTGGTGCGCCGCGACGCCATGGTGCCCGTGCTGGAAGCGCTCGGTGGCGACGTTGTGCTGGTTGACGGTCCCGATCTGCCCGAGCGGGTGGCGGCTGCCACCCAGGGCGCCAAGGTGCGCGTTGCCTTCGATGCCGTGGGGGGCACCGCCACCGATCGGCTGGCGCGCTCCGTGGCCATTGGCGGCACCGTGGTGAATTACGGCGCCATGAGCGGCGACGCCTGCAAGGTGGCCCCCGGGTCGTTCGTCTTTCGCGACGTCACACTGCGCGGTTTCTGGCTGGCCTTCTGGTTCCGGCGTGCCACGGGCGAGCAGCAGCGCGCCCTGTATGGGGAGCTCGCGCAACGTGTCGCCGAGGGGACGCTGGCGGCGCGCGTCGATCGCACCTTCCGGCTGGCGCAGATCCAGGATGCCGTGGCCTATGCTGCCGCCGGCGGACGCAACGGCAAGGTGCTGCTGGTGCCCTGAGCCGGCTACACGGCATCCACCGCGAACAGCCGCGTCACCTCGGCGTCGTACGCTGCCAGCGCTGCCGCGGTGGTGGTTTCGTTCCACTGGAGCGCGGCGGCCATGTGCGGTGCAATGTGTCGTGCCGCCGCGCGACCGTGATCGCGCGTTTCGAAGGCAATGTGCGTGCGACGCACCAGGACATCCGCAAGCGTGCACGCCAGCTCGTGTGTCACCGCATGCGGCACCTCGGCCAGCACATACGGCAGCTGCTCCACGATGCGCGTACCAAGCAGCGCGTCGGCCTCCGCGTACTGCCAGACCCGCCGCCAGTGGGCGCCGTACGACTGCGCCAGCTGCTCGCCCACCGCGGCGTCCCGTGTCGTCGCGCGCGCTTCGGCCAGCAGGGTTTCGCGGTGCGGGAACGCGCCGCCGGGCAGTGGGGTGCTGGCACTGTCCTGCGGGGGACGACGCGAGACGAGGCCGGCACCGGTGGCCGCCACCCCGCGGGTGGCATGGGACAGCACATCGGCGGCCATGGCGCGGTAGGTGGTGAGCTTGCCCCCGGTCACACTGACCAGCCCATCGGCACGGTGTATCACGGCATGTTCGCGTGACGCCGATCCCGCGTTCCCGGTGCCGGCCCGCGCCGCGGCCAGAGGGCGAATACCGCACCACGCGCTGATCACGTCGTCGCGCGACAGGCGGGCATCGCCGAACTGTCCGTTGACGCTCTGGAGCAGGTAGGTGATCTCGGCTTCCGTGGCGCGGATCTCGTCGGGGCCGCTGCGCGCGGCCCGCTCGGTGGTGCCAATGATGGTGTGCGCCCCCGCCGGCAGCACGAACATGACGCGCCCGTCGAGCGGCGAGACCATCGTCACCGCCTCGTGGTTCCCCACGCGGTTCCGCGGCACGGCAATGTGCGAGCCCGCAGAACCGAGCAGTTGCGTGCCCTGGCTCTCGCCGGTGAGTGCCGCGGTGGCATCGCTCCATGGCCCGGTGGCGTTCACCACCACATGCGCCTGCACCGACAGCTGCTGATTACCGAGCCGATCGTGCACGAGCACCCCGGCAAGCCGGCCGCCGCTGCGCACGCCACCCACCACGGCCGCATGGTTCACGATCACCGCCCCGGCGTCATGCGCGGCCAGGGCCGTGGCCAGCGTGAGGCGCGTGTCATTGGTTGCCGCGTCCCAGTACCGGGCGCCCCCCTTGAGCCCATGCGTGGTGAGTGCAGGCTCCTGCGCATGCACCTCGGCCGCCGAGAGTCCCTGGTGCGGGTGCACGTTGCGAAAGAGCGACAGGGCATCGTACAGCGCCAGTCCGGCGCGCACCTTCCAGAGCGGCACCCGCGCCCCTTCGTAGACGGGCCACGTGAAGGCCAGCGGGCGCACCAGATGCGGCGCGAGCTGCAGGAGCAGCCGACGTTCGCGGCTCGACTCGAAGACGAGCCCGAGATGTCCATGCTCGAGGTAGCGCACCCCGCCGTGCACCAGCCGCGAGGAACGACTGGAGGTGCCGGCCGCAAAATCGTCACGCTCGAGCAGTGCGGTGCGGTACCCGGCAAGCGCCGCCTCGCGCGCCACGCCGGCGCCCGTAATGCCGCCGCCGATCACGACCAGATCGAAGGGCTCACTGCCAAGCGCGGCCAGTGCCGCGGTGCGGTGCGGTGGCGATGGTGGTGCGCTGCTCCCCATGCCGCATCATCGCGACCGGACCGGCACCCGGCAAGCGCAGGCCGTCGGCCCCGTGGCACACCGGTTATCTTTGCCCCATGCCCACCTTTGGTAACGGCCGACGTATCGCCATCATCGCCGGCGTCCGCACGCCGTTTGCGCGCTCCGGCACAGCGCTCAAGGACCTCACCGCCATCGACCTCGGTCGCGCCGCCGTCGGGGAGCTGGTGCAGCGCACCAGCCTCGACACCGGCACGGTGGACCTGCTGGTGTACGGGACGGTCATCCCGTCGGTCATCGCCCCCAACATCGCGCGCGAACTCGCGCTCATGCCGCACTTTCCGCGTACCGTGCAGGCCTACACCGTGGGACGCGCCTGCGCGTCGTCCAATCAGGCCATCACCGACGCGGCCGACCAGATTGCGCTGGGGCACGCCGACGTGGCCATCGCCGGGGGAAGCGAGAGTCTCACGCAGGTCCCCATTCTGCATTCCCGCGGCATGAGCGACATCCTCGTGGCCGCCTCGAAGGCCAAGAGCATGAGCCAGCGCGTGGCCACACTCGCGCGCGTGCGACCGAGCGACTTCGTGCCCATCACGCCGGCCATCGCGGAGCCCAGCACCGGCGAGACCATGGGGCAGAGCGCCGACAAGATGGCCAAGCTGAACGGCATCAGTCGCGAGGCGCAGGATCGTTTCGCCGTGCGCTCCCATGAGCTGGCGGCGCGCGGCCTCGACGACGGCCGGCTTGCAGCCGAGATCGTCCCCCTGCCCGTGCCCCCCGCCTACGACAGCATGCTCACCACCGACAACGGGGTGCGGCGCGACAGCCGCTACGAGCAGCTGGCGCAGCTCAAGCCCGTGTTCGATCGGCAGTACGGCACCGTCACGGCAGGCAATGCCTCGCCGCTCACCGACGGCGCGAGTGCCGTGCTCCTCATGAGCGAGGAGCGAGCACGGAGTCTGGGCTACACCCCGTTGGCGTTCATTCGGTCATATGCCTACGCGGCCGTGGATCCGGGGGAGCAGCTGCTCCAGGCGCCGGTGCTGGCCGCGCCCCTCGCGCTCCAGCGCGCCGGCCTGTCGCTGGCCGACATCGATCTCGTGGAAATGCACGAAGCCTTCGCGGCGCAGGTGTTGAGCAACCTGCAGGGGCTCGCGTCGAAAGCATGGGCGGCCCGCGCCGGACTGGCCGCCCCCGTGGGCGAGGTGAACCCCGACCGGCTCAACGTCATGGGTGGCTCACTCTCCATTGGCCACCCCTTCGGGGCGACCGGCGCGCGCGTACTCACCACGCTGTGCAACGAACTGCAGCGGCGCGGCGGGCAGTTCGGCCTGTTGACCGTGTGTGCCGCCGGCGGACTCGGCCACGCGATGATCGTGGAGCGCGCGTGATGCCCGCATCGCAGAGCAGCGGAGTCGAGGAGGGTCTCGTGGCCGACGCGGAGACGGGGGTGACGTGCACGGTGGAGCAGGGCGTGGCCGTGATCTGCTACGACCAGCCGGGCTCGCCGGTGAACACGCTCAACTCCCGGGTGGCGCCGGTGTTCGACGGCCTCTTCCGGCGTATCGCGGAGGACGAGGCGATCGTGGGTGCCGTCCTGCTGAGCGGGAAGCCCGACAGCTGGATTGCCGGTGCCGATATCGACGAGCTCACGCGCATCGACACGGCGGCAGAGGCCGAGGCGCTCTCGCGCGCCGGTCAGGCGGTGCTCGATCGACTGGCGGCCATGCGCAAGCCGGTGGTGGCGGCGGTGCATGGCGCGGCGCTGGGCGGCGGGCTGGAAGTGGCGCTGGCGTGCCGGCATCGTGTGGCCACGGACCACGCCAAGACGGTACTTGCCCTCCCCGAGGTGCAGCTGGGGCTCATTCCCGGCGCCGGCGGAACCCAGCGCCTGCCGCGCACGGTGGGGTTGCAGGCCGCGCTCGACATGATCCTGACCGGGCGCAACATCAGGGCCCGCAAGGCGTGGCAGATGGGGTTGGTGCACGAGCTGGTGCATCCCGCCATCCTGCGCGAGGTGGCGGTGCGTCGTGTGCACGACCTCGCCGCAGGGCGCCCCACTCCGACGCGCCGTCGCGCCAGCGGCGCCGCAGCGGTGCTGCTCGAAGACAATGCGTTGGGGCGCATGATCGTCTTCCGCAAGGCGCGCGAAGGGGTGATGGCCAAGACACGGGGCAAATACCCCGCGCCGCTCGCCGCCATCGACGTGATCCAGCAGGGGTACGCGGAAGGCATGGAAGCCGGGCTGAAGGAAGAGGCGCGACGGTTCGGGGAGCTCGCCATGTCACCGGTGTGCCGACAGCTCACGTATCTCTTCTTTGCCACCACGGCGCTCAAGAAGGACAGCGGGCTGCCCGACGGCGTGGAGGCCACGCCCGCCGCGGTGCGCAAGGTGGGGGTGCTCGGGGCCGGCTTCATGGGTGCCGGCATCGCCGGCGTGGCCGTGCAGGCGGGCACGCAGGTGCGGCTCAAGGATGCGTCGGTGGAGCGATTGGCCACGGGATGGCGCGCGGTGCGCGACGTGCTGCGTGAACGGCTGCGCAAGAAGCAGCTGACCCGCACGCAGTTCGACGACACGCTGGCGCTGGTTGGCAGCACCACCGATTACCGTGGCTTTGCCAACGCCGACCTCGTGATCGAAGCGGTCTTCGAGGATCTTGCGGTGAAGCATCAGGTGCTGCGCGAAACGCAGGAGGCGGCGCCCCGTGCCATCTTCGCCTCGAACACCAGCACGATTCCCATTCGCGACATTGCCGAGGCGTCGGCGCGTCCCGAGCAGGTGGTGGGGATGCACTTCTTCTCGCCGGTGCACAAGATGCCGCTGCTCGAAGTGATCGTGACGCCACGCACGAGTGCCGCCACGACCGCCACGGCCGTGCACTACGGCCGGCAGCTGGGCAAGACGGTCATCGTGGTGCAGGATGGCGCGGGGTTCTACGTCAATCGCATCCTCGCGCCCTATCTCAACGAGGCGGGACGCCTGCTGGACGAGGGCGCGCGCATCGAGGAACTCGACGCGGCGCTGGTGGACTTCGGTTTCCCGGTCGGTCCCATCACCCTGCTCGATGAAGTGGGGCTCGACATTGCCGGCAAGTCGGGGCCGATCATGGTGGCGGCGTACGGCGATCGCATGCTCCCATCGGACACGCTGCGACGCGTCGTGGAGAGCGGTCGGCTGGGACGCAAGGCACGGAACGGCTTCTATCGGTACGACGAGCACGGCAAGCGCGACGGGGTGGACGAGAGCGTCTACGCGCTAACGCCCGCCGGTGCGTCACGGCAGGCGATGGGGGCCGGCGAGATGCAGACCCGCTGCGTCCTCCCCCTGCTCAACGAGGCGGTGCGCTGTCTGCAGCACGGCATCATCCGCAGCGCGCGTGACGGTGACATCGGCGCCGTGTTCGGCATTGGCTTTCCGCCCTTCCTTGGCGGTCCGTTCCGCTACCTCGACACACTGGGCCTCCCCGCCGTGGTGGCGCAGCTGGACACGTTCAACGCCCGCTTCCCCGGCCGCTTCGAACCGGCGGCCCTGCTCCGGGAAATGGCGGCAAGCGGGCGCCGCTTCCACCCCTGATCCCCTGCCATATGTCGACCCCCGCACTGCATCCGCGCATTCACGAGGTGATCGCCGCGCTGGAGGACGCCCAGCGTGAAACCGAGGCACTGCTGGCCATGCTCACCCCCGCGGATGAAGCGCGACGTTTGGGTGACGGCTGGACGGTGGCACAGGTGCTCGAACACATGGCCATCGTGGAGAGCGGCGCGGGACGTGTGGTGAGTACCATCGCCAAGCAGGTGGCCGACCAGCCCGAAGTGAGCGACGAGCCGGTCGCACCGTCGGTGCTGCGCTTCAAGGTGGCCGACCCGACCGTGCGCAAGGTGACCGCCCCGGACATGGTGCAGCCGGTTCAGGGATCACCGGTGGCTGAATCGGCCGAGCAGATGCGCACGGCGCGCGCTCGACTCATTGCGGCGTTCGTCGCCGCGTCGGGACGCGCCCTCGGACAGGCGCACTTTCCGCACCCGCTGTTCGGCCCACTCGACGGCTATCAGTGGGGACACCTCGCCGCACAGCATCAGCTCCGCCATCTGGTGCAGATCCGCACCATCCTGGCCTCCTGACTCATGTCGCTGCCCATGCCACGCTTCGCGTTCTCCCGTCGCGCCGTGCTTCCGGGTGCGGCACTCGCCGTCACCGTCCTTGCTGGCTGTGCCGCGGCCCCGGGCACGGCGCAACCCGCCGCGTCCGCAGTCGCGCTGCCGCGCACCCGCGCCGAACGCACCGACTATCGCGAAACGTCGTCGTACGCCGACGTTATGCATTTCCTCGATTCGCTGCGCGCGCTGGGCGCCCCCATCAGCGTCAGCGAGCTGGCGCGCTCCCCCATGGGCAAGGCGGTGCCCCTCGTGGTGGCCTCGCGCCCGGTCGTGCGCACGCCGGCCGAGGCGCGGCGGCTGGGACGGCCGGTGGTGTACGTGCAGGCCAACATTCACGCCGGCGAGGTGGAGGGAAAGGAGGCCGTGCTGGCGCTGCTGCGCGACTGGTCCTTCGGGGCCCGCCCCAACGTGCTCGATTCGCTGGTGCTGGTGGTGGTTCCCATCTACAACAGCGACGGCAACGACAAGCTCGCGCCACAGGCTCGCAACCGCGGGGCGCAGAACGGCCCGGAGATGATCGGCGAACGACCGAACGGCGCCGGACTCGATCTCAATCGTGATTACGTGAAGGCCGAAGCCCCTGAGACGGTGGGGGCACTCGCGGCGTTCGCTGCCTGGACACCCGACGTGTTCATGGATCTGCACACGACCAACGGCAGCTACCATGGCTACGCGCTCACCTACTCGCCGTCGCTGCATCCGGCGGCGCCGCTGGCGCCCTTCACCGCCGACACGCTGCTTCCGGAGATCCGTCGCCGCATGAAGGCGAAGCACGGCTTCGAGGTGTTTCCCTACGGCAACTTCACCGGGGCCAACGGGCGCGAGAGCCTCGCCGCCGACGTCAAGTCGGGGTGGGCCACCTACGAGCACAAGCAGCGGTACGGCACCAACTACGTGGGATTGCGTGGCGCCGTGAGCATCCTCAGCGAAGCCTACTCGCACGATCCATTCGCGCGCCGCGTGGCGAGCACGCGGGCGTTCGTGCAGGAGATCCTGAGCTACGTGGCGGAAGACCGGCCGCGCATCCTGCGCCGGGTGGCAACCGGTGTGGCGGCGGCCACCTTCACCGGCGCCCGGCGCGCCGACATTCCCATTCGTGGCCGCTTTACGAGCCGGCCCGATACCCAACCCGTGCTGGTCGAGCGCCTCGACCGCGTGGCCGACACGACCCAGCTCACCGAGCCAGGGGTGCCGCGCGGCCTCCGGCGGTCGGGGGTGATCACGGCGCAGCGCATGCCGGTGGTCGACCGTTTTGAGGCCGCGCTCACCCGTACCGCCTCGCCGTATGGCTACGCCATTGAGGGCGACTGGCCGCGCGCGCGCGAACTGCTCACGGCGCACGGCGTGGCCTTCCGCACCCTCACCGCCCCGGCCTCCGTGACGCTGCGGGAGTTCGTCGTCGACTCGGTGGTGGCCAGCGGACGCCCCTTCCAGGGACACCGGGAAATGTCCGTGCAGGGCCGGTGGCGTGACACCACCCGCACGCTCGCCATCGGCACCATCATTGTGGCGGCCGGGACGCCGCAGGATCTGGTGGCACTGCTGCTGCTCGACCCGGAGAGCGACGACGGTCTGCTCACGTGGAACGTCTTCGATGCCGCGCTCGCCAAGGGCGCGGTGGCGCCGGTTGTGCGCCTGGCCGCGCCCATCCGCTAGTTTTCTGCCATGCTCAGGACGTCCCTCCTCTATCTCTCGCGCCAGCAGCGCGTCTTCGACTTCGTCAAGAACGTCGGGTTCGCACGCAAGATGGCGTCGCGCTTCGTGGCTGGCGAAACGATCAGCACCGCCGTCGAGGCGGTGGCGCAACTGAACGCCAAAGGCATTTCCGCGTCACTCGACCTGCTCGGCGAAAGTGTGCACAGCGAGGCGGAGGCGCGAGCGACCGGGCGACACTACCTCGAAATCCTCGATCGCATTCACGAGCGCCAGCTCAACGCGAACGTGTCGGTCAAGCTCACGGCGCTTGGGCAGGACATCTCCGATGACCTCGGGGTCGAGGTGGTGCGCGAAGTGATCGCGCGCGCGCGGCAGTACGACAGCTTCGTGCGGCTCGACATGGAGTCCAGCGCCTACACCGATCGCACGCTCGATACCTTCGAGCGGCACCTGTTCCCGGGCTTCGAGAACAACGTGGGCATCGTGCTGCAGAGCTCCCTGCGCCGCACGCTCGACGACGTGGCGCGCGCAAACCGCCTCTCGGCGCGCGTGCGCATCTGCAAGGGCGCCTACCTCGAGCCCCCCGAGGTGGCGTTCCCCGACAAGGCCGACGTGGACAGGAACTACGTGGCCGCGATGCACAAGCTGATGACCGAGGGGCGCTACCCCGGCATCGCCACGCACGACGAGGCCATCATTGCCGAAGCCAAGCGGTTCGCCAAGGCGCAGGGAATCGCCCCCGACCGCTTCGAGTTCCAGATGCTCTACGGCGTGCGTCGTGACCTGCAGGAGCAGATCGTGAAGGAAGGGTACCGCATGCGCGTCTATGTGCCCTTCGGCAGCCAGTGGTATCCCTATCTCATGCGCCGCCTGGCCGAACGTCCGGCCAACATTGCGTTCATGGCCGGCAACATCGTGAAGGAGTCGCTTGGCCGCTGAGCAGGGCGATGCGTCGCCGACGGTACACCACGGCCATCATCAGCCGCCCGATCACGCAGCCGGCGATGAGCGGACGCTGGGCGGCTACATGGCGGTGCACAAGCGGCCGGCTGCCTTCGAGGGCGCCGACGGGTTCTCCTACTCGGTGGACATCCTCACGGATACCACGGGTGTGCCGGAGGCGCCGTGGGGCGCGTACCTGTTCTTCGTGCGCTGGAGCCACGGGGAACCCGAGGTACAGGGGCATCGCGAAACCGATTTCCTTGTCACAGGGGCGAGTGAAGCGGTGGTGCGGCACCAGGTTGGCGCCATGCAACTCGCCACCGTAAAGGCCACACTGGATGGGCTCATTCGCACCCGGTCCGCACCGTGACGCGCGACGCGAGCCTGTTCGTGCAGCAGGGGCCTATGCCACCGCCTGATCACGCCGTGGAAGGCGTCGTTGTGCAGGGCACGGGCGGGGTCTGGGATGTGCGGCTCGCGAGCGGGTCCGTGGTGTCGGCGTCCCTGCGTGGGCGCCTCAAGCACGAGGCGCACGGGGCACTCAAGCTGGCCGTGGGCGACCGCGTGCGGTTGAGTTGGGACAACGGCGACCCGGGCGCGTGGTTCATCACCGACATTCATGAGCGCACCAGCAAGCTGGCGCGACGCGCGCCCGGCGGAGCGCGCGGCGAACGTGTGGTGGTGGCCAATCTCGACCAGGTGCTCGTGGTCTTTGCCGCCGCGCGTCCGGAGCCACACCCGCGCATGCTCGACCGGTTCCTGGTCATTGCGGAGGCCAACGGACTGCACGCGCGCATCGTGGTGAACAAGTGCGATCTCGTGCCCCCCGAGGCGGCGCGCGCCCTCTTCGCCGAACACGTGGCGGCGGGATACCCGGTGCACTACACGAGTGTGAAGACCGGCGAAGGGCTCGAGGCGCTGCGGGCGGAGCTGGCGGGCCGGAGCTCGGCGCTCTCCGGCCCTTCGGGGGTGGGGAAGTCGTCGCTCATGAACGAGCTGTTCCCGGGGCTCAAGCTGCGGACGGCAGCGATCAGCGACAGCGTGAACAAGGGGCGCCACACCACGGTCGGTGCCGTGCTGCATCCGTTGCCGGGCGGTGGGTTTCTGGCCGATACCCCCGGTCTGCGCGAGGTGGGGCTCTGGGGGATCGATCCCGCGGAGCTGCCGCACTGTTTCCCGGAGTTCGTCCCCCTGCTCGGTTCCTGCCGGTTTGCCGATTGCCTGCATACCGTGGAGCCGGCGTGCGCGATCCGTGATGCCGTCGAGCGCGGCACGATCGCCCGCGGTCGCTACGAAAGCTACGTGAAGCTGCGCGAGGAGTTGGCGGCGTAGGGCGTTGTCCACGGCGCGGCGCCGCGGTCCCGGACGTCCAGGCGACTCCGGAGGTTCCGGAGGTTCCGGCAGGAACCGCAGACCGCGGCTGGGGATTGGCCCGATATGACGTCTTCCCTTGTTCTCATCGTCGGTGCCACTGGTGGCATTGGCCAGGCGCTCGCCCACCGGCTGCACGCCGCCGGCGTGCCCCTCCTGCTCGCGGCGCGGCGCGCCGAACCGCTGGCGGCCCTTGGCGCCGCGGTGGAGGCGCCCACCCAGGTGACGGATGCGACCGACTGGAACCAGCTTGACGCCCTCGTCGACGCGGCGGCTGCGCACGCGGCGTCGCGTGGCACCACGCTGGGCGGGGTGGTGAACACGGCCGGCTCCCTGCTCCTCAAGCCGGCCCATCTGACCCGCGCGGATGAATACCAGCAGGTGATCGCGCAGAACCTTACGACGGCGTTCGGAGTCATGCGCGCGGCCGCCCGCGTGCTGACCGGCGGCGGGAGCGTCGTGCTGTGCAGCACGGCGGCGGTGCGGATCGGCCTGGCCAACCACGAGGCCATCGCGGCGGCCAAGGGAGGCGTGGAGGGACTCGTGCGCTCGGCGGCGGCCACCTACGCGGCGCGCGGACTTCGCGTGAACGCGGTGGCCCCCGGGCTCGTGGCGTCGCCCCTCACGGCGCGCATCACCGGGTCGGCGCCGGCGCTCGCCGCCTCACAGGCCATGCACGCGCTCGGCCGCATCGGGACGCCGGACGAGGTGGCGTCCCTCATCGCCTGGCTCACCGGCCCCGACGCCGGCTGGGTGACCGGCCAGGTGTTCGGTATCGATGGCGGGCTGGGGAGCGTGCGGACGCGTTAGCGCCGGACGCTCCGCCTGCCGCCGCGCTCACCACTCGCTGACGTCGCCCCACGCAACCCAACCCAGCGCTCCTCCCTTGAACAAGGGACCGAGCCGGCCGAGCTCCGCCGACTTCGCCGTCAGGGCCGCGATCTCCTCGGCGGTGAACTTGCCCTCGAGGGCCTTCTTCAACTCCGGGTCCGACTGTGCCATGGCCCACAGCGCCATGCGCTCCCGCAGCAGGCCAAATTCCTCGCGCGTCATGGCCTTCCGCGCCTCAGGCGTTGGCTCCAGCGGCTTTGCGTACTTGCCGTTCAACCACGGCTGCTCGGAGCCGTCCACGTACGCCTGCCCGCGGATTGAGGCTTCCAGGGCAATCAGCTCGGGGGGCTGGTGCGGATACGCGCAGCGGCCACCCATGGCGATGACCTGTGTGGTGGCCGAGAGCACCAGTATCGAGTCACGGAGCGCAATGACCGCCTTGGCGTCCTTGCGGGCCATCGCAGCCTGCACACGCTTCTCCATCGCCTCGCCCTGCTTCTGCATCCCCTCGAGCCGGGCAATGCTCTTCTCGTCCATCGACATCATGGCGGCCGGGCTCACCGACTTCTGCGCCGCCGACACGCACTCTTCGGCCGCCTTCCGCTTCGCCTCGTAGGCGGCTCTCGGCGTTACGGCAGCGAGCGTGAGTTCAGCGGTGGCGACGAGCGGTTGAAGGCTGGTCAGCACCAGATCCAGCCGCTCGGGGGTGATGGTCGTGTTCGCCTTCTTCGCGCTGCTGTTCGCACTCGGCTCCGCCAGACCAGCCTTCGTCTTCGCGGCGTCCTTGATCGCGTCAGCGCCCATCTTCTTGAGTCGGCCGAGCTGAGCGGAGGCCGGCGTGGACAGGGGGCCGAGGGCGGCGGCGCCGAGCAGGACGACGGTGATCCAACGGAGACGGCGCATGGCGCAACTCCCGAGGGGATGATGTGAGTGAAAGCCTGTCGGATAATCTCGGCAATTGGCCGTCGACGGCAAGTCGGCGGTCGGTATGGGGGGCCCCGGGCCACGGCGTGGCGCCGGGCGGGTCCAGTGCGGGTCTCAGCGCGGGCGCGCGACGATCGCCAGCGGTACGGCCCGCAGGCCGGGCCAGCGGGACGTCTCCTCGCCGCGGCCGATCCGCAATTGCGCCGACAAGCCGCCGTCGAGCATCAGGGCCTCGGTGGCCCCGAGTCGCAAGGCGATCTCGGCCATTTCGGGGGTCGTGGGACCGATCGGCACCCGTTCGACGGCCCGTGTGAGGCCGCTCCCGGCGTCGGCGTAGCGCGACAGGAGGACCAGCAGCATCCCATCGCGCCGCAGGCCGATTACGAGACGCGCGTCCCGATGGGTACGATCAAGGTCGCTGCCCTCGCACAGGGCTGGAACCGGAAGGCCATTCATGAGAAGCTGCGGATATGACTGCACCGCCTCCTCCCAGCGCGCGTCGAGGGTCGCGGCCGGCAGGGTGTGTGCCGGCAAGATGGCCGGCTTGCCAGCAGTGTCCACCGCGAATGCCCCCGCCAGGGCGCCGGCACCCGGTGCGGCCCGGTCACGGCCGCGATGGCGCACCCAGCCCCACGGGCCGGTATCCGTGAACTGGCCGGCGTTGAACGCGAGAATGGCCTCCGGGGGCGCCTCATCGATCGTCCATGGGCCCAGCGCATTCCCCTGCCGGGCGATTTCCAGCGTGAGCGTTAGGCGGGCGGGATCGACCACCGCCACGATGATCCGGTTGCGTACCCCCTCGGTGCCCAACCGGACCGGCCACTCGGCCCAGCGCACGATGCTGCCGTGCCAGCGCAAGTTCGGCTGGAGCGCGGGTGTTGCCTCGCGCGGCTGACAGCGGACAGCGTCGATGCGGGTCGCGTCGAGGTGCGCGGTGCCGCTGGCAACTGCCGTCGACCCACCGGAACGGACCGGCGCACGCGGTCGCGACTGGGTGCCCATCGGCGTCACGCTCGCCGTGGCGAGACTTGCAAAGACGAGGCCGGTGGTGGCGCGCACCAGCCGCCACCGGCGCCCGCAGCTCACGGGGAGAGGCGCCGCTTCACCCAGCGCCCGGCTTCCTTCCGGAATTGAATGCGATCGTGCAGGCGGCTGGGGCGCCCTTGCCAGAATTCAATTTCCTCGGGCACCACCCGGAACCCGCCCCAGTGCTCGGGCAAGGGCACGGCGCCGCCGGCGAAGCGCTGCTCATTCGCGGCCAGCTGCGCTTCCAGCGTCTCGCGCGACGGCAGCACGCTGCTCTGCGACGACGTCCACGCGCCAATGCGACTGGGCAGGGGGCGCGTCTGGAAGTAAGCGTCGGACTCGGCACGACTCACCCGCTGCACCGCGCCGTTGATGCGTACCTGCCGCTCCAGCTCGGGCCAGAAGAAGCAAAGCGATGCGCACGGATTGTCGGCCAGCTCCGTGCCCTTGCGACTGCGGTAGTCGGTGTAGAACACGAAGCCGCGGTCATCCACCCCCTTGAGCAGCACGATGCGCGCCGAGGGATAGGCATCGGGGGTGGCCGTTGCCAGGCACATGGCGTTGGGTTCGAGGACCTCGGCCTTGACCGCCTCGTTGAACCAAACGGAGAACTGCGCGATGGGATCAGTCGCCACGTCGGCTTCGGAGAGCGCGTGACGTTGGTATTCCTTGCGGATGTCGGCGATGGACATGGCAGGAAGGCTAACCTACCCTCCGTGTCATGTCATCCACGAAGACAACCCCGCTCGAGCTCTACGCCGACAGGGTGTCCGTGGTGCTGGAAAGGCGATCGCCGACTGGCCGCTGCCATCGAACAACTGCGCCAGACCTACCCCGAGGTGGTCGAGCACAAGTTCGGCGGTCGCTACGGGGTGAGCGGCGCTCAGCCCACCGAGGTCTTCGTGGAGGCGCTGCAGCGGGTGGCCAGCGAGTAGGCGGAAGGAACTCAGTACCAGGAACTCGAACTCACGACTCACCACTCGAGTTTTGGGTGGTGAGTTCGAGTAGTGGGTATTGAGTCTCCCCTTGCCTACACCTCCACCAGCGGCAGTGCCGCGCGCGGATACGACTCCGGTACGCCCTCGAATGGATCGCCAACGAGTGGCTCGCCATCGGGCGTTTCCAGCACGAAGCCGGCGTCCTCGATCATGCGCAGGTCCTCGCGCGCCGTTTGCCCCTGCGTGGTGAGGTAGTCGCCCACGAAGATGGAGTTGGCGGGGTACAGCCCCATGACCTGCATGCTGCGCAGGTGCACCTCGCGGCCCCCGCTGATGCGGATCTCCTGCGTGGGCAGCAGCAGGCGATACAGCGAAAGGATGCGCAGGCACTGGCGCGGGTCGAGCTGACGCACCCCTTCGAGCTTCGTGCCCGGTACCGGGATGAGGAAGTTCACCGGCACGCTCTTCACCTCGAGTTCACGCAGGGAAAGCGCCAGGTCGATGACGTCGTCGTGGCTTTCGCCCATGCCGAGGATGCCGCCGCTGCAGGTCTTCATACCGGCCTTCTTCACCGCTTCCACCGTGTTCACGCGATCCTCGAACGTGTGCGTGTTCACGATCTCCGGTGTGTAATTGGCCGACGTGTTGAGGTTGTGGTTCACCGTCTCCACGCCGGCCTCCTTGAGGCGCAGGACCTGCTCCTCGTTGAGCAGCCCGAGGCAGGCGCAGATCTTGAGGTCGTGCTTGGCGCGCACCGCCTTCACGGCGTCCAGCACCTTGCCGAAGACCGTCTCGCCCGGGGAGCGACCGGAGATCACCATGCACAGCGTACCGGCCTTGAGCTGCGCGGCACGGTCGGCGGCCTCCATGATGCGATCCTGCGCCAGCATGGGGTACTTCTCGATCTCGGCGGCGGAAATCTTGGACTGCGAGCAGTAGCCGCAGTCCTCCGGGCACAGCCCGCTCTGCGCGTTGAGCAGGAAGTGCAGGCGCACGCGATTGCCCCACGTGGCGCGCCGCACACGGTAGGCGGCGGCCAACTGGTCGAGTAGCTGATCGTCGGGCGCGGTGAGCACGGCGCGGGCTTCATCGCGGGACAGCAGGTCACCGGCGAGTGCCTTGTCGGCGAGCGACTGCCAGATGGGGAGCACGGTCATGGGACGAAAGGCAAGAGTGAATGGGCGCGACGCGCCGGAGCTGCGCTAAGTGTAAAGGGTTGTCACGCGCGACGCGGCGCCCAGCAGTGCGTCCAGCCCCGAGGCGTGCGCCGCATCGGCGAGCGCGTCGAAATCATCCACGCGATCGACCCACGGAAAGCGCAGCAGACGCTGCGTGGGCAGCAGCTCGCGCAGCACATCGAAGTTGGTGGCTTCCGCCACCGTCGCGTCATGGTCGGTGAGCGAGGTGAGCACGATTCCCAGCAGCGGCAGCCGCGCGCGCTCGAGCGCCTGAACGGTGAGCAGCACGTGGTTGAGTACTCCGAGGCGGTTCCCCGCCACCAGGACCATGTCGCACTGCCAGCTGGCGAACAGATCGGCGTACGACAGCGAGGCAGTGAGCGGCACCAGCAGGCCCCCGGCGCCTTCCACGAGCAGCAGCTCCTGACCGCGCTCCAGCGCCGTGCGCGCCTCCACCAGGCGATCGAGCGCAATCGTCACGCCGGCGCGTCTGGCCGCCACCATGGGGGCCAGCGGCTCGCGCAGGACGTAGGGACGGACCAGCGACAGCGGGTGCACGTTGCCGCACGCCGCGCGCAGGCGGTCGGCATCGGACAGCAGGCCGCTCTCCGACACCGGCCGCTCGTCGATCCCCGACTCCGCCGGCTTCATGGCCGCCACGCGCATCCCCAACTGCCGCGCGCGTGCCGCCAGGGCACAGCTCACCACCGTCTTGCCGATACCGGTGTCGGTGCCGGTAATCCCCAGCCGGCGTACCTGAGGGAGCGCATCAGTCATCGATCGGACCTCCGGTGGGCAGTGGGGCTGCGCGCTCCCCGTCGAGAAAGCGGTGCAGCACGGAGTACACGCGATCGAGCTCGTCGTCGCGAGTGCAGTAGGGCGGTAGACAATAGGCCACGTTCCCCAGCGGACGAATGAGGACGCCCTGCTGCAGCGAGAACGCCGCCAGCTCGCGGCCAATCTCACTGAGATATCCGGACGGCGCCTCCAGCTCCACGGCCGCCACGGTGCCGAGCTGTCGCACGGCCTTCACTCCCGGTACATCGCGCAGGGCGGCAAGATGCCGCGTATGGCAGTCGGCAATGCGCCGGCGGGCTCCGTCGCACGCCTCGTCGAACAGTGCCAGCGATGCGAGCGCGGCCGCGCAGGCAATCGGATTGGCCGTGTACGAGTGGCCGTGAAAGAACGTCTTGCGACGGTCACTGCTGGAGAAGGTCTCGAAGATCGCCTCGGTGGCCACGGTGGCGCCCAGTGGCAGGACGCCGCCCGTGATCCCCTTGGACAGGCAGATGAGATCGGGGCGTACGTTGGCCAGCGTGCAGGCGAACATGGGCCCTGTACGCCCGAACCCCGTCATCACCTCGTCGGCAATGAGATGCACGCCCGCTGCCGACGTGCGCTCCCGCAGCGCCTGCAGCACGCGCGTGTCCCACACGCGCATGCCGCTGGCGCCCAGCACCAGCGGCTCCACGATGACCGCGGCCAGCTCCGGGCCGCGCGCGTCCAGCAGCGCGTCGAGCGCGCGCACCGTGTCGCCCTCGGAGGGGTCGGGGAGTCGCGCCACCTCGAAGAGCAGTGGCTCGTACATGTGCGTGAAGACCCCGCGCGCGCCGGCCGCCATGGCGCCAAAGGTGTCGCCATGATACGCATTGTCGAGAGCGGCAATGAGCCGACGGGGCGTCCCCTGGTTGGCGAATGACTGCAGCGACAGCTTGATCGCCACCTCCACTGCCGTGGATCCATCGTCACTGAAGAACACGCGCGACAAGCCTGCGGGGAGCCGCTCGACCAGCGCGGCCGCCAGCCGTGCCGCCGGTTCGTGCGTGAAACCGGCAAAGATCACCTGATCGAGCGTGCGCGCCTGATCGGCGATCGCCTGCACCAGCGCCGGGTGGCAGTGACCGTGTGTCGTGACCCACCACGACGAAATGGCATCGAGCACGGCCTGGCCGTTTGTATCGAACAGCCAGCTGCCCGCCGCGCGCGCGATGGGCCGTGGGAGCGGCGCCTGATGATGCTGGGTGTAGGGATGCCACACGTGGGCGGCATCGAGCGACAGAAAGGAAGGGGCCATGCAGCGCCTGCGCGCGAAGGAAGAAACGGTGCCGCGCGAGTCAGACTCGGCGCAGCACGTCGATGAGCGTGGCGCCGAGGGCGTCCACCAGCTCCACGGGATGCACCGCGGACATGGAGATGCGCAGACGCGACGTTCCGGCCGGCACGGTGGGCGGGCGCACGCCCCCCACGAGGAATCCGCGGCGTCGCAGATCGGCCACCGTGGCCATCGTGCGCACGGCGTCACCGATCAGCAGCGGGATGATGTGCCCATCCTCCGGGCCGGTGACCTGCAGTCCGGCCGCAAGGAGGCGCCGGCGCAGCCGCCGGGCGCGGTCACGCACCGCATCGCGGCGCCACCCTTCCACCTCGGCAATGCGCAACGCCTCGAGCGTGGCGGCGGCCATCGCCGGCGGCGATCCGGTGGTGAAGATGAACGAGCGCGCGCGGCTCACGAGGAACTCCACGAGCTCCTGTGAGCCACCCACGTAGGCGCCGGCCGTGCCAAGCGCCTTGCCGAGCGTACCCACCACCACGTCGACATCGCGGGAGACGCCGAAGTGTTCGAGGCTGCCGGCGCCGGTGGCGCCCAGGACGCCGGTGCCATGGGCATCGTCCACGTAGGTCCACGCCTCATGGTGCCGGGCAATGGGCACGAGCCGGTCGAGCGGACAGTAGTCGCCGTCCATGGAGAATACGCCCTCCACCACGATGAGTGCCCGACGGAACTGCGAACGCTCGGCGGCCAGCATGCGTTCGAGCGCATCGAGGTCGTTGTGCGGAAAGACGCGCACCGTGGCGCGCGACAGTCGGCAGCCATCGATGAGCGACGCGTGATTGAGCGCGTCGGAGTAGATCACGTCGCCACGGTCGGCCAGCGCCGGAATGGCGCCCACGTTGACCATGTATCCGGACGGAAAGAGCAGCGTGTAGTCGCACCCCTTGAGCCGGGCGAGTGTGTGCTCGAGCGCCTCGTGTATGGGATGGTTGCCGGAGATGAGCCGGGCGGCCGCCGCGCCCGTGCCCTCCGCCTGCAGCACGGCATGGGCCGCGCGCGCCACGCGCGGATCGCTCGCCAACCCCAGGTAATCGTTGGAGGCGAAGTCGGCCACCCGGTCGCCGCCCAGCAGCACGGTGCCCGCACGCCGCTGCTGCACCTGACGCAGCGCGCGCTTGAGCCCCTGCGCTTCCAACGCGCGCAACGCGTCGTCGAGCGCCGCGTTCATGGTGGAGGGGGGCAGCAGCGGGTGATCGGAAAACGGCGAACTCACGGCCTCCTCACTGGATCACGAAGGTGAGCTGTGTCTTCGTGGGATGCGCCGAGCAGACGCCACCGAAGGTGCCAGGCGGCACCGTATAGTCGGTCTGTTGGCCGGCCGGCACGGTGAACATGGCGAGGCGATGCTGCACCGTATCCTCGTTGACCACGCGAATCTTCCGCTTGGGGCCACGGCCGCCCACGAAGACCGTGTCGGGCAACGGGGTGTCGCGGCCAAGGGCATCGGTCACCACGGCCACGCCACCGCGCTGCACGCGAATGAGCGTGTCGGGGCGCGGCCAGCTCCACCACACCACCGCGGCGGTGCCACTGATGATCGCCACGAGCGTGGCGACACGGTGCAGGGTCATGAGGCGAGGATCAGGGGGCGCGCACCGGAACTCGCACCACGAGCGAGTCGCCAGCGGCAAAGCGCAACGTGAGCGGCACGGTATCGCCCACGGCGAGCGCTCGCGTGAGCTGCAGCAGCATGACGTGGACGCCGCCGGGCAGCATGACGAGGGAGTCGCGCGGCGCAATGGGAACGGCGGCGCGGGCCATCATGTGGGCCATGCCGTCGTGCTGCATTGACTCGTGCACTTCGGCGGCCGCGGCTGCCGTGCTGGTTACCGCCACGAGTGCCGTGGCCACGGAGTCGGCGTTGACGATGGTGAAGTACGCGCCGCCGGTGGCGCCGGAATCGGCCGGCCGTGCCCAGGCGGCCGACACGACGCGGCCCGTGCGCGGCGTGTCGCCGCTGGCGGCCTCGCCACCGGCGCACCCCACGCACACCGGCAGCACGGCCGCGATGGCCACGTGCACGGTCTTGCGCACGGCCTTGCGCGCGACCTGGTGAAGGCGACGATGGATCATCACAGCAATCGATCCAGGTCGGCCGCGAGTGCCTCCCAGCGGGTTCCGAAGGGGTAGAGCGCCACGAGGGCACCGCGCTCATCGAGCAGGAACTGCTGCGACGAGTGACTGACCAGGTAGCCGCTTGCGGGCGTGCCCGCCTCGCGCGCCGCGGCCACGCCGAACAGTTCCAGCACGCGCGCCGTGGTGGGGGCGTCGCCGGAGAGCCCCACGAAGCTGCTGTCGAACTGCCGTGCATAGCGCAGCGCCACGGCCGGCGTATCGCGTTCGGGATCGACGGTCACGAACACGAAGCGCACGCGTGCCGCGGTGGGCCCGAGCTGCGCCTTGACGCGCTTCCAGTCGGCGAGCGTGGTGGGGCACACGTCGGGACAGTGCGTGTACCCGAAGAACACCACCGTGGCGCCGCCGGGGGTGCCCCCAAGCGTGTACGCGGTGCTGTCGGGGAGCGTGAACGCCACCGGAGTCATCGCCCGGGGCGGATCCACGGCCACACCCTCGAAGCGGCCGCGGGAATCACAGGAGACGAGCAGCAGCCCCGCGGCGATGCCTGCGATCAGGCCGCGCACTTGTCACACAGCCCGTACAGCACCACCTCATGCGACTCGAGGTGGAACCCCTGCGGCGTGAGATCCCGCAGGTCACCCGGGCACCCGTGAATCTCGAACACGCGGGTGCACTGCCGGCAGCGGAAATGATGATGATGGGCCGAGCCGGCGCGCTCGTAGCGCGGCGGCTCGCCCGGCAGCTCCACCGGCACCAGCCAGCCGCTATCCACGAGGGAGTTGATGGTGCGATAGACCGTGGCGATGCCCAGCTTCGAGACGTGGCTCCGCCCGTACTCGAGGACCTCGGTGGGGCCAAGGGGCCGGGGAATCTCCTCGAACACCAGTCGGATGGCATCGCGCTGCCGCGTATTGCGTTCCATGGCGTCAAATATGGCATGGTGCACTGGCCCGGGGCATCCGGCCGCCGCGATGGTGGCGCCCAGAGTGGCGGGCATGGGAGCGCCCCGATTGATTTGCCGCATGCCCGACCCGACCCCACACCCTGCGCCCACCGGGGCGCCACCGGTTTCCCGCCCCGCGTGGGGGCGCTGGCTGCTCGTGAGCGGCGCCGCCATTGTGGCGGCCCACCTGCTCGACGAAGTCGCCTGGCGCATGGTACGGGTACCGGGGGTGTACGAGAAGGACTGGGGGCGCCTGCTGCGCAGCATGGGGTTTCTCCCCACCTGGCTGCTGCTGGCGCTCGCGTGGTGGCTGCAACAGGAAGAACCGCGGGCGCGCAGGACCGGCACCACGCTCCTCGTGCTTGGCCCGCTGCTGGGCGGTCTCGCGGCCGAGCTGCTCAAGCTGCTGGTGCGACGGCTGCGCCCGGACCCGGAGCTGTTCGGCTACGCCTTTCGCGCCTATGCCGATGGGCCGTGGTCGAACCGCGGCATGGGGATGCCCAGCTCCCACACCCTGGTGGCCTTCGCCGGCGCCTTTGCGCTGGCCCGACTGTTCCCGCGCGCGCGATGGGTGTTCTACCTCCTCGCGGCGGGGTGCGGGCTGTCGCGCGTCATGGCCACCGCACACTACCTGAGCGACACCGTCGTGGCGGCGTGCGTGGCGTGGGGGGTGGTGGCGGCCGTTGAAGGGCGCATGCGGTCGACAGTCCCGGCAACTCAACACCCATGACTCGAACTCACGGCTCACGACTCGAGTTGTGAGTCGTGAGTTGGAGTTCTGAGTTTCGAGTTGCGCGATGCGACTCGCAGTGCGCGCGCCCAGCGCTCCCACTCAACACCCATGACTCGAACTCACGGCTCACCACGCGAGTTGTGAGTCGTGAGTTGGAGTTTTGAGTTCCGAGTTGCGCAACGCGAGTCGCGCGGGGCGGACCGAGTACCGCTACTGCCGCCATGACTCCCAGTGCGCGCGCAGGTCGGCCGAGCGGTCGAACCGCTTGCGCTTGTGCCGCGGCAACTCGGCGAGGGTCTGCAGCCGATACTGCTGCCCGAGCACCGACGGGGCCCACGCCTCGTAGCGGGCAAAGAGCTCCGCAACCGCGGCAATCCCGTGGTGCACCCGCTCCTGCTCGGCGCTGGTCCGTGCCGAGTGTCCACGGGGGAGCTGACCCAGCTGGTGCAGGGGAAGCGCCAGCGGCCGGTCCGTGAGGCGGGCACTGCTGGCGTGGCGAGGCAGCAGGACACCGCCGGCCGGGCGATACGCCTGGCCATTGGACGAATCGGGAAAGGCCGACGCGGGGTGCCCCGGCTCGTCGTTCCTCGAGCCGCGGTCCCCAGTGTCAATGAGCGCTGAGAAATGGACCGGCCCGCAATACGCCCCGAAGCCCCAGCACACCACGGCCTCGCACGGCGCCTCGGCATTGAGCGCGTACACGTAGCAGCTCGTCCCCCCCGGAGCTGGCGAGCGCCAACGCACGAAGCCGAACCGCTGCAGCGCGTTGCCGTCGGCGTGCCGGATATCGTGCCCGAGAAACCAGAACTGCTGGTCGAGCAGCACGGGGAAGCGCAGCGGTCGGGGAGGGGCTTGCGCGGGCATTTAGTGATACTAGGATCTCAATACTGTGTAGTCAACACCTCTGCGGGAGATCCCATGGCCAAGAGCGGCCGCGTGAACGTCAAGCTGCGCTCCACCGAGAGCCACCACATGTACGTCACCACCAAGAATCCGCGCACGACGCCGCAACGGCTCGAGCAACGCAAGTACGATCCATTCGTGAAGAAGCACGTGCTCTACCGGGAGTCCAAGTGAGCGCGCCCGCCGTGCCGACCAGCGACCGCCGGTTGCCGGTTACCGTGCTCTCGGGGTTCCTGGGTGCCGGCAAGACCACGCTGCTCAATCACGTGCTCGCCAATCGCGAAGGCCTGCGCGTGGCGGTGATCGTGAACGACATGAGCGAGGTGAACATCGACGCGCAGCTGGTGCGCGGCGGCGATGCGGCGCTCTCGCGTACGCAGGAAACGCTGGTGGAAATGACCAACGGGTGTATCTGCTGCACGCTGCGCGACGATCTGCTGCAGGAGGTTGCGCGGCTCGCCGCCGAAGGGCGCTTCGACTATCTGCTCATCGAAAGCACCGGGATTGGCGAACCGTTGCCGGTTGCCGCCACCTTCACCTTCGAAACTGAAGACGGGGTATCACTCGCGCAGGTGGCCCGGCTCGACACCATGGTCACCGTCGTCGACGCGTACCGCTTTCTCGCCGACCTCGGATCGCTCGACGATCTCAAGGCGCGCCAGCTCGCGCTCGGCGACGACGACGAACGCACCATTCCCGATCTGCTCATCGACCAGGTGGAGTTCGCCAATGTCCTCGTCATCAACAAGGCCGATCTGGTGGGCGACGACGAACTGGGGCGGCTGGTGGCCATTGTGCGCCACCTCAATCCGGAGGCCGAGCTGGTGACGGCGACGCGGGGCGTGGTGCCGCCCTCCGCCCTGCTTGGCCGGGGACTCTTTGATTTCGCGCAGGCCGAGGCGGCACCGGGGTGGCAGAAGGAGCTCGCCGGGGAGCATGTCCCCGAGACCGAGGAATACGGCATTTCGAGCTTCGTGTATCGCGCGCGGCGTCCGTTTCATCCGCAGCGGCTGTGGGAACAGGTGGATCGTGGCCTCCCCGGGGTGCTGCGCGCCAAGGGGTTCTTCTGGATTGCCACCCGCCCCGACCTGGTGGGCAGCTGGGCGCAGGCGGGCCAACTGCTCGAGGTGAACCCGGCGGGCTACTGGTACGCGGCCAGCCCGGCTGAGACCTGGGAGGTGGACGACGAGGAGCGCGCGATCATCGAAGGCCACTGGGACCCCGAGGTGGGGGACCGACGTCAGGAGATCGCCATCATCGGGCAGCAGCTCGACCAGGCGGCATTGACCGCCGCGCTCGACGCGTGTCTCGTGACGCCGGAAGAGTTTGCCGCCGGTCCGGCGCTGTGGTCGGCGTTCGCCGATCCCTTCCCGGAGTGGGCCGAGGCAGAGGGGGATGACGACGGCGTCGCCTGAGGATCCGCAATACCGCCTTCGCCGCACGCATCGGCCGCGCTACTCTTGAGTATGTCCGGCATGACATTGCTTCTCGCCACCCTGGCGGCGCTCGCCCTCGGTCCGGTGGTGGCCCAACTCGCGCGCCGGCAGGCCGCGTTGCTCACCTTCGTGGATGGCTTCGTGCTCATCTGCATTGGCGGGCTGGTGCTCCTCGATGTCGTGCCGCACGCCATCGAGCATGGCGATCTGCTGGCGCTGGTGTGCATCGCGGCCGGTTTCGTGCTGCCGGGGCTCGCCGAGCGACTGCTCACCTTCGGTGTGCGACAGACACACCTGATCGTGACGGTGCTCGCGATGGTGGGGATCGCCATGCACTCGCTGCTCGATGGCAGCGCACTGGCGCAGAGCATGGGTGGCGGCAGTCTGCTGGGCTACGGGGTGCTGCTGCATCAGCTGCCGGTCAGCCTCATGGTGTGGTGGGTGTTGAGCGATCGGCATCCGGTGGTCCCGTGGACGGTGCTGCTGTTCATGGGCGTCGCGATCGTGGTGGGCTACCAGACGGAGGCGGCGCTGTTCGCCGCCTTGCCGGAGCGCGCCGGGCAACTCTTCGAGGCGCTGGTGGGAGGGTCGCTGCTGCATGTGATCGCCCATCCGGCGCACGACCATGATCCCGCGCACGAGCACGAGCCCGGGCACCCGCATCTGCATGGTACGGAGGCGACCGGGCACGCGCATGCGCACACACATGCGCACGATCACGCTCAAGATCACGCGCATGCATCTGGTCACGTGCACGATCACCCTTCGCCATGGGTCCGCTGGGCGAACGGGCTGGGGGCCCTGAGCGGCGCGGCGATGCTGGGGCTGCTGCTCCTGTTGCGCCGCGATGCCCTGGAACTCTCCACCTTCACTGCCATCCGTGACGCGTTCTGGGCGCTCTGTCTCGACAGCGCGCCAGCCGTCCTGCTGGCCTATATCACCGCGGGCTTCGTGTACGCCTATCTCCCCACCGGCGGGCTGGCGTGGATGAGCAAGGGATCACGGGTACGGCAGGGGCTTGCCGGAATGGCTGTGGGATTGCCGCTGCCGATCTGTTCGTGCGGCGTGGTGCCGCTGTATCAGCAGCTGGTGCAGCGGGGCGCTTCGACCACGGCGGCCGTGGCGTTTCTCATTGCCACGCCGGAGTTGGGGATCGACGCCATTCTGCTGTCCGTGCCGCTGCTGGGCACCCAGTACACCGTCATTCGTGTCGCGGCGGCGGCGCTGGCCGCCCTGACCGTTGCCCTTCTGGTGGGGGCCCTCGTTCCGCGCAAGCGCGCATCGCTCCCGCTCCTGGGCGACGCCGGTAGTGCAAACACGACCACCCGCGACAAGCTGGCGCAGGCCGCGCAGTCGGGGCTCGCCGACATGGTCGACCATACGGCGCCGTGGATTCTGGCGGGCATCGTGGTAGCGGCGTTCGCCACGCCCCTGCTGGAAGGATCGTGGCTCACGCAGCTGCCCACGGGCGTCGATGTGCTTGTCTTCGCTGCGGTGGGGATGCCGCTCTACATCTGCGCGTCCGCGTCGACACCGCTGGTAGCGGTGCTCGTGGCGGCCGGCGTGAGCCCCGGCGCCGGCCTGGCGCTGTTGCTCACCGGTCCCGCCACCAACATCGCCACGCTGGGCATTCTCACGCGCCTGCACGGACGTCGCTTCGCCTGGCTCTTCTCGAGCGCCATGGTGGGTGTGGCGGTCGCCCTCGGTCTGCTGGTGAACCTGCTGTGGCCCACCCTGACCGCGTCGCAGCCGGCCCTCGTTGGCGAAGAGCAGGGCACGTGGTGGCAACTCACCGCCGTGGCGCTCGTGGCGGTGCTGTACGCGGCTTCCGTACTGCGTCGCGGCGCGCGCGGGTTCCTCGGTGAGCTGCGCTTCGAGCTGTCGCCCACGTAAGCCACGTACGACACCCCGCCCGGCGCTAAACGCGAGCGGGGCGTGCGGGTCATCAGGGCACAACCACGCCGCGATCGCGGACGATGGTGCGCCCGGTCTGCGCACTGTCGGAGAGCAGTTGCACGCTCACCCGTTCGACATTGGGAAACGCGCGGCTGATGGCAAAGCCGATCGGACGCCCTGCCACCGGCCGCGCGCACTGCACCTGCCAGCGCGCATACACCTCGGCATGCGTACCGCGCCCCTGGAGCACCCCTACGGAGTCTGCGACCACGCGACAGCCCAGCGCCGCGTCGAACTTCACCAACGTCGCCCCGCCGGTACGCAGCTGCGTCAGGGCCGCGTTCTGGCGGGTCCGCTCGGCCGCCGTGCGTGGCGCCCGTTCAAAGCCGTACATGTCGTCCGCCGGCGCGCGCAGTTCGATGCGCCCCGTTGCCCCTTCGAGACCGATCAGCAGCGTCGCCTGTCCGTGCGTGTGCTGGGCGTTGGCAACGTGTACGCCAAGCGCGCCAACGAGCAACGCGGAAGCGAGGCACACACGATTCGATATCCGGTTCATCGCGACATATCCTCGTACTTCGAAAACTTCTCGGCCTCGATGCGATACCCCGCCACACCGTAGGGGGACGTGTAGTTCTCGACGCGCAGTGTCCCGATCACCCACACCGGATCGAAGAGGGCGAGCGTCGCCATGCTGCGCAGGGTGGCGTACACGATCTGGTTTGGCGGCGGCGGCGGCAGATGCACGCAGGCGCCGAAGTACGGCACGAGCAGGAACTCCTTGGCCCGGTCCTGCAGGTCGTCGAGCGGCACGATGAAGCCCGGCACGCGAACGCGCTTGCCATCGAGCGCCTTGAGCGTGTCGCTCATCTTGCCGGAGCGGTAATCGAGCCCGCGGAGCAGCTTCCAGTCTACGGTGACGACCCCCTGTTCGGAGATCGTCCCGGCACCAGGCAGCGCATCGGGAATCGGCCGCGGCCGCACGCCACCGCACATGGCGGCGACGAGCAGCATGAGTCCCCAGGAAGCGAGCTGTCGTGGACGCACGGCGGCACAGGATGATGTGGTTATGATAGAAGCTTCTCAATAATGACTCGCCCCGCGGCGATCGTCCATCCCCCTCGGTGTGTCTGGTAGCTTCCCCTCATGATCCCGCTCGTGCTCATGGCCGGCTTCCTTGGCGCCGGCAAGACCCGGTTTCTCTCGGAGCTCGTGCCGCAGCTGGCGGCGCGGGGCACGCGGGTGCGCATCATCCTCAACGACTTTCAGAACGCCCGCGTCGACGCCGCGCGGCTGGGGGCGCTCGAGGCGCTCGTCACGCCGCTCAACGGCGAGTGCGTGTGCTGCGGCTCCCTGCGGGAGCTGCTGCAGACCTTGTACGACGTGCCGCCCGATCCCGGCAGCGTGATGATCATCGAAGCGAACGGTGCCACGGAAACCGACGAACTGCTGGGCCACCTCACCACCGACACGCGGCTCGCGCACTTCACTCTGCCGCTGCAACTCACCGTGGTGGACGCGGCGCGGTGGCAGAAGCGCTGGTGGCACAATGCGCTCGAACGCGCGCAGGTGAACACCGCCACGCACCTGCTGCTCAACTGGACGCACAAGCTGGATGCCGCGCGGCGTGTGGCGGTGCAGGGCGCGGTGCGCACGGAGAACCCACGCGCCCCCTTCGTGGAGACCGCATCGTTCGCCGAGTGGCTGCACGCCCTGGCCGCGCACGTCCAGCACGATGCGCAGCAGGTGGGACGTGGCACGGGGCTGCAGGCCGCGGCGCCGCGGTCACGCGCCGAACGGGCGCCGCATGAACATCCCTTCGGCAGTATCGCGCTGCCCCTGCCGTCGCTGGTGTCGCGCCGCGCCTTCGAACAGTTCGTGGCCGATCTCCCCGAGCAGGTGGTACGAGCCAAGGGGCTCGTGCGCTTTGCCGACGAGCCTGGGCCCATGTACGTATGGAACCGACTCCCCGGGAGTTCGCGGGTACGTCTCGATGCGTCGTGGCCACACGCCGACGCGATGCCCACGGCGCTGTTCATCGGCGTGGCGCTGCCGATCGACGCGCTTACCGACGCGATAACGCGGCTCGGCGACATGGCGCCGCCAGCCTGAGCGAGTCGGCGAGCGCTGCGGGGGCGAAACCGCCGACGCCGCCCCCGAGGACCAGCCGCCAGGCATAGTGGCAACGAGCGGTCTCGGTGAGCACACCGCCGGCGCTTCCTGGTGTGCGCAGCACGAGATACGGCAGGTCGTGGTACTGGCGGAGTGCGGCAAGCTGTCGGCGAATGGCGCGCGCCTGGCCGCGTGCCGTGAGGACGCCGAAGTCACTGTCCGTGGCGATCTCGTTCTCTCGCGTGAGGCCACCAATGGGTTGCCCGTTGGCATGAGCCTGCGCCGTGGCGCTGGCGACCACGTCGAACGCCTGACGTTCCGCGTCATCCCAGTTCACGAAGTACCAGAGGTCGGGGGCGAGGAGTTCGTCGAGCAGACGCAGATGCGCCACCACCTCCGGACCGGAGCCGTACGAGAGCGCGTCGAGCGCCACATCGAAGCGCACGTCGGGCTGTGCGCGCGCCACCAGCTCCCGGGCGCGCTGCCATACGGTGAGATGGCGCGGCGTGGGCCGCTCGCCGGCAGCAAAGCGGAAGAGCGACGAGACGTGCGTGGGGGCGAGCATGACAAGCGCCATGATGACGGAATCGGTCGCGGCCGAATCGTGCAGCCACTGGCCGTCACGATAGACCGTGCTGACCACCGATCGCCCGAACACGGGGCCAAGCCGTTCACCGCGCACTTCTCCGGGAACGTGCACGTGCCGGTGCGCTCCGCGTGCGGCGGCGGTACGAGGGGCGGGCACGCCGGTGTCGGGTGGCATGGCCATGGACCAGCGTCCATTGCATGCGCCGGCCACCGCGAAGGTGCCCAGCAGGAAAACTCTTGCCGAAACGCGCATCAGCGATAATGATAAGGCTCTATCAGCATAGCAATGCCGCCGATTCTTTCGGGTCGGTCGGCTCACCAACGCCGGTCGCGCCATGCATTCCACGGATCTCGCGGTATCGGCCTCTGCCACCACATTGGCGGCCACGCCCGCTGTTCCCCGCCTCGCTGCCCGTGGCCTCACCAAGCGCTACGGCGATGTGGTGGCGCTCAACGCCCTCGACCTCACCATCAACGCGGGCGAGGTCTACTGCCTGTTGGGGGCCAACGGGGCCGGGAAGAGCACGACCATCAATCTCTTCCTCAACTTCGTCGCGCCTTCCGCGGGGACAGCGGAAGTGTGCGGCATCGACGTCACGCGCGACCCGCTGCAGGCCAAGCGACACCTCGCGTACATCCCGGAAACGGTGATGCTCTACAAGCAGCTCACGGCGCTCGAGAATCTCGACTACTTCGCCGGGCTTGCCGCAGCGGCGCCGTTGCCGACGGAGGAGCTCATCGCGCACCTGCGCGACGTGGGGCTTCGCGACGAACAGATCAAGCAGCGCGTGGGCGGATTCTCCAAGGGGATGCGACAGAAGGTGGGCATTGCCATTGCCGTCGCGCGCCAGGCCGACGTGCTGCTGCTCGACGAACCCACCTCGGGGCTCGATCCCAAGGCGTCCAACGAATTCTCCGAACTCATCGGGAAGCTTCGGGAGCGCGGCGCGGCGGTGCTCATGGCCACCCACGATCTCTTTCGCGCCAAGGAGTCAGGGACGCGCGTGGGCATCATGAAGCGTGGCACGCTCGTGGCCGAACTGGCGACCGCCGACATCGGACATACCGATCTCGAACAGCTGTATCTCACCCACATGCACGACTGAGGGGCCACCCATGATTGCGCATATCGCCCGCAAGGAACGCATGGAGATGTGGCGCGACGGTCGTTTCCGCGTGGCCGCCGTGGCCCTGCTGCTGCTGCTCGCGGTGGCGTTGCTCACCGGGCTCACCACCTCGCGCGGCACCGCACGCGACCATGAGGCCGCGCAGGAAGCCATGCGCGGGTTCTGGGTCAACCAGGGCGCCAAGAATCCGCACTCGGCGGCGCACTACGGCCTCTGGGTGTTCAAGCCGTCGCTGCCGCTGTCGTTCGTCGATCACGGCGTCGATGCATACACCGGCGTGACGACATGGCTCGAGGCGCACAAGCAGAACGAGTTCACGCGCCGGCCGGCAATGGACCGCCCCAACGTGGCCCGCTTCGGCGAATGGACCGCCGCCGCGGTGCTGCAGCTGCTGGTGCCGCTGCTCATCGTGATGCTGGCGTTTCCGGCCTTCGCGGGTGAGCGGGAAACCGGCACGCTGCGGCAGTTGGCGGCCATTGGCGTACCCATGCGCACCCTCATGCTGGGCAAGGCGGCCGGCATCGCCTCGGCGCTCGCGGTCGTGCTGGTACCGGCCACGCTGCTTGGCGTGGCCACGCTCTGGCTTGGCGCCGGCGGCGGGCGCGGAGCCGATGACCTGGTGCGGTTCGCGCTCCTCATGCTGACGTATCTGGCGTATTTCGCCGTGCTGCTGGCGCTGGCCCTGGTGGTTTCCGCACGCGCCCGTAACGTGCGTGTGGCGCTGGTGCTGCTGCTGGGCTTCTGGACGATGAATTCGCTCGTGGCCCCGCGGGCAGTGGCCGATCTCGCGCGGCAGCTGCACCCCACGACGTCGGCGGTGGCGTTCCAGGCGGCGATGCAGCGCGATATCGAGCAGGGACTCGACGGTCACAACCCCGCCGATGCGCGGCGCAAGGCGGTCGAGGCGCAGGCGCTGCGTGAGTACCGGGCGGTGTCGCTGGAGGCGCTCCCGGTGAACTTCGATGCCATTGCCATGCAGGCCTCGGAAGAATACGCCAACACGGTGTTCGACCGGCACTTCGGCGATCTGTACGATCGCTACCGCGCGCAAAATACGCTCACGCAGTGGATGGGGCTCGTGTCCCCGTTGCTGGCGGTGCGCTCGCTCTCCATGGGGCTCGCCGGGACGGACGTGGAACAGCACCGGCACTTTGCCGTGCAGGCCGAGCTCTATCGTCGCGGGCTCATTCGCTGGACCAACAATTACTTCCGCGACAACACGCTCACCGGCGAATGGGACTGGAAGGCGCCGCCCGAGCTGTGGGCCAAGTATCCCCCGTTCGAATACGATGCGCCGCCGGTGCGTCAGTCGGTCGCGACACAGGCGGCGGCGTTGCTCGTGCTGGCCGGGTGGCTGGTGCTGGCTCTCGCTCTGGTGTGGCGCGCCCCCGCCGCCCCGGTCGTCTGATGCGATGGCCCACCGTGTGGCGCAACGAATGGCGCCTGCTGCTGGCTGATCGTGCGCCGTGGGTGCTGGCGGTCCTGTTCACCGCCGTCGCGCTGTATGGCGCCTGGAACGGCCGACAGTGGAGCAGCTTCCAGCGAGCGGCGGTCGCCGATATCCGCCGTGCCGACAGCGAGCGTTTGGCCAAGCTCGATTCGTTGCTGCAGCGCGCCGAGGGGGACAGTACCGTGAGCGTGCCACCGGCGGGCGTACTCGGGGCGTCGGGGGCCACCACTCATGCCATTCTCGATGTGCCGCCTCTGGGGGGGCTGGCCGTGGGCGCGAGCGACCTGCACCCGTACTACGCGCGTGTCTCGGTGCGCAGCAAGGCCAGCTTCATGGCCACCGACGAAGTGGAGAATCCGCACAACCTGCTGGCGGGACGGTTCGACCTGGTGTTCGTGGTGGTGTGGGTGCTGCCGCTGCTGCTCATTGCCCTGACCTACAACACCATCACCGGTGAACGCGACCAGGGTACCATGGCGCTGTGGCGCGCGCAGCCGGTGCCGGCCAGTCGCGTGTTGCTGGCCAAGCTGGGGGTGCGCGCCGGGTTCGTGCTGGGCGTGGCGTGCGTGTTGCTCGGTCTCATGGCGTGGCTCGTGGGCGTGCCACTCGGTGACCCGGCAGTCCTGCTGCGCCTGCTGCTCTGGCTGGGGGTCGTGCTGCTGTACGCCGCCTTCTGGGTGGGGGTGATCGCGGTGGTCAACGCCACGGCCCGGTCGTCGGCGGCAAGTGCCGTCCTGCTGCTGGGGAGCTGGCTCGTGGTGGTGGTGGTCATTCCCGCGACCGTCAGCGCCGTGGTGTCGGCGGTGTATCCATCGCCATCGCGGGTGGCGCTCACCACGGCACTGCGCGCCGCCAGCGACGAGGCCGCCGCGCAGGGCGATACCGCCGTGAACCAGTTCCTCGCCGATCACCCCGAGATGCTGCAGACCGGGGTACTGGCGGCGAGCAATGCGTGGGGACGCACGCTGGCGCAACAGGAGCGGGCCAACGACGCCATGCGCCCCGTGTACGCCGCGTTCGACTCGGCGTTGGCCGCGCAGCATCGCGCCGCGGCGCTGGCCAGCATGGCGAGTCCCGCCGTGATGGCGCAGGAGCTGCTGCACGATCTCGCCGATCGTAGCCTGGCGCGATTCCGCCGGTTCGACGCCGCCATCGACCGCCACCACGAAGCGTGGCAGACCTTCTTCTTTCAGCGCGTGTTCGGCGAGCGCAAGGTGCGTCACGCCGAGCTCGCGTCGCTCCCCCGCTTTGCCTACGACGATAGATCGGTTGGCGAGGTGCTGGCGGGGCAGGGTGGCACCCTGCTGGCGCTGTTGTTGCCCACCGCGCTGCTATGGTGGGTGGGGTGGCGACGGCTGAAGCGGGTGGCGGTGCACGAGTAGCGCACGGCCACCTGCTGCCGTATCCGTCATCACCCCCGCGCCCGCGCCTTGGCGACGGCCGTGGCCGATGACACGATACCGGCGTACATGCCGGACAGCGCGTTGGTGATCTTTCGGCCTGCTCGCTTCGGCGAGCCAGCGCGGAACGGCGGGTCGGGGTCGTACTCGATGTTGAGCATCTCGGCCCGCGCGTAGTTCTCTCCGGCCAGGCGCGCCGTGAGCGTGAACGCCATGTCGAGCCCCGCCGTGACGCCCGCCGAGGTGATGCGGTTGCGATCTTCGACCACCCGCTCGTGCACCGGCGTGGCGCCCAGGAGGCGCAACACGTCGTGCGTGACCCAGTGCGTGGTGGCGCGGTAGCCATCGAGCAGGCCCGCCGCGCCCAGCACGAGTGAGCCGGTACATACGCTCGTGACCCAACGGGCCGACTCGGCCTGTGTGCGCAGGAACTGCAATGTGGGCGTGTGCTGCATGAGCCGCACGGTGCCGTCACCACCGCCGGGTACGAAGATCACATCGAGCCCCGTTGGACAACTGTCGTATGTCACATCGGGCGTAATGCTCACCCCGTTCCCTGCCGGCACCGGGGAGAGCGTCGGGGCGATGAGGTGGACCCGCGTGTTCAGCAGATCGTTGAACACCGTCTTCGGTCCAAGGAGGTCGAGCGGATACATCCCCGGGTACACCAGCATGCCGATGCGTCGCGGGGTTGCCGGAAGAATGAGCGCACGCTGTGCGGCATCGCCATCGGCCAGCTCGTCGATGAGGTGCACCATCGCATTCTCGTGTTGGGCCGCGGCAACCGCTGTGGCGGGGCGTGTGCGGCACGCGGACAGCGCACCGGTGGCGATCGCCGTGGCCGCCGCCAGGGTCTGCGTACTGAACGTCCGACGATTCATGCTGTACCTCCAGAGTGAAAGATCAGTCGACGGGCGTGCGCACTACGAGATCCCCACCCAGCGCGAAGCGCACGAGCGATTCGCTGCGCTGGCCGGCCGACACCGGGCGGAGGCCGAATACCCGAATGCGCTGCTGGTCGGTCGCAGAAAACGAGAGCAGTTGCCCCGGCGCCAGGATGATCCGGGTGGAGAGCGCATAGCCTTTGCGGTTGAGAACCAGCAGCGAGTCGGCGTTGCAATTCATGAGCAACTTGACCGTGTCGGTCTGCCGGGCGAAGGCCCCGTCCAGTCGACGACGCAGTGTGAACGACAGCCATGCGTCCTTGGTACCGGGAATACGCTCGAGGCGTGTGGCGAACGCCTCGGCCGACTGCGAGCGCGGAATCTCCGCCGCCGGTCGCTCCACCGCCGCATGCTTCGCGTGGTGAATGGCTTCCGGCATGGTGTCGTGCATGGTGGCATAGCCCGCCTGCCGGGGCGTTGCCGAAGATGCGCGCGTGGACCCGCGAGCTGCCTGGGGAGTGTCACGAGGAGCGGTATCGGGAGCGCACGCACTCCCGATACCACCACCAAGGAGCGCCACCCCGAGCACGAAGGCCGGGTGACGCGACCGCATTACTGCAGCGCCTCGAGGTCCTTCTGGGACATGGGCGCGGAGCGGCCAGCGGTGGCCGTGCGCACCTTCGCCACATCCTCGACAGTGACAGCCGAGGCCGTGTTGCCGAAGCTGCCGCGCACATAGGTGAGCACCGACGCGACTTCCTCGTCGGTCATCGGAGCCCCTGTGCCATAGGCCAGCATCATGCTGTTGTACTTGGTCCCCTTGACCGTGATTTCTCCCTGAAGACCATGCAGCAGGATGGCGATGGGGCGAGCGACTGGGCCGGTCACCCATTCCGAGCCGGCGAGCGGCGGGAATGCGCCCAGCACGCCGTCGCCGTTCTGCTGATGGCAGGTGACGCAGCGGGCGTAGATCTCCTGCCCCTTTTCCATGGAGACGTTGCCCGCGGCGGCGACCGGCGCCGCGGAATCGGTGGGAGCGGGCGTGGCTGCGGGCGCGGGGGCGGCGCTGTCGGCGGGGGGCGTATCGGCTGGCTTGTCGCCGCCGCACGCCGCGAGCGCGACAACGGCAGCAGCCATCGACGCGGTAGCGATAGAGAAACGCATGAGACGAATGGGAAGAAGTGAGTACCGCACAGGCCCCACCTGGGACCTGCTCCCCCCCACCCGGCGGGCCCGCCGGATGGGGGGACACACCAGGACTGGAGACCTTGGCTAGAGGGTTCCTGGCGTGTGCGCAGACTCCGGCCACGAGGCCACCTGCGGGATGCCGGCGCGCGGCAACGGCGCGGGCGACCTGCATGGGGCGTACGCGGGGCGTACGGAGTCGAATTGTCGGAAGGGCTCGCGGAGTCTCCTGCCGGTGCACGACATCGCACCAGAGCGGAGAGAGCGACGCGCCGCTACAGACGCGCGTGACCGCGGGAGTTCAGCGCGGGGCCAGGCCGCGCGGGGCACGCCCGTTCGTCCGGGCGGGCAACCCCGAACGTCAGGCGTTCAGGGCGGTGGGTGGTGCGGTGGCCGGCGGCCGGCGACGCGCGCCGTCGGCAAAGACCACGCGGGCGGCACCGACCAGCGGACGCTGGCGGGCCGCGGGCACATCGCGCGTGGCAATGGCCCGGATTTGCCCGTGCGGCATCACGGGAGCACAGCAGGGCGCGCCATGGCATCCGGCATCGTGATGCGACGAATGCTCGGAGGCGGGGGCACCATCGGGTGCAGATCCTTCGGCGTCGACCCGATGACACGGCGGGTCGTTCGCTGCGTGCGCCTGAGCAGCGTCGTCGGACGACGGTGCCCCGTGGATGCCGTGGGCGCCGTGATCGGCCTGTTGGCCGGCTGCCGTCGCCAAGGCCACTACGGGCTGCATCGGGTAGGGCGAATGCTGCATCGCCGCCGACGGCACGGCCGGCCGCATGCCCACCACGAGGTGGAGCATGAGGAACAGCGCGGCGGGCAGGCGGCGAAAATCACCCATGAAGTGATCCTAACCTCGGCGAGGGCCGGCGCAATCCCCATGCCCATCCATCGTCACGGTTCAGTGCGCCGCACCTGCCCGCGCAGCCACCGCGTCACGATGAACGCCCCCACGAGCACGACGAGCCCCGGCACGGCCCAGCCGACCAGCCCGAACCCCTCGGCCTTGGGCATCGACCGGATCTCGGCGCCGAAGTCGCGCTCGAGGTCGGCCTCGATCATCGTTCGCGTATCGCCCCGCTGTACTCGCGCGATGATGACGCGCCGCAGGCTATCCGCTTGGGGGCTGGGGCACACCTCAAGCGTGAGCCCCGGGCAATACGGGCTCATCGCGGTCGTGATGATGGTGCGTGCCACCGCTGGGGTTTCCGTACCGGAAACGAGAAGCGAATCCGTCTGCATGGTGTGAAATGTGGTAGGGTGACGGAAGCTGATGAACGGAGGGGGGCACTGACAACGTGGCGTTCGCACGCTCGGGGCCTGGGCAGCGCCAGCGCTGCGGCGGCGGACGGTGCCGAGCCCTTCGCGTCCCACAGCCCGGGTGGGCCATGATTTGACAGACAGGCGGGGATCGCCCTAGCGTTACGATATGCGGCGTGTATGCAGAGACTGGTCAGGGATGTTCCTGACACTGGTGTGGATGACAGCACGTCTGGTGCTGCCGCTTCAGCCGCAGTGCCCGCACCATGCGTCCGCCCAACTTGCGGAGCTGCACAGTGCCGCGGGGGAAGCGGTGCTGTCCGTGCCGACCACGGCGTCTCACGCGCATCACGCGGCGATGGCTGGGCCGCTCACGCCAGGCGCGCCGGCGGACGACGGACCCTCGCGTACCACCCCCTGCGACTGCGTCAGCGATTGCTGTGCGGCCACTGTGGTTGCCATGCCGGCGTCGGAGCCGCCAACGGCCGGCGTGCTGAATGTCGCGTTGGGTGGGGACGTGCCGCCGCGCCACGCTGCGGTGCGCCTCGATACACGCGCTACGCACCGTCACCCGCCGGCCACGGCGCCTCCGGGGTTCTCCGCGACCGCGTAACGTTGCTGCCCAGAGGGCGGCGACGACGCCTGCGCCGTCATCGCCAGCGGGGACCCGGGTCACCGGTGCCCCATCGGCGAGCGGCTGCTCACACCGCGCGCGTCCCGCGCGCTCCGATTCGCGGAGTGCGGAGGCGACGTGCCTCGCCCGGAGAATCATCATGTTGACTGTGCTTGCCGCGCTCGCCGCTGCCAGCGTGGCGCCCGCGCCGCTGTTCCCCGCCGTAGCCGATTCGCTTGTCCCGGTGACCATCCGCGTACAGGCGATGGTTGGCAGCGAACCGTTCGTGTGCGGACGTAGCTACAGCGGTATCGGCACCACCGGTGCCACCATTACGGCCAGCGAGTTCCGCTTCTACGTGCACAACGTGCGGTTGGTGAATGCGCGTGGTGATACGATAGCGGCTGCCATCCAGCCGCGGGCGCCATGGCAGGACCGTGATGTCGCGCTCGTGGATGTCGAGAACGGCACCGGCCCCTGCAGTGGTGGGACGCCCGAGATGCACCCGGAGATCACCGTGCTCGCGCCTGCCGGTAGCTATCGCGGCGTGGCGTTCACCCTCGGTGTGCCGTTTGCGCGCAACCACGGCGATCTCGCGGCGCAGCCTGCGCCGCTCTCGCTGTCGCGCCTCTTCTGGTCGTGGAACGGTGGCTACAAGTTCCTGCGTGTCGACCTGCGGGCTGCACAAGGCGATTCGGCTGCAACCGGCTGGGTCATTCATCTGGGCAGCACCGGGTGCACCGGCGAGGCGGGGGCCAAGTCCCCCACGTCGTGCGCGCAGCCCAACCGTGCCGATGTGGCACTGGCCGGCTTCGACCCGTCACGTGACGTAATCGTCGCCGACCTCGGCGCGCTGCTCGCACGCAGCGACGTGCGGCGCAACCAGCCGCAGACGGCACTGGGGTGCATGTCTGCCCCCGGCGACAGCGACTGCGGCGGGCTCTTCGCCTCGCTCGGGTTGGCACACCCTGCAGCGACCGGTGCCGACACGCCGCGCTTCTTCCGGGTGGCGCGCGCAAGCGCCACCGTGGGGCAGGGTGAGGCGCGCTGAGGTGCGTCGTCGCACGCTGTGGGGGGTAGCGGGCGGGCTGGGCCTGGTCTCGGTGGTGGTCGGCAGTCACTGGCCGGTCGTCACCGCGGCGGCACAGCCACCGAGCGCGGCGTTTCGCTGGCAGCTGCCACCAGGTTTCCCTGAACCGGTGGTGCCGGCGGACAACCCCATGAGCACCGCCAAGGTCGCGCTTGGTCGGCACCTGTTCTACGACACACGGCTGTCAGGCACCGGCACCTTCAGTTGCGCCAGTTGCCACGAGCAGGCGCGAGCGTTCGCGGATGCGTTGCCGCGGGCGGTGGGATCCACCGGCGAGGTGCATCCGCGCGGCAGCATGTCGCTGGCCAACGTGGCCTACAGTCCGGCGCTCACGTGGGCCAACCCGCTCATGACGTCGCTCGAAAAGCAGGCGTTGGTGCCCATGTTCGGCGAGGATCCGGTCGAGTTGGGGCTGTCGGGAGCGGAACAGGCGTTGCTCGAGCGGGTGCGAGGCGAGCCACGCTATCGCACGCTCTTCGCGGCGGCGTTCCCGGGGCAGCGTGAGCCCGTGTCGCTGGATCACATCGTGAAGGCCATCGCCAGCTTCCAGCGCACGCTCATCAGCGGCCGCTCGCCGTACGACGCATACAAGCAGGGGCAACGCTCGGCCATCAGCGCATCGGCACGCCGCGGCGAGGCGCTGTTCTTCAGCGAGAAGACCGAGTGCTTCCACTGTCACGGTGGCTTCAACTTCACGGGCACCGTGAACTACGTGGGCAAGGGGTTCGTGGAGGTGGAGTTCCACAACACCGGCCTGTACAACATCGATGGCCAGGGCGCCTATCCAGCGCCCAATACCGGCGTGCACGCCGTGTCGAACGACCCGCTGGACATGGGCAAGTTCAAGGCCCCGACGCTGCGGAACGTCGCGGTGACGGCGCCGTACATGCACGACGGCAGTGTGGCCACGCTCGAGGCGGCGATCGAGCACTACAACGCTGGCGGTCGCACGCTTCGTGGAGGGCCGCATGCGGGGGTGGGCGCCGACAGCCCGCTCAAGAGTGAGTTTCTCAAGCCCATGGAGCTCACCGCGCAGGAGAAGCGTGATCTCGTGGCCTTTCTTCGCAGTCTCACCGATAGCACGTTTCTGCGCGATCCGCGCTTCTCGAACCCATGGAGAGCCTCCAAATGATGCGTCCCCGTCTGCTGCTGCCCGCGCTCGTGCTGGCCGTTGTCACTCCTGCTCTGGTCAGTGCGGCGCGCCTGCCGCATCTCAAGTTGCGGGCGATCTTTCCCGGGAAGGACACGACGGTGACCACGTCCCCCGAGGCCGTGAAGCTGTGGTTGAGTGAACTCGCCGATCTGCCAGCCACGAAGGTGGCGGTCACCAACGCGACGGGCGCTGCCGTACCCACCGCCAAACTGACACGCGGTGCCACCAAGGACGAACCGGTGGTGGCGAAGTTCAGTACGCCGTTGACCGATGGCAAGTACACGATCACGTGGAAGGCCATGTCGAAGGATGGTCATGTCGTTGACGGCGTTTCCGCGTTCACCGTGAAGCTCGCGAAGTAGTGAATGAAGGGGTGACGTGGGCAGGAGCAGCGCGCCTGCTGCTGTACGTGGGCGCGCTGCTGGCCATGGGACGCGCCAGCGTGGCATTTCTCGATCCCGAGTGGAAGGCCGGCGCACGCAGCGTGCACGAATCGCGCGCCCCGCGCGTGCTGGCGTGGGGCGGGGCGGCCGCGCTGGTGACGGCGCCGCTGCTGCTGCTGGTGCTGCAATTGAGCGCGCTCGAGATGACCAGCGCCGACGTGCCCACGCTGCTCACCGACACCGGGTGGGGGCAGGGGTGGAGTCAATTGATGGGGGCGTGCGTTCTGGCCGGTGTGGCCCTGCTGCTGCCGGTGGGACGTACGACCTCGCTGCTGCTGCTCATGGCCTCGCTGGGCGTGGCGGCGGCAATGGGCGGGCTGGGGCACGCCGCCGCCGATGAGCGCTGGCCGCTGGGGGCGCGGCTGCTCGACGCCATGCATGTGGCGGCGATGGGCGCCTGGATTGGCGGTCTGGTGGTGACGCTGCTCATTACTCGCGTACCGGCCTTTGCCCTGCGCGACGCCGCGTGGCGCACCTTCAGCCGCACGGCCACGATCATGGCCCCGGTGACCGTACTCACCGGCGTGGGGAGTGGCGCGCGTCTCCTGCTGGGCACGCCCCCCGCCGCCATTCTTGCCAGCGACTACGGCCGTCTGCTCCTGCTCAAGTCGGCGCTGGTGCTCATCGTGCTGACCGTCGGGGCCCGTCAACGAAAGCGCATCACGCGGGGGGAAAATCCCGCCGTGCGCGCTGTGCGCGTCGAGTGTGCGGTTGCCGCCGTCGTGCTGTTGATTACGGCGGCGCTCACCGGCAGCGAGCCGCCCGCCGCCGACTGACGCCGCCTGACGCCGCCTGACGCCAGAGTCGCAGGTGTCAGGCAAACGGGGGATGCGCCGGCGGACGGTGGAGCACATCATGCAGCACGGTGTTGCCGTTGCATCTCACGTTCACGATGCGGGAGGTCGTACATGTCCGTACTGCTCGTGCTGTTGCAGATCGTCGCTGTCTGGCTCATTACCGACTTGCTGTCGGGCGTCTTTCACTGGATTGAAGACGCGTACGGGGACCCGTCGTGGCCCATCGTTGGTCGCCACGTCACGAAGCCCAATATCCTGCATCATTACGCCCCGCGGGCGTTCGTGACGAACTCGTGGTTCCTCAGTTCACGGCTGTTGCTCGCCATTTGCGCCGGCATCACCGCCCTGACGCTGGCGCTCGGCGTGTTCAACTGGATGATTGCGCTGTCCATGGTGCTCGGGCTCAATGCCAACCAGGTGCACAAGTGGAGCCATCGCTCCCGCCGGGAGAACGGCCCGATCGTGCGGCTCCTGCAGCGGCTGCACCTCATCCAATCACCGTCGCATCACCACCGCCACCATGTGCTGGGGAAAGACTCGCACTACTGCGTGCTCACCGACTTCCTCAATCCCATCCTCGACGGCGTGGGTTTCTGGCGCGGACTGGAGCGGCTGATTGCGCGGGTGTTCGGCGTCACGCGCCGCGACGATGAAGCCATGGCGCGCGCGGTGCTCGCCGATGATCCGGCCATCTTCGGTCCGCATCTCGAGGCCGTCCGGCAGCAGGTGGCGCGACAGGGGCGCGCCCGCGCTCAGGCGCACCCTCGCGCATCGTCGGGGCGCACCACCGCCCACGCCGCAACCTGAAAAGCAAACCGCCCCGGATGCGATCCGGGGCGGTTTGGCGTTCGGTCATCAGGCTCAGCGGCCGTAGCGCTTCTTGAACTTGTCGACGCGACCCTGCGTGTCGATGAGGCGCTGGGTGCCCGTGTAGAACGGGTGCGAGTCGCTCGTGATTTCGAGGAGGATGAGCGGGTACTCGTTGCCGTCGTCGAGCTTGATCTTCTGCTCGCTCGTCATCGTCGAACGGGTGAGGACCAGCGCGCCGGTCGACGCATCCTTGAAAACGACCGAGTGGTACGGCGGATGAATGCCTTCTTTGGCCATGCGAACTCCAGCATGCGCCACCATTGCCGGCGGTGTGCGCGTTCTTGAATGGATGCCCCGGGAGCCGGGGCGGAGTGGGGGCATTGCCCCCGGGTCGAAACACAGCCTTGATATCTGGCCGAGTTGGTCGGCGGATTCAAGGGACCGACTGGGCGCGGCGCCCTTGATAGAGTATGAGAACGCGCTATCATTACTGACATGCGCGTCCCCGTCGCCACTCATGAACGCCCTGACCGGCCCTGGCTCGACCGCCTTGGCATCGCCACCAGCACGCTGTGCGCGGTGCACTGCGCGGCCACGGCGCTGTTTGCGGGGCTGCTGTCGACCCTCGGGGCCAGCCGACTTGGCGACCCGCAGGTGGAGACCGTGTTTCTTGCGGCGTCGCTCGGCGTGGGGGCCGTCAGTCTGGGGCCGTCGTACCCGCGCCACCGCTCGCCGCGCCCCGCGCTGTGGTTGGCCGCAGGGTTCGTCCTGCTGCTGGTGGTGCGTCCCGCTACGGAAATGCCCGTGGCGGAGGTGCTGGCGGGGGTAGCTGGTGCGCTGTGCATCGTGCGCGCGCACTGGTTGAACGCCCGCCTGGTCACCACCTGTCGCCGTACGGCACCGGTAGTGGCGGGGTAACATCGTGGGGGCGTGAGCGGTGCGGACGATGGCATTGCCGAAACCGTGTCCGTTCCCGAACGTACGGCACACAGGCCGCCAGCAATCGACGCGGCCAATCGCGACCGTCCGTTCCCTCGAGTCACCCGCGCCCGCGACATGCAGCCCACCCCACCGCCGCCGCCGACCGCCACCTCCGTTCCGGACGGTGCCTTCCCGGTCACCATGACCCCCGATGGGGCCTCGCCCTCGGCGGTGCTCAAGGCCATGGAAGCACAGCGCAGCGAGCTGCGCGACCAGCTGGAGCGGGTACAGGACCAGCGCAATGACATCGCCAGCGACCTTCGCGCGGACGAGATCTCCCCGGCTGATCAGCAGGGCCTCGAGGCGAGGCTGAAGGAAACCGATGCCCGCATCTCCAGCCTCGAGCAGCAGATCGCCCAAGCCGATCTGGCCGTGGCCAAGGCATCGGCGGTGCCGGGAGCGGTCGTGGAAACGCCGCCGCCGGACACGTCCGACCGCGACGTGCTCGAGACGATCACGACCGTCTCGGTCGTCTTCACGCTGTTCGTGCTCTTTCCTCTCGCCTTCGCGCGCGCTCGGCGGCTGTGGAAACAGGGCGCGACCGTTATCGCCCCCGTCCCGCGCGAAGTCACCGACCGCCTGGAGCAGCTGGGCCAGAGCGTGGAGAGCATCGCCATTGAGGTGGAGCGCATTGGGGAAGGGCAGCGCTTCCTGACCCGGGTCATGAGCGACCAGAACAGGCAGCTTGGCGCTGGCGCGGCCCAACCCATTGTGGTGAATCAGGAGCAGAGGGCGGCGGAACCGCTGCGCTGAAGGAGATCGGGCTTCCGACCCCCGCACGCTGTCTCGGGGCTCCGACTTCGGGCATTCGTCCGACCTCCGACCTCCGACTTCCGATCGTCGGATCGATCGGATATCCCGATGTCGGACAGCGGATGAGCGCCGGAGGTCCGATGCCGGAAAGGGCGTTCGGAAATCGGAGTTCGGAGGCGTGTGCGGCCGGTACTGCGGGCACCACGCATCCGACCTCCGACCTCCGAACGCCGTTTCTGGGCTCCGAATTCGGGCATTCGTCTGACCTCCGAGCTCCGATGGTCGGATCGATCGGAGCTCCGGATGTCGGACCTCGGATGAATGCCGGAGGTCCGATGTCGGAAAGGGCGTTCGGAAATCGGAGTTCGGAGGAGCGTGCGGCCGTTACTGCGGGTACACCCCATCCGACCTCCGATTTCCGAACGCCGTTTCTGGGCTCCGATTTCGGGCATTCGTCCGACCTCCGACGTCCGATCATCCGGACCAATCCGAGCATTCCCGAACCGCGGCGTGCAACCCTTTCCCTTCCGGCGCTGTCTTTCTCGCGCACATGCATGCGCACCGACATGACGACAGCACGGAAACCGGCGACCCCGTGACCTTCGAGACGCCCTCCGATGCCGCGTTGCTGGCCCGACTCCGGGCCGGCGACCCGGCGGCGGAACGGCAGTTCTACGACCGGCACGTGGACCGGGTGTACCGCCTCATCCTCCGGATGAGCGGACGCCCGGAGCTGGCCCAGGAGTGGACGCAGGACACTTTCCTGCGGGCCTTCGACCGGCTCGGACAGTTCCGCGGGGACGCGGCGCTGAGCAGTTGGCTGCATGCAATTGCCGTGTCGGTCACGCTCAACGGGCTGCGCACGCTCAAACGCCGCGAGGCGTTTGCCGCGCCGCTCGAGGAGGCCACGACGGTGGCTGCCCGCAGCACCGACGTTGGCGACCCGGACCTTCGGACCCGTCTCAAGGCCGCGATCGCCGCGCTTCCGGAGGGCACCCGCCGCGTGTTTCTCATGCACGATGTGGAAGGATTCACGCACGAGGAGATCAGCGACGCGCTCGGCTGCGCCATTGGCACGAGCAAGTCACAGCTCTCCCGGGCGCGCGAAAAGCTGCGACACGCGCTCGCCGCGTTCGCCCCACACGCGCCACTGCAGCTCGGCAAGGAGTCGGCATGACCAGGCATCACCACCAGCAGGATCCACACGAGGAACCGTCGCACGAGTCGTCGGCGCTCCCCGCATCCGACGCACCGCTCGAGCCGTGGATGCTCGATCTCGTGCGCGAAGCCACGGCGGAGCTCGACGAGGCCGTCGAGGTGCCGCGCGAGATGATGTGGGCGCGCATCCGGCGGGACCGTGTGACCACCGCACCGGTGCCTGCCGCGCGCCCCGCGTCAGTGCGACGCCTGCGCCAGCTGATGGCGGCTGCGGCCGTGCTGGTGTGCGGTGTGGCGATTGGTCGCTACCTGCTCCCCCGCTCCTCCCCCACGTCGCCGGTCGTGTCCGTGGCTCAGGGCGCCGCCGCCGACGGGGCGGATCCGGCGCTCGCGAACGATCCGTCGCATATAGCCATGCAGGAGCATCTCGCACGCACCGTGTCGCTGCTCACCACGGTGAGTGACAACACGCAGTCCACAGGAGCCGATGCCGCACTGGCGCCGCCGGCGCGGGAGCTGCTCACCACCACGCGGCTGCTGCTCGATCAGCCCCAACTGCGCGACGAGCGCACGCGCCGGCTGCTGCAAGACCTCGAACTCGTGCTCGTGCAGGTCATCCAGGCGCGCTCCACCGCGCCGGAAACCCAGCGCGCCCCGCGAGAAACTCTACGCGAAACCAACCTGCTGACGCGTGTGAACGCGTTGGTCACGGCCGCCTCGCTGAGCGATGCGGTCATCTACGGAGGAGACTGATGATCGTGCGACCCCTGATGTCCCGACTGACGGCGATCGGTGGAGCGTGCGCCGTGCTGTGCGGCATGTTGCCGACCGCCATTGCCGCGCAACAGCCGCCGCGTCCGCGTCCGGCCCCGGCGCCTGCTCCGGCCGATCGCCCCGCGCCGGCCGCACCCCTCGCGCCTCCGGCGCCACGCGCTGGCCTCGATGTGCTCGCCCGTCTCGATGCCCTCGACCCGTACATCGCGGAAACCGTCGGTCACGCCCTGGCCTCGGTCGATGCGCGCGGCATTGCCGAACTGGCGCGACTGTCCAGCACCGACATGGTGGCCATGGCCGCCGAAGGTGCACGCTTGGGCATGGAGAGCGCCGCGATGGCGATGCGCATGGTGCCCTTCGCCGCGGAGGGTGGCGTGTGGACCGCCACAACCGAGCGGGCCCGAGGCTATCGCACGATGGCCCCCGAGCCGTGGGATGCGCAGGACCTCGCCGACTCGCTCTACCGTGAAGCGCGCAAGGCGCTCAGCGGCGATTCCTACCAGCGCGCGGCGGAGCTGTTCAAGCAGATCCGGCAGAAGTACCCCAAGAGCAGCTACGCCCCCGATGCGCCGTACTGGGAAGCGTTCGCGCTGCAGCGTCTTGGCGGGCAGCAGAATCTGCATCTCGCGCAGGATGCGTTGGGACTGCAGCAGCGTGACTACCCGCGCGCAGCCACGCGCGGTGATGCCGCCGCACTCAGCGCGCGCATCGAAGGCATGTTGGGGCGGCGTGGCAATGTTGCGGCCGCGCAGAGTGTGCTGGGCCGCGCGGAACGTGCCGCAAACGATGGCTGCCCGCGGGCCGAAGATGACGAACGGGTGGACGCGCTGAACGCGGTGACGCAGATGGACGCCGAGCGCGCGATGCCCATTCTCAAGAAGGTCCTGGCGCGTCGTGAACCGTGCACGCAGCAGCTGCGCCGTACCGCGGTGTGGCTGATCGCGCGGCAGAAGAGCCCCGAGGCGGCCTCGCTGCTCATGAACGCCGCCAAGTCCGATCCCGATCGTGAGGTGCGTGAACAAGCGGTGTTCTGGCTGGCGAACGTGCCGAGTGAGGAGGCGGTGAACATGCTGGTGGACCTCGCGCGCAACGGCGAGGAGCTCGACATGCGCAAGCGTGCCGTATACGCATTGTCTCGGGCGGGCGTGGGGACGGGCGGGCGGTCCGGCTCAGACCGTGCGCTGGCCACCCTTCGCGACATCACCGCCGACGTGAAGGCACCGGAGGAGCTGCGCGTCGAAGCGCTCCACTGGTATCTCGGACGCAAGCCCCCCGAGGTCGCTGAGCCGCTTGCGTATCTCGCGGACGTCTACGCGAAGTCCAACGGGCAGATGCTCAAGGAAACGGTTTTGCGGTACATCGCGTCGCTCCGCAGCGACGAGTCGCGCGCGTACCTCGTGGCACTGGCGGTGCATGGGCATGAACCGATGGAAGTTCGCCGCACTGCCGTGGCCTATCTCGGTACGGGCGGTGGCTATTCCAGCTGGACGCCGCGTGTGGTGGGGCAAACCGCGCGCCGCGCTGGGGGCACGGTACTGACCGCAACGCCTGGCAGCGCGCAGGCCGACGCGGTGAGCCGGCCCGCGGGCAGCGTGATCGTATCATCGCTGGTGCAGGTCTACGACACGAGCCGCGAAATGGAGATCCGGCGCCAGGTACTGGCCTTGCTCGCCAGTGTTCGCGACAACGCCGGCACCGACAAGCTCATCAGCGTGGCGCGCACCGAAAAGAACCCCGAGTTGCGTCGCGCTGCCATCACGTATCTCACCCGCAGCAAGGATCCGCGCGCCCTCGAGCTGCTGCAGGAGATCATCAACAAGTGACCACACACCGCATGGGCCGGTGTGGGGTCTCCGGGAAGCAGGGGCGCAGCGTATCGAGGAGCGCGTGATGGGGCGAGACATGCGTAACGCCGTGACTGGAGGGGTACCTCAACTCTCGCTGCTGGCCAGCGCAGTTCTCACCGCTATCTGAGCTCAATTCTCCCCCTCAAGTCTGGCGACTCACCTCTCAAGAGTACACTTTCGGGGGACCCTCACCCCTCCCTCATGCGCCGCGCCCTTCTCTCCGCCCTCCTTCTCGCCCTCCCCACTGTCGCCAGCGCCCAGCCAGCTGCCGAGCCGGCCAAGGTTCGCTGGGAGCGCCTCTGTCAGATCCGCCGCGACAAGTTCGACAAGATTCTCCCCGGTGCCCTCCGCGACAACGGCGTGGACATGTGGATCACCATGCAGAAGGAGAATCAGTTCGACCCCATGTACGAGGATTTCGGGCGCGGGTACGTGGGCAGCGTAGGCTACTATATCTTCACCGACCGGGGTGGCGACCGCATCGAGCGCGTGGCCATTGGCGCCAGCGGCGGCATGCTGGAAGGGTGCAAGGTGTACGACCGCATCCTCGGCCTGGCGAACCTCAAGGCCTTCATCGCCGAGCGCAATCCCAAGCGCATCGCCATCAACATGTCGGAGGAAGTGGGCGCCGCCGACGGGCTCTCCAAGACCAGCTACGATCGCCTCGTGAAGGAGATTGGCCCCGAGTGGGCGGCCAAGCTGGTGAGCAGCGAGAAGGTGGTGAGCGACTTCCGCAGCGGCTTCCCCATTTCGCAGGTGGTGGCCCTCGGTGAAGCGGGAGAGATCTCGCGGCGCATTGCCGAACGCGCGCTCAGCAACGAGATCATCACGCCGGGTGTCACCACGCTCGAGGACGTGGCGTGGTGGATGATGGACCAGCTGCAGCAGCGGGCGCTGGGCTCGAGCTTCGACATGCCGAGCGTGTACATCACCGGCCCCAAGGGGATCGAGGCCACGAGCAATGGCCGCATCATCCAGCGCGGCGACCTGGTCATCATCGACTGGGGCGTGGGCTATCTCAACACGTGGACCGACGTGAAGCGCATGGCGTACGTGCTCAAGCCGGGGGAGACGGCGGCGCCCAAGGGCATTCAGACCGCCTTCGACAACGCGCTCAAGGTGCGGGAGATCATCCATCGCACCATCAGGCCGGGCCCCACGGCGGGCGCCATGGTGGAGCAGCTCAAGGCGGAGATCACCAAGGGCGGCTTCCGCATGCAGGGCACCTTCAACGAGGTGGGCACCGACAGCGCGATCGAGGTGAACATTGGCTGCCACAGCGTGGGCGACCGCGGGCACGGCAGCGGCCCGAGCATCGCCTGGTTCAACCCGCGGCAGATGACCTTCAACATCAAGCCGTTCAACCCGTTCAGCATCGAGCTGTTCGCCTGGACTCCCAACCCCGAATGGGGCGGAGCGAAGGTGCGCATTCCGCTGGAGGACGACGCGATGGTGACCGACCGTGGGGTGGAGTGGCTGTACCCAGTGAATCAGCGCATCTGGCTCATCAAGTGATGGCGTAGGGAGGGCAGGGGGTGCGGAGGCATCCACCCCACCCACCCAATGCCCGGCCCGCTCCCGTCGATTCTGACAGTCATGGCGCCCACGGTGACGATACGGCCACCCTGGGCGCTCCCTCCAGCAGCACCATCGACGGCTAGACTTCGGGGGCCGCTACCGGAGTCCTCTTTGCGCGAGTCAGTGTCCACGAATCCACGACGTCCGATCGCCCGGGGTCTTCACTCCGCGGCGATCGCATGCGCTGTGGCGTTTGCTTTCGGTGCCTGTGGCGGCGGCGACGGCAGCCCCCCCACGGCCCCGCAGCCCGGGGGGCCCGCGGTGCGGGAAGTGATCGTGACCCCGGACTCGCTGCGCCTGGCTCCCGGACAGACAGCCACACTGCGTGCGGAGGCGAGGGGCGCCGCGGGCACCGTTGTATCGTCTGCCATCGAGTGGGCCTCCGAGACGCCAACGGTGGCCAGCGTAAGCCCGGCCGGTGTGGTCACCGCAGTGAGCCCCGGTCGTGTGCGGGTTTCCGCGCGCGCCGGCAGCATCATGGGGACCGCCTGGGTGTCCGTCGTACGCCCCGATACTGCCTCGGCGGTCGTACGGGCCACCGATACCACCCGCGTCATTGCCGGCAACGGCAGTGGGGTCTTCATTCCGCCGGGTGCGCTGCCGGCCGGGGTGCGCGTGTCGGCCGAGGAGCGTCAGGAGGGCGCCGGAAGACTCAGCGTGCGGATCACCGTGACGGCGCTGGCGTCGGTCGCCAGACTGCGCGCACAACAGAGCACGAGCACCGCGGCACCCACTCGCGTGTTGGTGATGACCGCGGCGCCAATTCCCTCCACGCCACTCCCACGGCTGCGCGTGACGGCCGTGCTGCCGAACAACCGACGCGTGGTCACGGCCCCGGTGGCCGATGCGGTCTCACCGGCGGTCGATCAGGCGGGCCGCACGGTCACGCGCATCGAAACCACGTTGCTGCTGTCGAACGCGGCCGCGCAGGGGGGGCGCACCGTCGTCGATCTCGAATACCTCCCCGATCCCACGCCGGAGGCGGTGGGGTACGCACTCTATGCGGCGGGCAGTCGCGGGGTGACCACGCGCTTCAGCGGTACGCGTATCCCGGTGGTGTTCATGCATGGACTCCAGCCGGGCAGGCTGACCGCAGAGGACTTCTCCGCCTGGTTCCCCGACGATGCGGGCGACATGTGGGAGTCGCTCCTGAGCGGCATCGCTGCGGATGCCGAACTGCGCACTGCCGTGGAGCCGTGGGTGTTTCGCTACCCGACGTACAATGGCATGGCATTCAGCGCGCGCCGTTTTCGCGAACTGCTCACCGAACGCTTCGGCACCCAGCCGGTGATGGTGGTGGCCCACTCCACGGGCGGGCTCGTGGCAACGGTCGGCATGCTCGACGAGGCCTCGTCGCCGCGGATTGCGCGACTCATCTCGCTCGGCACGCCCTATCTTGGCTCGCCACTGGCGCGCGATGACCTCAGCACCGATCTCGTCGCCTCGGAGGTGGCCGCTGGTCGCTGTGCCGGCGCGGCCCTGCCGGTCGCGAACCGGTCGGGAGTGCTTACGGAACTCCTCGCGGACAGGAGCGACGGCTATCGCGATCTGAGTGACCGCAGCAGCATCATTGAGCGCGTGCGGCAAGGGGTACGATCGCTCGATGGGCGCATCCGCGCGGTGGCCGGCGCACAACTGTCGGGCACCGGCGCAGCGGCCGGCAACGCACTGGTGCTGCCCGGTTGCGCCATGCGGGCCCTCGATGCGGGAGACAACGATGGCGTGGTGGCCGCCGCGAGCGCGACGCCCCCGCTCGTGGCAAGCAGCGCGCGGGTTGCGGCAGACCACCTGAGTCTCACCACCAACGCCACCGCACGCGCCGACGTGCTGCAAACGCTCCGCACGTTCGTGCGTGCGCAGCCGCGGTTGGTGTTTGCGACGGAGCCACCCGCTCGCGCCATAGCCACGGCGCCCCTGCCGGCGGTGCGGGTGGCCATTCGAGACGGGTCAGGACAAACGCTGACCGGGGCCGCCCATGTCGTCACGCTGGCCTTGGCCCCCAACTCGCAGGGAGCCGTGCTGGGAGGAGCAGGCACGCGTCCTGCCGTGCAGGGCGTGGCCACCTTCGAGGGGCTTACCATCGATCGGCCCGGCACGTACACCCTCGTGGCGCAGAGTCCCTCGCTGCCGTCGGTCGGCAGCACAACCATCACGGTGGATTCGGCGCGGGCCATTACCTCGCTCGCGGTGTCCCCCACGTCGCTGTCGCTTGGCGTTGGGGCCACCGGCACCATCACCGCCACGATCACGCAGCCATCTGGCGTGGCGGCCGCGGTGGTGAGCTACGCGTCGCTCAACAGCGCCGTGGCTACCGTCACCGGCACGGGCAACAGCGCGACCGTGCGCAGTGTGGCGCTGGGCAGCACCACGATTCGCGTGACGGCCACCGCGACCGGCACGGCCGCCTTTCCGGCGACGACCGTGACCGCGGATGTCGCCGTCACGGTCGCTTTCGGCGGCGGCGGCACCGGGCTTGGCGCCAACTTCGGCACCGAGCAGTTCGCGCTCATTCCCGCCGGCTCCTTCCGCATGGGAACCGCAACGGGAGGCTTCAGCGATGAGCGACCCGTGCGCCAGGTCACCATCAGCCGCGCGTTCCTCCTGCAGCGAACCGAGGTGACGCAGTGGCAGTGGCGCGCGGTCATGGGCACCAATCCCAGCGCCTTTCCCACGTGCGGCGACACGTGCCCGGTCGAGAATGTCAGCTGGCTCGACATCCAGACCTTCCTGCAACGCCTCAACACGGCGGATCCGGGGAAGAACTATCGCCTGCCCACGGAGGCCGAGTGGGAGTACGCGGCGCGCGCCGGCACGACCGGCGACTACGGCATTGCCGGCAATATCTGCACCTTCGCCTGGGTGTTCGACTCCGGGTGCGATGCCGATGCCACGCGGCGCGTAGCGCAGGGGCTGGCCAACGCGTGGGGGCTGTTCGACATGCACGGCAACGTGTGGGAGTGGGTGCAGGATTGGTACGGCCCCTATCCCAGCGCCGCGCAGACCGACCCCACGGGCCCCACGACAGGCTCGAGCCGGGTGTTGCGTGGCGGGTCGTGGTTCGGCGACGCGATCATCGCGCGCTCAGCCTACCGCGGCGAAAGCGCACCCTCGGCTCGGCTCTCCTACGACGGGTTCCGGCTGGTCAGGAATCCGTAGTCGGTGCCCGTGGCCGCTTCATCGCCCGTCACCACCGCGCAACAGAAAGGCCCATCGTGCGTCGATGGGCCTTTCGTCAACCATGGCTCTCCGTGCCCCCCACGCTCACCCGCCGTTGAGCTCCAACGTCCAGGTCACCGGCATGTGCGGATCGAGGCTGTCGCGCACGCTGCAGTACTTGGTGACCGCCAGCTCGATCGCGCGCTCGGCGTGCTGACGCTCCACCTCGGCGCCAATGATGCGGTAGTGCAGCTTGATGGCCGTGACACGCCCCGGCACACCGGCAAAGCGCTCCCCCTCCACATCCACGCTCAGCGCCTGCACCGGCGTGCGACGCTTGGCGAGAATGTCCACCACGTCGACGCCCGTGCACCCCGCCAACGCGCACAGCAGCGTGTCCACGGGCGAGGGGCCGGTTTCGCCACCCGCGTCCATGCGAATGGCCGGCCCACCACTCTGACGCTGGCCGTCGAAGCGATGCTCACCCGCCCACGTGACCGTGACCTTGGCGGGCGGCTTGCCTACCACCGGCATGGCGGTGGTGTCCTTGAGACTCTCATTGCTCATGGCTGTTCTCCCTTGCGAATAGGCGCCCGCACCGCGTTCCCCCACTCGGTCCACGACCCGTCGTAGTTGCGCACGTTCGTGTACCCCAGCAGGTACGTGAGCACGAACCACGTGTGGCTCGAACGCTCACCGATACGGCAATACGTTACCACCGAATCGGTCGAGCGCAGCCCCAACTCTTCTTCATACAGCCCCCGCAACGCCTCAGCACGCTTGAAGGAGCCGTCGGACTCGGCCGCCTTGGCCCACGGCATGCTGCGGGCGCCGGGAATGTGCCCGCCCCGCAACGTGCCCTCCTGCGGGTAATCGGGCATGTGCAGCTTCTCCCCCGTGTACTCCTGCGGCGACCGCACATCCACCATGGGCAATCCCGCCTGCATGTGCGCTTTCGTGTCGGCGAAGTACGCGCGAATGCGCGTGTCATCGCGCTCGCGCGCCACGTAGGCCGACGACGCGACACTCGGGCGCGCCTCGGTGGTTTCGCGCCCCTCGGCCAGCCACTTCGCGCGGCCACCGTCGAGCACGACGGTGTTGTCGAAGCCGAACAGCTCGAAGACCCAGAAGGCGTAGGTGGCCCACCAGTTGTTCTTGTCACCGTAGAACACCACGGTGGTACCGTCGTCCACGCCCAACCGGCGCAGCAGCGCCTCGAAGCCGTCGCGCTGCAGGTAGTCGCGCTCAATCTGGTCGTTGAGGTCCACATGCCAGTCGAGCTTCTGCGCCCCGGGTATGTGCTCCACGTCGTAGAGCAGCACGTCCTCGTTGCACTCCAGCAGGCGCAGCGACGGGTTGGACCGGTTGGCCGCCAGCCAGTCGGTGCTGACGAGCCGCGACGGATGAGCGTAGCCCTTGGAAACGATGGCCGGGTCGGGGAGACCGGGCAGTGCGGAGATGGGAGACATCCTCCAACGCTAAGGTATGCGGTGGGAAAAACCAGCGCGGGGGGAGGAACGCCTGCGGCGGGCATGACAAGGCAGGGAGCAGGGGGCAGGGGGTAGGGGGCACGGGGCAGAGAGGATCCCCTTCCCCCTGATCCCTGCCCCCTGCTCCCTCCCTTGTAACAAGAGCGGCACGCCGAAGGCGCGCCGCACACCTTACCTTCCAGCATGGACCCGATCGACCCGATCAGCGACCCGCTCGTGAATACCGGCGCCGCCATCGCGTACCGGCTCTTCGATGTGGGCTACTCCATCGACCTCGAGCGTGCCCTCGACCTGCTCGCCACCAGTGGTCCGGAACGGGTACGTCCGGTGCGCGGTGAGGGACAGGCACTGCAGATCTCCAACCCGCCCATCACCGTGCTGCTGGGCGCGGAATCGCTGCTGGTAGGCGATGCGGCACACGAGGTGGAGCTCTCGGCGCGCATCTTCGATTTCGGCGTGGTGTCGCTGCGCGTGAAGGTCCGGGCGCCGCAGGGGAGTTCCTGGGAGGCGTTCACGCACTTCGGGCGTCAGCTGCATCACCACCCCGCCATCACGGCCATTACGGGGCATCACCTGCGCCTCCTCACCGATCGCATCAAGCCGGCGGTGGAGCGCCCGCAGCTCGCCGACGTGCACGAGGACTACACGGTGTTCCGCGTGGCGCGGGTCACCGGCTCCGACGGCGTCGCGTACAGCGCGGAATCGCTGCTGCAGCTCGATGTGGTGCCGCTGCTCCTCAACGAATCGCGCCCCCTCAGTGCCGACGCGCGGCGCGAACTGCTGCCGCACCGTTTCAGCTACTACGGCGACGACCTCGCCATCGTCACCTGGGACAGCGCGCTGGTGGTGGAACCGGGCGATCAGGACACCGACCTCCAGTACATCCTGGAGTTCGCCAACGCGCAGCTGCTCGAGCTGCGCTATTACGACGCCCTGCTCGACGCCGAGTTGCCGAAGTTGTACGACGACATTGAAGCGGCGCGCGCGCGGCACGCGGTGTTTCCCGGGCGGCGCTTCGCGGCGCTGCTGCAGCGGCTGCAGGCGCAGGTGGCCGACAGCACCGAGCTGGTGGAGCGGGTGGAGAATGCGCTCAAGGTGACGGACGACGTGTACCTCGCCCGCGTGTACTCGGCGGCGCTCGAACTCTTCCGCGGGCGCACGTGGCGCGCGGGGATCGACCGCAAGCTGGCCATTCTGCGCGACACCTACGCCATGCTGAACGGAGAGGCGCAGGCGGCGCGCAGCGAAACGCTGGAAATCGCGATCGTGCTGCTGATTGTTCTCGAAGTCATCATGGGGCTGGCGCGGTAAGGTACGCCTGCGGCGGGCATGACAAGGGAGGGAGCAGGGGGCAGGGAGCAGGGGGCAGGAGGCAGAACAGGACCGCCTGCTCCCTGCGGCCTTCCCCCTGCACCCTCCCTTGTCAACAAAAGCGGCGCGCCAACGGCGCGCCGCGCACCTCACCCACTAGACTTCACCCGCCGGTTCCTCTCACCCCCGTACCATGGATTTCGACCGCGATACACTGGCCACTGCCATTGTGGGAACGGGCGGCGCCTGGCTGCTGGGGTCGGCGCTGTACCAGTTGCGCGCCGGACGCCTGAACGCCACCCAGATCCGTGGGCTGGTGCTGGCGGGGCTCGGGTTCCTCATGAGCGCCGGCGCCGCACGCTGGCTGCAGCATACCGGCCCCCGGGGCGTCGCGGTGTCGCTGCTGGGAACCATCTTCGCCATGCGCGGCATGTATCTGCTGGTACGGGAACGGGCGGCCGGCCAAGGCGCGCACCCCGCCGCGCCGCCGCCGCCGCCGCGAGGGGCGGCCTGCCCGCCCGAGCCTCCCACGTCAGACTAGCTCCGCGCCACGCGCCGAATTGAGAGGAATTGCAGGTTGGCTGTCTTGCCGGTGATGGAGCCCTATTCCCGCCACGTGCTGGTATGCACTGGCGGCTACTGCACGGAGAACCGTGCGGGACGCGCCGTATACTCCCGGTTGGCGTCGCTGCTGCAGCAGCATGGCCTGCTCTTCGGCCCCCAGCGCATCAAGCGCAGCGAGGCCCCCTGTTTGGGTGTCTGCAGCGGCGGGACGATCGTGGCGGTCTACCCGGAGGGCGTCTGGTACCACGGTGTCACCCCCGAGCTCATGGAACGCATCGTCGTGGAGCACCTCAAGGGCGGGCAGGTGGTTGAGGAGCACGTGTTCCATCGCCTGGCGTCGCCGGCCGGTGCGTCCCGGGGAACAGGCAACGAAGCCGGAGCCCAGGGGACGCGCGTCCTCACGAAGCTCACCGAGGTGGAAACGCGTTGACACGGAGATCACAGAGGATGGTGAGGGCATGGAGAACTGCAAAATGAAAAAAGGGGACCGATGCCTCGCGGCGCCGGTCCCCTCTCCCATTTCAGTGGCTTTGCTGTTCTCCGTGCCCTCACGGCCCTCGGCGATCTCCGTGTGGACGCGTCTCCCTCAGCCCTGACCTCTCTCAGTGCGCCCCGGCAATCTGCTGCAGCGCCGCGATCCGTTCCTCCGTGGGCGGATGCGTGCTGAACCACTTGCTCACCCCGCGCACGCTGAACGCGGCCAGCGGGTTCACGATCGCCAGCGGCGCGGCATTCGGGCTCACCTGCATCGGGATACGACGGGCACCCATTTCCAGGCGACCCAGCGCACTCGCCAGCGCCAGCGGCCGGCCGCAGATCTCCGCGCCCACCGCGTCGGCCTTGAACTCGCGCTGTCGGCTGATGGCGAACTGGATGACCATGGCGATCATCGGACCGATGATCATGATGGCGATTGCCACGACCGGATTGGCACTCTCCTCATCGTCACGCCCGCCGCCGAAGAACATGGCGAACTGCGCGATGTTGCCGATGGCACCGGCCATGGTGGCCGCGATCGTCTGCAGCAGCATGTCGCGGTTCTTGATGTGCGCCAGCTCGTGCGCAATGACCCCCTCGAGCTCCTCGCGGTTCATCATGCGCATGAGCCCCTCGGTCACGCACACGACCGAGTTCTCCGGGTTGCGCCCGGTGGCGAAGGCGTTGGGCTGGTCGTGCGGCGCGATGGCCACGATGGGCATGGGCAGCCCCGCACGCTGACGCAGCCGGTCGACCATGGCATACAGCTCCGGCGCCTGCTGCGCGTCCACGATCTGCGCGTTGTACGAGCGCAGGACCATCTTGGACGAGCCCCAGTACATGAACAGGTTCATGCCCGCGGCCATGACCAGCCCCATGATGGCGCCGGTTCCGCCGCCCAGCATCTGGCCGATCAGCATGACAAGGCCGGTCAGGCCGGCCATGAGAACGAAAACCTTGATGTTGTTCATCGGTGTGGATGGTTGCTGCGGTGATGGAGATTCGAACACGACCAGACCGGTGCCCACGAAAAAGGCGAGCCTTCGCACGAACGACCACGGCCGCCCGTGGCGGTCATGGTGTCACGTGTGAAGGTCTCGCCTGGTACACTCGACCCGACCGGACCGTGCCGCCCGCACCCGATGGTGCCGGCGACAGTCTTGACGACCCGGCCGCACGAACGGCGTTACGGCCCGCCCGCGTGGCTACTCCCCTTCCAACTCTGAATTGTCGGTCCCGCCGTCCTGCATCTGCAGAAATTTAGCGATGGCCTCGGAGCTGCGCAGCCCCCGGACCCCCTCCACGAGCTCCGTTGAGGCCTCTCCCACGCCCCGGCGCGCAAGCTCCTCGGCCACCGCTTTCAGATGTCGTGGCCATACATACCGCGCCAGGGCGAAGAAGTTCCGGCGGGCCTCCGGCTCCTCGGCCAGGAACTGCGCCAGCGGGCGCCCCCCCTTGCGAGCGTTGCAGCCCCTGCAGGCCGTTACTAGGTTGCCCGGGGATCCATCGCCCCCCCGCATCCGCGGCTGGACGTGGTCCACGCTCAGGGCGTCCGGCTCGAAGACGAGGCCGCAGTACACGCAGCGGCCCCCGTCGCGGGCAAACAGTGCTGAGCGATTCATTGCCGTCCTTCCCCCGTCTCCCGTGAACCTGCCCGACCGCGGCCGGCGCCTCGTGCTCGAGCGCCTGACCAAGTTCTTCGACACGGAAGAGAGTATCGAGACGGTGGACGATCTGCCGCCCCGCCTGACCTTCACAGCCCTCGAGGCCTTTCGTATGTCGCGTTCCCGTGAACGAATCCTGACCAACTTGGAAGAGATGTACCGCGAAGCCTTCGAACGCGCCAAGGAAACGGGTGATCCGGCGCAGATGGCCGCGCTCGACTTCTCGTACCGCCGCGAGCAGCTCTACTTCGAGATCCTGCTCGACGTCCGCGACGCGATGGAGAAGCGGTAAATGTCGGGGGGCCCCGGGGGGGGCGGCGACGGCGAGTCATTCGCCCACTGGACGCCCCGCCCGCACCCCGCGCGCGTGGTGCTTGCGGGACGCTACACCACGCTCGAGCCACTCGACCCGGTGCGGCATGGCGATGCGCTCTTCGCCGCGGCCATCGCGCCTGGCGCCGACGACCGTTTCCGCTACCTCTGGGATACGCCGCCGACGGATCGGGCCACCTTCGATGCCTGGACCCAGCGCGCGGGGCAGACTGATGACCCGCTCTTCTTCGCGGTCATCGACCATCGCACGGGTCGAGCCGAAGGGCGGCAGTCGCTCATGCGCATCGACGCGGCCAATGGCGTGGCCGAGATCGGCCATATTCTCTGGGGGCCGGCCATTTCGCGCACACGCGTCACCACGGAAGCCTTCGCCCTCATGGCCGCCTACGTCTTCGAGACGCTGGGATACCGCCGTTTCGAGTGGAAGTGCGACAACCGCAACGCCCCGTCCAAGCGGGCGGCATTGCGCTTCGGCTTCGCCGCCGAAGGGCTCTTCCGCAAGCACATGATCATCAAGGGGTACAGCCGCGACACGGCATGGTTCGCCATGACCGACGACGACTGGTCCGTACGTCGCGCGGCCTTTGCCGAGTGGTTGGCGCCGGAGAACTTCGACGAAACGGGCGCGCAGCGCCGAGGGCTCGCGGCTATGCGCGCCGCGGCGCCGTAGACCGCGTCGTCGAGCGTCTCACGGAAACCCCGCTGGGGTCTGCCGCTTCTTCGTGGCCTGCTCGAAGGCGTAGGCCAGCGCCACAAGCCGCGGTTCGGCACACGCCCCCGCCGTGAAGGTCACCCCGAACGGCGCGGGCTTGGGGTCGAACCCGGCAGGGTAGGGGGCCGATGTTGGCGCCGTTACCGGCAGCAGCGCATACGGCACCGTGATGCTGGGATAGCCGGGACGCGCCGCGATGTTGGCGCTGCTGGCGCCGGGGAAGAGCAGCGCATCGAGCTTTTCGCCCTGCAACACTACATCCAGCCCCTGCGTGGCGGTGAGCCGCAGATCCTTGCGACGATCGGCCTCGTACTTCTCGCGGTCGAGGCGCACATCGAGCTCATCCGACACGTCGAGATTGGCCTGCCCGTACTTGATGGCGCCGGCGCGCTGATGCGCGATGTTCCACTGCCGCAGCGCCGTGAGCGACGCCACCGGGGCCTTGTCGCCGAGCGTGGCGAGGAAGGCATTGAAGTCGCGCTTCATGCCGTACTTGAGCACACTCGAGCAGTTCGCATCCTGCCCGCGCGCGTTGTCGAGACCACTGCACGGATTCCAGTCGAGCAGGTTGTCGTCGGCCTTGGGGGCCACGATGCTGGGAATGGTGACCGGATCGACAATGACGGCGCCCTGCGCACGCAGCACCGCGATGACCTCGGTCATCACCACCCGCTGCGCCGGCGTGAGGCCGCCGCGCGGACGGGTGCTGCCTCCCGACACCACGCTGTCGTAAAAGAAGGCGCGTGGAATACCGATGCGCGCGCCCTTGAGCGCGGCGGCGTCCAGGAACTTCGTGTAGTCGCGGTTTGCGGGCGGCGTGCACGTCTTCGTGGCGGCGTCGTTGGGATCGGGCGACGCGCCCTCCATGGCGCCCAGCATGATGGCGGCATCGGCCACCGTACGCGTCATGGGGCCGGGGGTGTCCTGATCGGCGGTGATGGGAATGACGCCGTGCCGGCTGATGCGCCCCACGGTGGGCTTGATCCCCACGAGCATGTTGGCGTGCGCGGGAGAGAGGATGGAGCCCGAGGTTTCCGTGCCCACGTTGCCTGCCCAGAAGCTCACGTTGGTGCCGATGCCGCTCGAGGAGCCGCCGGTGCCCATCACGGCACGGCCGTCGTCGAACCCCGGGCGCGGATCGGGGCGCGGATCCCACGGGTTGAGCCCCTGACCGTTCACCGCGTTGTAGTTGCCTGGCATGCCGCTGGCCACCCAGTTGGCCAGTTCGGTGAGTTGCGCCTTGGCGATGATGATGGCCCCGGCGTCACGCAGATTCTGCGTGAGGGTCGCGTCGTAGGGCGGTACGAGGTCGGCGAAGGCGAGGGCCCCACCCGTAGTGCGCAAATCGCGGGTGAGGATGTTGTCCTTGAGTGCCACGGGGATGCCGTGCAGGGGGCCACGCACTGTGCCCTGCGCGCGTTCCCGATCGCGCGCGTCGGCGTCGGCGAGCGCGCGCGGATTCACCGTGATGGTGGCGCGCAGGCGCTGGTCGTAGGTGGCGATACGCACGAGATACTGCTCCACGAGCTGGCGCGACGTGACGCGCTTCGCGCGCAGCGCGGCCTGCAGGTCGGCAATGCTCGCTTCGACGACCGACGGCGGCGTAGCGGCTCGTGGCTGCGCGCCCAGCACGCGACCCGATATCGTGAGCGCACCCAGCAGCAGGGCCTGTCCAGCACCGGCGAAACGGATTCGATGCACGGCTACTTCCTCGGGGTTCGGGAGGGGGGGAGGGAGCCGACATACGCCGCGAGGGCGACCATGTCGTGTATCGTGAGCGAATCCACCACCGGGTACATGGATGCCGCGGTGGAATCGCGACGCGCGCGGGTGCGGAAGTTGATGAGCTGCCGCAGGATGTTGCTGGGCGCGCGCCCGGCGATTGGAGGGACGTCACCAGTACCGAGCAGCTGCGGGCCATGGCAGGCCCCGCAGCTCGTGGTGGGTCCCGCGGGTCCCTGGGTGGCCAGGCGCCGGCCGCGGGTGAGGCTCCCGGTCGGCACGTAGGTCGTGTAGCGCACCCACGGATCGCGCAAATCATGGCGCTCGATCGACTCGGGCACCTCGAGGAGTCGGCCGTCGATGGGCTCCCGGCCGGTACCATCGAGCGCATAGAGCAGTCCGGCGACGCGTGTGGTGGGCACCTGCGCCACTTCGCGAACGATGTTGCGGCGGGTAAGCTGCAGGCGCGCATAGTAGCGCGCCGCGATACGCACCTCGTCGTCGCTGAAGCCTCTGGCCACCGCGATCATGGGGTTGGGTGAGGCGGCGGGATTGGCACTTCCGCGCGTGCCCTCGCGCATGGCGCGCAGCTGGCGCACGGTGTACTCCACGGGCAGGCCGGCCAGCGTGCCGTTCTCCGGCCGTCCCTGCCCGTCGGGGAGATGGCAGAAGCCGCAGGCGCGTCCCTCCGGGCGCACGCCGTATTGCACCGGCGCCGGCATGGGGGGATGCTGCCGCGGAAACCAGTCGGGGATGTCGAAGGCGTTGCCGACCTGCTTCCTGGTGTAATGCCGTGTGGAGTTGGGGACCGTGTGGCGTGTGACGCTGTCGGGCACGACCGGCACGGTTCCCGGCCGCGGCGGCGGTGCCGTGGGGAAGGCCCACGCCGGCACGTCGAAAGGCGGTGCGCCCCCCTGTGCCCGAAGCGGCGCCGCGCCGGCGATCGACAGCAGCACGGTCGCCAGCGTGGCCAGTGGCGCGATCAGGCGAGCACTGGCATTACCACGGTCGTTCACCGGCGCGGCTCGAGCACGCGCTCGCTCAGCTGCGCGGCCATGGCGCGGGCGTCGGCGGTGCTGTCGTTGCTCAGCACCATGATCACCAGCCGCTCGGCGGGATAGCGCACCCACGCGCCACGCATGCCATCCTCGGTGCCATAGACCGCATGACGCACCCGACCGTTCACCGTGTCGATGCTGAACGGCGCGGGCGGCGTGTAGCTGTCGCGCGCCCCCGGCCGCACCGGGAAGCGTCCCAGTTCGAAGCGATAGAGATCGTCCACGTTCGCGGTCCAGTCGCCGCTCACGCTGTCGTACCGGGTACGCTGCATGCCGCCCGTGCTCAGCACGCGCCGGATCACCGCGGGGGTGATGCGGCCGGTGCTGTCGGGGGTGAGCGAGGCGCTGAGCACACCGCCCATACGCCCCAGGCGAAAGACCGGGACCGCCGTTTCGGGCGTGAAGCGCGGGGGCAGGGCAACGCCATATGCGCGGTTGAGCAGCACCTTGCCGTCGCGCGCCACCAGCACCGCCAGCCCGCCGCGAACGCCGTTGCCATAACTGCCGAAGAGTGCGTCCAGAAAGGTGCCGTCGAGTCGTGTGGCCGACGCCGCACGCGAGAGCACACGCCGCGCACCGAGGTCGAAGCGGTCGCCCGGCAGCAGAGTAAGGAACGGGCGTCCGGGATCGGTGAGCTCGCGCGCGTTGTACACGAAGCCCTTGCCGCGCCCGATGAGTTCGGCGGTATCGCCGCGCACCACCCACGCCGTGCCTTCATCTTCGGAGATGGCCAGCAAGTCACGACGACGCACAATGAGCGAATCATGCAAATCGGGGAGCCGTTCGCGCGCCACCACGTGCTGGTCGATGGCGGTGTTGCGCAGATAGCCGAAGCCCGTGAGATACTGCGGGTGATTCATGATGCGGTTGTCGTTCGACGGCGCCCCGCGCACGAGGTAGCTGGCGAGAATGCTGGCCCCTGCCGAGGAGCCGCCCACGACGCCACCGCGCGCGAGCACCGCTTCGAAGGCGCGCTGGCTCTTCGTGCCGCTGTACGAATTCACCAGGCGGTAGTGGCGCCCACCCCCAAACCACACGCCGCGCGCATTGGCGATCTTCGCCACGAAGCTGTCGGCGTCGGCCACGGTGCGGTCGGTGGTGTGGTAGGCCACTACGTTCTTCGCCCCGGCCGCGCGCAGGCCGCGCCCCACGGTGGTGATGTCGATGGAGTCGCTGCCAGCGGTGGGGACTTCCACGATGAGCGCATCGGGGCCGCCGGCGAGTTCGATGAACGTGGCGAAGATCTCGGGCCCCTGTTGTCCACCGCCAACGACGAGCACGGAACCGTTCTCCGGCCCCACGCGGGGAGCCGCCGATGGACGGGGGGACGGCGAAGGCTTCTGGCAGGCGGCGAGAGCCGCCAGGGAGACAAGGAGAGCGTTGCGCATACAAGGCCGGAAAGAGGGGATCCCGGGATTCTACGTGCCGATTTCTCCGGCCGCTGGCCACGGCGCCCAAGGAACGAGTTCCCACCCAACAGTTACCACCCATGACCCTCCACCCATGACTCCCAACCTTGAACGGGCGTGCCGGCAGTCGTACGCGCTTCTCGGCGAGCAAACGACGCACCGCCGACAATCGGCCCTGCACGACTGGCCGCAGCCCCGTTCAGGGTACAGGGTCGTGCGCTGAGGATATGGAGTTCGTGCACTCCCACCCACGACCCTCCACCCACGACCCTCCACCCACGACCCCCAACCCTGAACGGGCGTGCCGGCAGTCGTACGCGCTTCTCGGCGAGCAAACGACGCACCGCCGACAATCGGCCCTGCACGGCTGACCGCAGCCCCGTTCAGGGTAAAGGGTCGTGCGCTGAGGGTATGGAGTTCGTGCACTCCCACCCATCACCCTCCACCCACGACTCCCAACCCTGAACGGGCGTGCCGGCAGTCGTACGCGCTTCTCGGCGAGCAAACGACGCACCACCGACTATCGGCCCTGCACGACTGACCGCAGCCCCGTTCAGGGTAAAGGGTCGTGCGCTGAGGGTATGGAGTTCGTGCACTCCCACCCACGACCCTCCACCCACGCCCCCCAACCCTGAACGGGCGTGCCGGCAGTCGTACGCGCTTATCGGCGAGCAAACGACGCACCACCGACAATCGGCCCTGCACGGCTGGCCGCAGCCCCGTTCAGGGTAAAGGGTCGTGCGCTGAGGGTATGGGGTTCGTGCACTCCCACCCACGACCCTCCACCCACGACCCCCAACCCTGAACAGGCGTGCCGGCAGTCGTACGCGCTTCTCGGCGAGCAAACGACGCACCACCGACAATCGGCCCTGCACGGCTGGCCGCAGCCCCGTTCAGGGTATGGGGTCGTGCGTTCAGGGTGGTGGGTGTGTGGGGCGTCGGAAGAGCACAATGGACGCATCCGTGGTGTCACGTTGACGGCTTGCTGCTGCCATTGTGGGGAATGCAGGATTTCCGAAGGCTCCTCGTATGGCGGCAGGCGCACGATCTGGCGGTGGCCACGATCCGCATTACGGCGCGCGTTCCCAGAGGCAACGCGGAGTTGGTATCGCAAGTGCGCCGGGCTACCGCGTCGATTGGTGCGAACATCGCCGAAGGCGCGCAGCGCACGACCAGTGCGCAGTTCGCACATTTCCTCGGCATTGCCCTCGCGTCATTGGCCGAGGCCCACAATCACCTGCTGCTGCTGCGTGACGCGCAATTGATGAATTCCGCGCACGCGCAGGATCTGCTTGCGAAGATCGATCGGCTGCGCCCCATGCTGCTCAACCTTCAAGCAAGGGTCCGCGCAGCAGCCACCGTCACCGCAGCATCCCCCCGCCCCCATACACACCCATCACCCTCCACCCACGACCCCCAACCCTGAACGGGCGTGCCGGCAGTCGTACGCGCTTCTCCGCGAGCAAACGACGCACCGCCGACAATCGGCCCTGCACGACTGGCCGCAGCCCCGTTCAGGGTACAGGGTCGTGCGCTGAGGATATGGAGTTCGTGCACTCCCACCCATCACCCTCCACCCACGACCCCCAACCCTGAACGGGTCAGCCGTCAGTCGGCAACGCGCTCGTCTTGCGCCATCGCCGCCATATTCTCCCGCATCTGCGCCTCCCGCAGCGCCTTCTGCACAATGCGGGTCACCAGCACCGCTAGCACGATCGCCGCGCTCACGCCCATCCAGAGCATCCACGACGGAATCGCGCCCGCCCCCGGCGTCTGCGCGCCGGCCTGCCCCACGGCGGTATACGTGGCGATCGTGGGAATCATCCCCAGCATGGCCAGCATGAAGTGGGGCAGCGACACCGACGTAACGCCCATGGCGTAATTGGTGAGCACGAACGGCGCGATCCCTGATAGGCGCAACAGGAACATGAGCTTGAGCCCTTCCTGACCGATCACGCGATCGACGATCTGCAGCGTCTGATGCTTCGCAATCTGCGCCGACACCCAACCGCGCAGCACCGTGCGCCCCAGCGTGAAGGCAATCGCGGCGCCGATCGTGGACCCCACGAACACCAGCATCGAGCCGCGCGCCAGCCCGAAGACCGCGCCGCCGGCAATGGTGAGCAGAAACGCCGGCATCATGCACACCGTGGCCAGCACATAGCCCGCCACGAACGCCGCCGGCGCCCACGCACCCAGCGAATTCACCCACTCCGTGAACGCCGGCATGTACGGCGACGCCAGTTTGCTGGCGCCAAGGCCGAGGCCGATCGGCACCATCATGCCGGCCAGTTTCGTGGCCCGGGAGCCGACGTCGCGGAGCGTGAGTGGCATGCCGGAATATAGTGGAGCAATGAAAGAAGCCGCGGAGAACGCTGATGCAGTTCTCCGCGGCCTCCGCTCCTGCGTGCCCTCCGTGCCCTCCGCAAGAGCGGTTCAACTTCACCGCCCGCTCACACGGAGTCAGGGCTTACTGCATTGCTTTCGCTGGCCGCTTGAAGCCGCCGTCGAGGGCGTTGAGGAACAGCTTGTACGTGCCGTGCGCCTGCGAACGGAACAGGATCTCGGGGCCATACAGCCAGATCGACCCCTTGCCCATGGTGGCTTCCGCCATCGCCACGCCGTCCTTGAGCAGCTCCTGCCCCCACGCCCAGCCGGAGAGCAGCGGCGCGGTGTTGTCGAAGGTCGCGAGCACCTTCACGCCCTTGGCCGCCGCATCGGCGCCCAGCTTCATCACCGGGCTGTTGTCGAACATCACCGCCGGCCGGGGCGCCATGCCGGCGGAAATCGTGGCGCTGGTGTCGAGCTTCACCTCGAGCACCGAGCCGGGGATGTAGTACTTCTCCCCCGGATACTGACGGCCATTGGCGTCGGCGAGGTGATTCTCGATGGGGAGCCCCATCGCCTTGCCGAGGCCGATCGACGAGCCAATGGCCACGATGCGGCCGCCCGCTTCCACGAACGCCTTGAGCGCCGGCACCGACTTATCGCCGGAAATGCGCCCCAGCTCCTTGCGATACTCCGCCGGGATGAGCGTCGTGTCGGGCGAGCCCCCGAAGCCGCGGCCGGCGCCGGCTTCGCTGAACATGCCATCGGTGAACACCAGCACATCGTACTTGGCCTTGAGGTTCCCCGCGTCGACCTCCTGCGGATACACCGTGGTGTAGCCGAACTCGAACTTCTCGAGAATGAGACGCGTCCAGCCGCTGGGCATGTTGCCGCCGTAGCGATCGATGAGGCCGATGCGCAGCGGCTGCACCGCCTGCGCGCCGCTGGGCTTCGCGTTGGCCGCGGCGAAGTTCACACCGAGGTCCCTGGCCGCCTGCGCCACGACCTTGTCGGCTGCACCACCGGCGGGGATGAACCACGAGCCGGCCGGCCAGGTGGCGCTGCCGTCCTTGAACTCCGTGGGCAGCCGCTGTGCCTTGACCTTCACGCGCGCGAGGCGGTTGGCCACCGTGTTGCCATCGTTCACGCCGGCGTGAATGAAGTAGCCGGCCTTCCCCTTCGCCACCGTGCCTGCAGGCATGGCGGTGATGCCGTTCACCTTCTCGAACTGCCCCGTGAGACCACCATCGAGCACGCGCTCGAAGTCGACGCCCATCTGGAAGGCGAGTGTCCAGCCGGCGTTGTCGTACGGCGGAATCGGCGGGCCGCCCGGATAGCGGAAGTCGTTCGGATGATCCTGCGGCTCGAACATGTCGAGCACGTGCGAGCGGAACGCCTGATCGGTCTTGATGACCCAGGAGCCGGCGGGGAACGACTTGCCGTTGGCGCTGAAGGGCGCCGTAGCCTTGTGCACATCGATGCCCGAGAACTGCAGAGCGCGCACGAATTTGGTGGCGGTCGGGAAGTCCTTCTGCGCCGCGCTCAACACGTACGCGCGCGGATCACGATTCTCCGGCTTCTTGAGCTCCGCCATGTAGCGATCGTTGGCGACCGCGTTCATGACGTTCGACGCCACACCGCCGCCGCGCGGGCCGCCGGCGCGATTCTCCGCCGCCACCGTACCGCGGTCCGCCTGGATCTTGGCGGCCATGGCGGCCACGCGCTTGGGCGAGATCGTCCAGGTGTCCTTCTGCCCCGCCTTGATCTGGTCCGTGCCCATGACCCAGCGGTTGAAGAGGAACGTTTCGCGGTAGCGCGACGCCATGTCGAGGAAGGCGTAGTTGGCCGACACCGAGTAGTCGATGGACTGGCGGAACTTCCACTCCTGCGGCTCAATGGGCATGGGGAGCCCGGCCGAACGCACCTGACGCTCCGGCACCAGCGCGATGCGCATGGGGGTGGGATTACCGATGGTTTCGGTGAGGATGCCGATCTGGTTGTGGTAGTAGCCCGTGGTGCGCAGGCCGCCATTCCACCACGTGCTGTAGTTTGAGCCGGCACGGAAGGTGAGTCCCGGCTTGTGCTCGAGCACGAAACGGTGGTTGAGCGCCGCACCCACGAGATCGAGCCCGGTGATCATCGCCGGGTGGAACCAGAAGTTGGCCGGGTCCCGGTATGGCGGTGCCGCCATGACGGTGCCCGTGGGGCCCGTCTGGTGGTGGTTGTACATGATCTGCGGGTGCCACTCGATGAACAGCTGCGTGGACATATTGCGCGTTTCGGCCAGCGCATTCATGTAGGAGTCACGGTTGTTGTCGTGACCCGCGTACTTCTCGTACAGGCGCGGAATGGTGGCCGTGGTGCGCTTGAGCTTGTCGCTCTCCTTCATGTACCAGTTGGTGACGAGCTCCATGCCATCGGGATTGGCGTGCGTCATGAGGATGACCACGTCGTTCAGGATGCGCAGGGTTTCGTCGTCGGTACGGCTGGAGAGCTGCCAGAGCGTTTCCATGAGCTGCTGCGCGCCCAGCACCTCGGTGGCGTGCAGGCCACCGTCGATCCAGAAGATCACCTTGCCTTCCCTGGCCATCGCCGCGGCGGCCGCGGAGTCCACGCCGTCGGCCTTGGCGAGCTTCGTGGAGATCTCCTTGTAGCGGGCGAGCTTCCGGTGATTCTCGGGGCTCGTCACGATGGCCATGATCTGCGGACGGCCCTCTTCCGTGAGGCCGATCGTGTCGAGCGTGACGCGGTCGCTTTCCTTCGCGACGGTCATGAACCACTGGTGCAGCTTCGTGTAGTTGGGCAGCTCGTAGTCGGCACCGATGCGGTGCCCGAAGAACTGCTCCGGTGTCGTGCGCTGCTGCGCGTGGGCGGTGAGCGGCAGCACCGCGGCCATGAGCAGCGCGGCGGACCAGGGGCTCACGCGCCGGCGATGCGAACGGGGCATCAGAGACATGCGGGGGCGGGTGGAGGGAGGGGACAACGGCCCCGGCCTGAGAGGGGGCGGGACGCCGTTAAGCTACGAGTCGGGAGGGGAAGACGTTGGTCGCGGTGGCACCCATGACCCTGAACGCACGACCCTGAACCCTGAACGGCTCAGCCGTCAGTCGTCCGCCGCGGCTCCCGGCCCGCGCCGTGCCTGGGGATCCACCCCGGCCTCGACCGGGTATAGCTTTGCCAGATTCCTCACACTCAACCAGACCTCACCATGCGCCTTCGCTTCGCCCTCGCGGCCCTAGCCGCCTGCTCCATATCCGCCCCTGCCTTCGCCCAGCCCACCCAGCCGCCCGCCAAGAAGGACGACCACGCGGCGATGCACGCCGAGCACATGAAGCAGATGCAGCACGGCAAGGACGCCAAGGCCAACGCGTGGAAGGAGTTGGATGCCTATCACGGCCTCATGATGGCCACTTGGCACCCGGCCAAGGACAAGAACGACATGGCGCCCACGCGCGGCATGATCGGCAACATGGTCACGTCGGCGAAGGCCGTGGCGACGTCCAAGGCACCGACAGCGTGCCAGAAGCCGGAGCTGCAGAAGGCGCAGGCGGGGCTCGTAGGCGAGACCGAGAAGGTGGCCGCACTCGTGGCGTCGAAGGCCGACGATACGGCGCTCAAGACCGCCATGAAGGCGCTGCACGACGCCTTCGAAGTGCTCGAGGAAGGGTGCAACACCGGTATGAAGCACTGACCTGGCCCGACCCAGAACTCAGAACCCGAACCCAAGACTCGAGACTGATGCGTTTCGAGTGCTGAGTTCGGGTTTTGAGTTACTGGTCGCGCCGAGAGCGGCGCGCCGATGTTACACGATCTCGCACGCCCCACCGGCGCAGGCCACCGTGTCGGCCAGCGTGGTCATGTCGGTGCCTTCCCAGAGCGCGGTGTAGTCCACCGGGCTGTAGACGAGCGCGTTCCACTTGGCCATGTCCATGTCGGTGGTCACCTCTTCGCGCGGTGCCTGCGCGTACACCTTGTCGCCGGTTTCGCGCAGCAGCGAAATGCCGGTGAAGTAGCCGCGGTTCTCGAAGATGAACTGCTGCACCGCGTCCCACTCGTCGTCGCGCACGGTGACCGTGTTGGAGACGTTGTGGTGCAGGCCGGGGTTGTGCGACTCATGGCGACGGCCGGCCACTACCCAGTGCTGCTGCACGAGGCGCACGTACTCGAGGAACTGCACCGCGCCCACGTCCTTGCGCAGGATGGCATCGGTCGGCGCGGTCACGGGGAAGGTGATCACGTCGGTCGTGTCGGGATCCCACGCCGAGGCCTCGGTCATGTGCGGGTTGTTGAGCTTGAACCACTGATACAGCGGCTCGGTGCGCGCCGTCTGCACGCGGCGGAAGTAGTGACGCGCATGATGCGGGTGGATACCCGACCCGGCGCCCAGCACCAGGCTGGCGGTGCCCTCGGGCTTCACGCAGGTGATGCGCGCCGCGGCGGGAATGCCCAGGTGTTCGGCAATCGCCGCGTTGGTGTCGAGGCACTCCTTGGCGCCGCGCTCCAGCACGGCCGGGTTGAGCAGCAGCGACGGGCGGTCGAGGATGCCGCAGATGGACACGCCGAGCAGCGACTCCCGCTCGTTGATGTAGCGCGTGGCGGCGCCGAGGTAGCCGATGTTGGTGTAGGCGGCCTGCAGGGTGCCCAGTAGCGCCGCCGCGCGGCAGCACGCCAGGAAGCCGGCCTCGTCGTCGCAGGCGTTGGCATTGATGGTGGTGAGGTTGCACATCTGCCAGCCGCTCACCTTGCTCCCCACCGGCACATCGGGCATGCCGTATTCGGCGAGCTTCGCCTGCGCGGCGTCGTCGACGATGGCGAAGGGCGCGAGGCCGATCTCCACGCACGGGTTGGCGCCGTACTCCACGTCGTCTACGAAGTAGAAGCCCGGCTCGCCGAACTCCTTCTGCAGCTCGAAGAGGCGCTGGAACTCCTGCTCGGTGTGCTGGTGGCGCACGAGCACGGCCGAGTTGTTGGACTTGCCGCGCTGCGGGTTGGTCTCGAACCAGTTGCCGGTCTTGGCGGCCGCCATCTCATCGTCGTCGGCCGAGAAGAGGCAGATGGTGGCCGAGCGACGGATGCCGCCCGAGAGCACCGCCACGGCGACGTGCATGAGGATGTCGTACACTTCGATGGGGCGCAGCGCGCGCCCGGAGACCTGGTCGAGCATGCGCTCGACGGCCGACAGCGCCTTCTTGAGCGGGATGTGCCCGGGGGCGCGACCCCCCGAGGTCTTCAGCGGCGAGCCGCGACGACGGATGCTGGAGTAGTTGAACTCGATCTTTTTGTTGTCGAGGTAGCTGCGCATGAGCGCATCGAGCGCATCCGCCCACCCCTCGAGGGTGTCGCCCACCGTGTAGTGCACTACCTCGAGGTCGTTCTCGGCGCCGCGCACGGGGAAGTGCGGCAGCTGCGCCACGTGATGCTTCTGCACCGAGAAGCCCACGCCGGTGCCCGACATGAGGAGGAAGAACGATTCCTTGAACGCGTCGAGGCGATTCATGTGCGTGAACGCGCAGTTGAACATGCGCGCGTTGTTGGCCTCGATGGCCTGCCCGCCGAACTGCAGCGAGCGCATGGAGGGGAGGATGGCGCGCCGCTGCAGCGCCGCCTCCGTTTCGTCGATGAGCTCGCGCAGCGGACGGCCGCCGAAGCCGGCCACGGGCAGGTCGAGCTTGTCGGCGAAGTGCGCGCGGTGCATGTCCATGACGCGCGTGAACGCCTCGGCGGGCGTTTCGCGGCGGCCGAGCTCTTCCCGATAGCGCGAGTAGCGCGAGAGGAAGATGTAGTCCTGGAGTCCGTTTTCGCCGTGCGCGGCGAGGCGCACCTGCGCCCGGGCGGCGCGGTAGATGACGTAGCGCTTGGCCACGTCCCAGTGCCCGCGCGCGGCGATCATCATTTCCACGATGTCCTGTACTTCCTCGACCGTGGGGGTGCGCTCGAGGGCCTTGCGCTCGACGGTGTTGACGACGAGCTGGGTGATTTCACAGACATCGGCGAACTCGGTGAAGCCGAGGCCGAAGCGGTGCGCCGCGTCGTTGGCGTGCGGGTTGGGAGCGTCGTCGTGGCGCGAGGCCCAGAAGGCCAGGGCGATGGCGCGCGTGATGCGCTCCGGGTCCCACGGCGCCCGGCGGCCATCGCGCTTGATGACCTCCGTGATGACGCGCACCCCGGCGGCATCATAGCCCCCAAAGGTCGAACGGACTTCGGATGCGGCGCGCGGCGCGACGGACGTGCTCATTCAGTGTCTCCAGAGGGGAAGTAGCCGGACAGTTGCACACCCCCCGAGGACGCTCCCGTGGCCCGAGGTGCCCGCGACGTCGCGGGCACTTCGAGGGCTCCCGGCGATGTCTTGCAGGGCGCCCGGACGGGGCTGCGCGCACACGGCGGCAGGGAGCCCGACGGTGCGGCGCAGCAATCCCCGGCGAACCCTCCCTCGAGGGGGCGCGCGGACTCGTGGCGATGGCAGGTCTTCTGGCTTGGGATTCGTCCTCGGAAACGGCCTTCCCGCGCCGGACATGGCGCAGTGGCGGAAAGCTTCCTCGTCGTCCCTTACAGCGGCGGGGCCACCCCGGAATTGCACCGGGTTCCCTCTTAGCCACGGCTCCTGGGGAAGGAAGCCGGGGACCAGCGCCTATGTGGTACAGCTCGTGCAATAACCATGGGGCTCCCTTGCCCGGCCGCACACGTGCGGGCGAGCAAGGAACGCGCAACTTCCGGCATTTGCGGCGGGGAGTCAAGAGACAGTTTGACCGCTGGCACCTGTACGCAGCGCGGCGGAGGCGGGGGCGTCACACGTTACGGCTGAGCTCGCGGGGAACCTCCCATCGAGACCGGGAGCTTGATCTCATGCTACCAACCCGCAATCCGTCACCATGACGGCGCGACCCGGGATGGGCCCAGGTCGCGCGCCACCGACGCAGGACTCGAGAGGGATGCCCCATGCGCAGCACACACCGGAAGGATCTGGTTGGCTTCAAGGCGCTGGTGCTGATGCTGGCGCTGGTGGCACCTGTCCCCCCCGTCGAAGGGCAGGGCGCGGTGGCCACACGCCCGCCGGCGGCCACCCGGGTGGAATACGTCCTGGTGGAAGGCGCCGACTACGCCTTCCGCAACCCGCCCACGGTCGCCAACGGTGTGGTGACCTTCAATCTGGTGAACGTCGGGCAGGACCTGCACGCCATGGCGCTGCTCGAGCTGCCCAGCAACCACACCCTGCGCGAGTTCCTCGACATGTATCAGAAGAAGGGCATCATCCCCCCGTGGATGCCCACGCTGGGCCAGACCGCCACCATCGCGCCCCGGCAGGAGACGTTCCTGACGGCCCGCCTCAAGCCTGGGCGGTACATCCTGGCCTGTCTCATCCCGGGGCGCGATGGCCGCGCCCACACCGAGAAGGGGATGGTGCAGCTGATCACGGTCAAGTGACCCGCTGCACCGCCCGCCTCACATCGCGATCTTCTTCCCCTCGAGCTTCTTCTTCTGCTCCCGCAGGTGCTCCTCGGTCTTGAGGCGAGGGATGCCGTTCTTGAGCCACTCCGGCGCGGGTTGCCCCTTGAGGTAGCTGTCCCAGTACTCCATGAGCCGCTGCGAGTAGTCCTTGCGGTTCTTGAGCTGCGCCAGGCCGTGATTCTCGCCCACGTACTCGAGCAGGATCACGTCCTTGTTCATCTGCCGGAGCGTGTTGTAGTACGTGATCCCCTGGTTGAAGTCCACCGCGCCATCCTTGTCGTTGTGCAGGATGATGAGCGGCGTCTTCACCCGATCGGCGAAACGGTTGGGGGAGTTGCGCTCGTAGGCGTCACGGTGCTCGATGAAGTTGCCCTTGAAGCGCCCCTGCGAGCTCTGGAAGATCCCCTGATTGGCGCTGCCGGTGTTCCAGTACACCGAGCTGTACATGCTGATCATGTCGGTGAGCGGCGCCCCGGCCACCGCGCTCTTGAAGAGGTCGGACTGCGTGATCAGGAACGATGTCTGGTAGCCGCCCCACGAATGCCCGTGCAGCCCCACGTTCGCGCTGTCGACCACGCCCGTCCGGATGGCGGCCTTCACCGCCGGGATCACGCTCCACACGGCGCTCATCCCCGGATCGTTGAGCTTGTACACGATGTCGGGGAGGAACACCGCATAGCCGCGTGACGTGTGCGCACCAATGAGCGCGTTGGGGGAGCTGCTGAAGTTGGGCGAGGAGAAGCTGTGCAGGTTGTCCGACTGCAGCTCGTAGATGAAGGTGAGGGTGGGATACGCCTTGCCTTCCTGATAGCCGGCCGGCAGCACCAGCACGCCCTGCAGCGAGTCGCCCTTGTCGGTCACGTAGTCCACGAGCCGCGCACCGGCGCTCCAGGCCACCCCGTTCATGCGCGGGTTGGCGTCGGACAGCTGCACCGAATCGGCGATTGCGCCACCCGCGAACGACACGCGCCAGTAGTCGGGGAAGCGCGTCGCGGTCTGGATGCTGGCCACCCACACGTCGGCATTCTTGGCCTTCATGGGCGCATGGCGCGCGTCACGCCACCCGGTGAGCGCCACCGCGCCGGGCTTGGCGGCGTCGATGCGCACGATGGCTTCCTTCTTGGTGCGCGCCTGCAGCGCCGCCATGAAGATCGGCTTCGACAGGTCGATGCCACGCTCGCGCGCGTCGGTCACGATGCGCCGCGCATACCGGATGCGCTGCGCGCGCCCGTTGACCGTGAGGTTGGTGAACGCCGTCCCCGTGAGCGCCACGCGCCACACATCGTAGTTGTCCTGCAGCAGCACGAAGCGGCCGTCGCGGCTGAAGCCCAGGAACTGCGTGGGGGGACGGTCCACGTTGTGGTCGTCCTCCGTGTCCACGAAGGTGACGGGAGCATTCTTCGTGATCGTGGTGGTCGCCTTGGTGGCCACATCATACGCCTGCCAGTGGCCATCATCCCAGTACACCACGGTGCGGCCATCGGGAGACAGCTGGGCTTGGGCGCGCGCCTCCTTCTTGACCAGCGTCTTCTCGCCGGTGCGCGCGTTCACCAGCCACACGTCACGGCGCTGAATGCCGTCCACGCTGCTCTGGCGCTCGTAGGCGCTGTTGTCGCTCCCCAGCAGCCAACCGTCGCGCGCGCCCAGCGCGCCCGTGCGCACGCGCTCGTCGGTGAGCTGCACCAGCGCGTTGGTGGCCGGCGTGTAGATGCCCACGAAGGAGAAGCCCTTGTCCGCCTGCTCCTGCACCAGCTGCATGCTCTGCAGCCGCGGGTCCTTGTGGTGCCAGAGAATCACCGACGGCCGCTCGTCATCCTCGAGCTGTTCCGTCTTGGGGACCGGCGGGGTGGCCACGCGCAGCCCCACCACGAGCCCGTCACCGTTCTCGGTCCACCGTGGCGTGCGATCGGGGGAGATCTCCATGCCGGTGGCCGTGCTGCCGGTGCCGCCCCCGCCCACCGAGGCGCGTCGCAGCGCCGGCGTGCCCACGGCGGCCACGCCGAAGGCGCCCCACGTGGTGTCGGTGGCGGCGCTGTCCACCGTGCCCTTGAGATACGCCAGCGCCGGCAGCGAGTCGCTCCACGCGAGCCGGCGGAAGAGCGCCTTGCCGGCGTCGAGCGCCTGCACCACGCCGGTGCGCAGATCGCGCAACTGCACGCCATTGCCCGCCTGGTCACGCGCGTCGATCGCGTAGGCCAGCCAGCGACCACTGTCATCGAAGGCGAAGTCGGCGACGTTGCCCACGTTGTACACCATCTTGCTGGCCAGCTCGTACAGCAGGAGGTCGGTGCCTTCCACACGTCCGCCGCCGCCGCCGAAGAGGTTGCCTCCCATCCCCGGCGCGCCGGGCGCCGGGCCACCACCCGCGCCCCCGGCGCCGCCGGCCGGCGCGTCGGGGCCGTACTGATGCATGGCCATGGCCAGCGGCGCCTCACCGCCAAAGGCGAAGCGGCGCACCCGCTCGAACTCGCGCGTCTGGCCGGTGGCCAGCTCCACGAGGCGCAGCTTGCTTTGCACGGGACGGCGCTGCGAGCGCAGCCGCTTCTGTTCGGCCGCGGTGGGATAGACCAGCATGGCCGCCCACTTGCCGTCGGCGGAGAGCTGCAGCCCCGCCGAGCCGCCACCGCCGGGGCCTCCAGCCGCCGCGGGCGCTTCGCCGATGGGGAAGCGATGCACCTTCCCGCCGGCTGTGGTCTGGCGCACGACCACCTCGGCGTCGCCCTCGTTGGGGGCCACGATGTAGGCGAACCAGCCCCCGTCGTTGGACAGGGCGGCGCCGCGCAGCGACTTCCAGGCGGAAATGTCGGCGGCGGTCATGGGCCGGGGCGCCGAGGGCGCCGACTGCGCGGGCAGGGCACCGGCAGCCGCGAGGGCCGCGGTGAGCGTGAGTCCACAGGACAGCGCGCGTGGGCGCCAGGCGGACACGGGCATGAACACTCCGGGTAGGGGACGCCGGAAGATACGATGCGGAGCGCGGGTGTGTTCAGGGGTATGCGGTGCCCTACCGTGGGACGGTACGGTCGAGCTTGCGCGCGAATTCTCGACTCCTAGCTTCTCGCTCTCCCGTTCCGGTCTTCGACAATGAAGTCCCGGTCGTCACGTCATTCCGGAGTGCTCGTGCGCATCACGCATCCATCCCGCCGTCCCCTGCGTCCCTTGGCTGGCGTCACCGTGCTGGGCTGCGGGGTGCTGCTGCTCACGGCCGCCAAACCGGGGCATCCGCGCGCCACGGCCACCGGCGCCACCGCCCGTGCCGCCGGCGCCACCTTCAAGTACCGCATCACGTCCAGCAGTAGCGACAAGCGCACGCGGGAATCGCGCGCCATGTACGCCGATGTGCGCATGCAGGACGGCAACATTCGTATGGACTATCTCGAAGGGATGACGCCCATGGGCCAGAAGAACGGCTATGTCATCGTGCAGGGCGAGACGGGCAAGTTCATCGTCGTGAGCCCCAAGGACAAACAGGCCATGGTCATGACGGCCGACGGCTTCGGCAGCGGCTTCGGGGCGCTCATGAACAACCCCATGCTGAAGATGACGGTGAGCAACACGTCCTTCCGCTTCAAGGACATGGGGGCGGGCGAGCCGATGCTGGGGTACAAGACGCGCCGCGTGCGCACGTGGTACTCGAGCACGATGGAGCTCAAGGCCACCATGATGCCGGATCAGAAGATGGTGACCACCGATTCGAGCGATCAGTGGATTGCCACCGGTGTGGATCTGGGGAGCCCGAAGAACATGGAGCGGTGGGCCAGGTCGTTCGCGTCGGGGGTGAAGAGCACCAACCCGGAACTCGAGGCGGAGCTGCGCAAGTACACCAACGAATACGGCAGCACTGGGCTCGCCCTCAAGACCATCACGTGGTCCACGCAAACCGACAAGAACGGCAAGGTCATGGCCGACACCATCACCATGGAAGTGACCGAGCTCAAGACCGGCGACATCGACCCGACGGTGTTCGAGATCCCCAAGAACTATCAGGTCACGGACCTGAGCCAGATGATGGCGGGAATCAGCGCGTCCATGGACAGCGCCCGCGCGGCTTCAGGGGGCAAGGAAGAGAAGCCCAGCGGGAAGGATGCGCTCAAGAAGGGGCTGGGCGGGCTGCTGAAGAAGAAGCCGCCGGTGTGAGGCTCGACTGACCACTGAAAACTCGGACTACGAACTACAAACTCCCCGCGGTCTGCGAGGAGTTTGTAGTACCGAGTCGAAGTTGTCAGTGGTCAGTCCAACCGCAACCTCAGAACGCCACGATATCCAGATACGCCTGGCGGAACGTTTCCACCTGCGGCAGCGTGGCGTCCTCGAGGCTGGGGGCGTAGCCCACGAACACATCCTGGCTGGCCACGCGCTTCACGGGCGCGTCGAGCCACGCGAAGCATTCGTCGGCAATGGCGGCGGCGATTTCCGCCCCGTAGCCCCACGACAGCGCGTCCTCGGTGGCGACGATCACGCGGCCGGTCTTCTTCACCGACGTGAACACGGCCTCCTTGTCCCACGGCGAGAGGGTGCGCAGGTCGATGACCTCCACGCTCGGTCCGCCTTCTTCGGCGAGCTGCTTGGCGGCCACGAGCGCGCGTTGCACGGTGGCGCCGTAGGTCACCAGCGTCACGTCGGTGCCTTCACGCAGGGTGTTGGCCTTGCCGAAGGGGATCATGAAGTTGGGACCCGGATACTGCCCCTTGTTGTACGTCTGGCGGTACAGGTGCTTGTGCTCGAGGAAGATCACCGGGTCGTCGCACCGGATGGCGGTGCGCAGCAGACCGTTGGCATCGAGCGCATTGCTGGGGCACACCACGCGCAGGCCGGGGTTGGCGGTGAACAGCGACGCGCCGGTCTGCGAATGATAGATGGCGCCGCGGATGTAGCCGCCGTAGGTGGTGCGCACCACCATGGGCGCGCTGAACGCGTTGTTGGAGCGCCAGCGCATGGTGGCCACCTCGTCACGCAGCTGCATGAAGGCGGGCCAGATGTAGTCGAAGAACTGGATTTCGACCACCGGCTTGAAGCCGCGGTGCGCCAGGCCGACGGCGCGCCCCACGATGTTGGCCTCGGCGAGCGGTGAGTTGTACACGCGCGCGCTGCCGAACTTGCTCTGCAGACCGTGCGTGACCTTGAAGACGCCGCCCTTGCCCTTGACCTTGCCGAGGTACTGGTCGCGCGACACGTCGGCCACGTCTTCGCCGAAGACGAGGATGCGTTCGTCGCGGGCCATTTCGTCGCGCATGCAGGCGTTGAGCAGGTCCACCATGGTGGTGGCACCACCCTCGAACTGCGGATCGTCTTCCGTGTCGAAGCGCTCCGACGTGGGATCGACGTCGGGGGAGTACACGGCGTACGGCACCGACTCTGCCGTCGGCATGGGCTGCTCGAGGGCGTCGTCGGTGGCGGCCAGCACCTCGGCGTCCACGGTGTCGCGCAGCGCCTGCAGCTCATCGGCGGTGGCGTGCCCCTGGGCAATGAGCCACGCCGGGAAGGTGGTGAGCGGATCACGCGCGGCGTCGGCGTCGCGCTCCTCGGGGGGACGATAGAAGACCTCGTCGTCGGAGAGCGAGTGCGAATACGGCCGAATGACCTTGGCGTGCACCAGCGCGGGCCCCTGACGCTCGCGCGCATACTGCACGGCGCGCTGCATCACCTCGTACGACGCGAGCAGGTCGCAGCCGTCCACTTCCTGGATGTAGAGCCCGGGGAACGACGCGACGAGCTTGGAGATGGAGCCGCCGGCGGTGTTCACCTCGACGGGGACCGAGATGGCGTAGCCGTTGTCCTCGACGATGTAGACGATGGGCAGCTTGAGGTTGGACGCCGTGTTGAGCGACTCCCAGAACTCACCTTCGCTGGTGGTGCCGTCGCCGGTGGTGACCAGCGTGACGTCGTCACCGGGGAAGGCGGGGTCGTTCAGCTCGAGCTGGCGGGCGCGCAGCGTGGACTCGGCGCACCCTACGGCCTGCAGGAACTGGGTGCCGGTGGGCGAAGAGACCGTGGTGATGTTGAGCGCCTTGTGTCCCCAGTGGCTGGGCATCTGCCGCCCACCCGAGTTGGGGTCGATGGCGGCGCCGACGCTGCTGTACAGCATCTCCGCGGGGGTCATGCCGAGCTGCAGGCAGAGGGCGCGATCGCGGTAGTAGAGGTAGAACCAGTCGTAGCCGGGGCGCAGGACGAGGCCCGCGGCAACGCCGATGGCTTCATGGCCGGCCCCGGAGATCTGGAAGAAGATCCGGTTCTGGCGCTTGAGCTGGATTTCCTTGTCGTCGAGCTTTCGCGACGTGTACATCACGCGATATGCGTGAACGAGCTGGTCGCGGGTGAGCGCGGCAGCGGACGCGTCCGCCGAGGCGGGCGATCCAGTCGTGTCGCTGGCCTCGCCCTTTCGGGCGCGGCTCGGACGGGTCGAAGTGGCCATCGTGTAAGTCAGGAGAGAACGGGAAACCCTGCAGCCCGTGGAAAAATAGCGGGGTGCACCCGCCGGTGGGGGACCGACGGGGCGGAGAATCGCCCGTGTGACACCAGCGGACGCCGCCTGACGCCCGGGAGGGGTGAACGGTACGTCGGGTGGGACGGGATCGGAAAACGGTTTCGCTTGCCGGATATTGGTCCGGAGCACAGGTTGCGAAGGTCAGTCTGGACTCCCCCGTTGCCCCGCCATGCAAGCCCCAACCGCTCCGATGAAGCCGTCGACCGGACACTGCATTTTCTGCGATCTCATCCGTGGTGCCGCCGAGGTATCGATCTGCTACGAAGACTCCACGGCCATTGCCTTCATGGACATCCAACCGGTCAACGCCGGGCACGTGCTGGTGGTCCCACGGGAGCACTACGAAGTGCTGCAGGACATTCCGAAGGCGGTGGGGATGCACCTCTACACCGTGGCGGCGAAGCTCATTCCGGTGGTGCAGACGGCGTCGGGGGCGAGCGACATGAACATCGTGGTGAACTCCGGACAGGCGGCGGGGCAGAACGTGATGCACTACCACATTCACCTGATTCCGCGGCGTGAGGGTGACGGCTTCGATGTGCCGCTGCCCTTTCCGGGGTCGGCCATGCCCAACCGTCAGCAGCTGGACGCCATGGCCGCGCGCATCGGCAGCATGCTGCGCGATCCACTGCGCAACAGCGGCATGAAGGACTGAGCGCCGGCGCGCGTCGCGGTGTGGTCACGAAGGGGCGGGGGAGTCACTCCCTCGCCCCTTGGCTATTGACGGCAGCAGATACGTGATCGCATAATCGCGCCGTGGTCGCGAATGCAGGCAAGTGCGCCGTGTCGCGGTCATTCACGGTGGCGGTCGAGGGTCCGGCGGTTTGCGTGTCCACTTGGTGTTCCAGGAGGATGATGCGCTCCACTCGCGGTGTCTCCCATGCGCAGCGCCTGCTCGAGGCGAATGCCTTCCCGTCGTCGGCTCCGTTCGGGCGCCGGCACCTTCTCGTCCCCCGCCGCCCTGGCCAGAGGTTCACCGCCTCCGCTGGGGCGTTGTCGTGGCGGGAGGGCTGAGATGCCCAAGCGACCAGCCCTCCGACTCAGTCGCGGCGCCGCGTACGACGCTGGCCGCGGCGCCCGCCCCTCCAAGCGCGGCGCCGTGCGTACCCGTGGCAGCGTGCGCCCGACCGTCAAGACGGTCGTGCACGTCGCGCTCAAGCGGGCCCTGCGCAAAGGCGCGCTCCGTGACTGCAACCAGCGGTGCGTGTACTGCGCCACGCGGCTCGATCAGCGCACGGCGACGCTCGACCATGTGGTGCCGCTGGCGCGCGGCGGGGCGCACGACCCCGGGAACCTCGTGGTGGCGTGCGCGCCGTGCAATCGCCTCAAGAGCGACCTGCTCCCCTTCGAGTTCTTCGCCCGTCACCCGTGGGCAGGGGCCAACTTCGTGCGCTACGCCCGCAACGTGACGCGTGCGCTTAAACGCGGCGCGCGGCGCGCGGTCAGTCTGGCGTTTGCGGCGGAGATGGCGGCGTAACGGCGGGTCAACAGCGTAACGGCGTCATGGGAACGGCGTCATGGGTCATGGAAGACGGCGTGATCGCAACGGCGGAAGCGTTCCTGCGCTGTCGCGCTCCCGCGGTTATGCTCATGTGGTAATTCATGACGCGGTTCCCATGACGCGGTTTCCATGACGCCGTCTCCGTGACGCCGTCTCCGCGCGCCTTCCCCTCTCACGTACCGAGCCATGCGTTGGTCTCCTGGTGGCCGCAGTCGTAATCTCGAAGACCGTCGCGGCGGTGGCGGTGCGGGTGGCATGGGCGGCGGTGGCTTCCGCGGTGGCGGCATGAAGCTCGGTGTGGGCGGCATGCTCGTGCTCATCGTGCTGAGCTATGTGTTCAAGACCGACCTCGTCACCCCGATCACTGGCGGAATTGGGTTGGGCGCACCGGTGCCCACGGCCGAGCAGGCGCCGCTCAACGACCCGGCGGAAGAGCGCATGGTGCAGTTCGTTTCGGTGGTGCTCGATAGCGCCCAGGCCACGTGGGCCCGACAGATGTCGCGCTACCGTCCGGCGCGGCTGGTGCTCTTCCGCGATGCCACGCCCACGGCCTGCGGCACGGGGCAGTCGGCCAGCGGGCCGTTCTACTGCCCGGGTGACGAGAAGGTGTACATCGACCTGTCGTTCTTCGACCAGCTGCACCGGCAGTTCGGCGCGCCCGGCGACTTCGCGCAGGCGTACGTCGTTGCGCACGAGATCGGCCATCACGTGCAGAACGTGTTGGGGACCGAACAGCAGGTGCGGCGCCTGCAACAGGAGAATCCGCGCGCGAAGAACGCGCTGTCGGTGGCGATGGAGCTACAGGCCGACTGCTACGCCGGCGTATGGGCGCACGATGCGGCGCGGGCGCGCATGCTGGAGCCGGGTGACCTCGAGGAAGGGCTCGGTGCCGCCGCTGCCGTGGGTGACGATCGCCTGCAACAGATGGCCGGTGGCCGCGTACAACGCGAATCGTTCACGCACGGGTCGTCGGCCGATCGGCAGCAGTGGTTCCGGCGCGGTTTCGAACAGGGCGACGCGGGCGCTTGCGACACGTTTGCGGCGATGCGTTGATCCTCTCGGGCTCGGTCGTTGCTGGTCGGGGTCGTGGTCTTGGGTGTGGTCGCGGCCCTGCCACGACGGTCGGGGTACGGCCACAGCGGTCGGGGCACCGCCACCACGGTCGGGGTCTTCCTCCAGTCGGGGTTTGGGCCCGGGTCGGGGTCTTTAGGGCAGTCGGGGTCGGGGCTCCGGTCTGGCCGACGCTGCGCT